>CAZZZA010000030.1:0-25135 GCA_964658455.1 uncultured Lichenihabitans sp.
GCACCAGCATCAAGGTGGTGCGCATCTTCAACACCTACGGGCCGCGCATGCATCCCGAGGACGGGCGGGTGGTCTCGAACTTCATCACCCAGGCGCTGCGCGGACAGGACATCACGCTGTACGGCGATGGCGGCCAGACCCGGGCGTTCTGCTACGTCTCGGACATGATCGAGGGGTTCGTGCGGATGATGGCGACCCCGGACGACGTCACCGGCCCGGTCAATCTGGGCAACCCGCAAGAGCTGACGGTGCGCGCGCTGGCCGAACGCATCCTGGAGCTGACCGGATCGCGCTCGCGGCTAATCCATGCGGCGCTGCCCCAGGACGATCCGACCCAGCGCTGCCCGGATATCGGCCGCGCCAGGGCGTTGCTGGACTGGCAGCCCTGCGTCGGCCTGGATGAGGGGCTGACCCGGACCATCGCCTATTTCGACGCCCTGCTCAGCAACCGCCGGGACGATGTGCGGCTGGCCTGAGGCTCAGGCGGAGAGCACGCCGCAGATCTTGTCGAGCAGCGTCGAGCAGCGGAACGGCTTGAGCAGGATCTGCTGTTCCGGGACGTCGCCGAGCGCGGTGAGGTCGGCATAGCCGGTCACGAACAGCACCTCGAGATCGGGCTGGTGGCGCCGGGCCGCGCGATACAATTCATGACCGTTCATGCCGGGCATCGCGTAGTCGGTGACCATCAGGTCGACCCGGCCGGCCTCGGCTAGCCGCTCCATCGCCTCCTGGCCGCTGGCCGCCTCGATCACCCGGTAGCCGGCCTCGGCGACGATGGTGCTGGTGACCTCGCGCACCGCCAGGTCGTCATCGACCAGCAGCACTAGCCGCGCCGCCGACGCGTCGGCCGGTGGCGGCGTCCCGGACGATGCTGCTCCGGACGATGCCGCCCCGGGCAGCGGCGGGATTGCGAACGGGGTCGGCGGCGCGGCCGGCGGCGGCGGCTCGGGCGCCGCATGGGCCGCGGCGCAGGACGCGCGCGGCAGCAGGATGGCCGCCCTGGTGCCCTCGCCCGGCGCGGAACTCAGCGTGACGATGCCGCCGGACTGGCGGGCGAAGCCGTAGGCCTGGGCGAGGCCGAGCCCGGAGCCCTTGCCCGGCGGCTTGGTGGTGAAGAACGGCTCGAAGGCGCGGGCCAGGTGCGCCGGGGTCATGCCGCGTCCGGTGTCGCTGACCGAGATCTCGACATAGTCGCCGGCGCCGTGCAGGCCGAGCGCCTCCGCCTCCTCAGCGCCGAGCGGCCGGTTGCTGGTGCCGATGACGATGGCGCCGCCGACCTCCATCGCGTCGTGCGCGTTGAGCGCCAGGTTGATGATCATCCGCTCGATCTGGGTGCGGTCGACGAAGGCCGGCCACAGGCCGCCCTGCAGGCGGGTCTCGACCTCGATGCCGCCGCCGATCGCGGCCGGCAGCAGCGGACGCAATTCGGTGACGGTGACGTTGAGGTCGGTCGGCCGCGGTTCGAGCCGCTGCCGCCGGGCGAACGCCAGCAGCTGCCGGGTCAGGTTGCCGCCGCGCTCGGCGGCCTCGCGCATCGCCGCCAGCCGGCGCGCGATCCTGTCGCGGGCATTGCCGTCCAGATGGTCATCGCCGCGCGCCTGGGTTTCGAGGAACTCGATGTTGCCGATGATCACCGTCAGCAGGTTGTTGAAATCATGGGCGACCCCGGAGGTGAGCTGCCCGACCGCCTCGATCCGTTCCGCCTTGGCCAGCCTGGCCTCGGTGCGGCCGCGATCGGTGATCTCGGCGACCAGCCGCCGCTCCATCTCCTCGCGTCGCCGGCGCTCATGGGTGCGCGCCTGCACCAGCGCGTCGATCTCGGTGCCGGAGCCGACATAGAGCGGCATCGCGCCGGCCTCGGTCGGCGCCGCCTGGGTGCGGAACCAGCGATACTGGCCGTCCTTGTGCAGCAGCCGGTGCTCGATCTCGACCGGCGCCCTGGCGGCGATCGCGGCACGCCACTGGCCCAGCACCCGGTCGTGCTCGTCGGGATGCAGCATGTCGGCCAGACGGGACCGGGTCAGCGCACACTCGTCGGGCCCGAGCCCGTACTCCGCCCATGACCGGCCGAGCGGCTCGAACACGCCGTCGCCACGCTGCGCGAACCCGAGGTGCGGCAGCCGGTCCATCAGCAGCGCGCCGTGCAGCGCCGCACCCACCGCGCCGGCCAGACCGGCGGTCGCCGCGCAGGCCTGCTGCCGCCATGCCGGCTCCCGGCCGGGCCGGGCCCAGAGCGCGATCACCGCGCCGCTCGGTGCCGGCAGGCCGAACGGCGCCACCACCAGCCAGCCGGAGCCGGTCTCGATCGGCGTGGCGGGACCGCCGCGCGCGATCGCGGGCGCCGCCGGGCCGTCCGCATCGAGCAGCGTCGCCAGCATCGCGGCATCGAACCCGGCGCAGGCCGTGGCCTCGAACCCCCCGGCCTCGCCCGGCTTTCGCAGCAGCACGCCGATCGCGTCGCAGCCGATCAGCCCCCGGCCATGGTCGCGGACCAGGTTATGGATCCGCGGCAGGCTGCGGGTCTCGGCCAGGCACGCAAGCAGGGTACGCGGCGACGCCGGTCCGGGCGGCAGGCCGCTCATGCGGTGTCCATCGGCGGCCCGGCGCCGCCCCCCGCCATCGCCGCCCGCGCCGGTTGCGGCGCCGTCCAGTGCCGGTCGCAGCGCGCCTCGTACAGCTCCTGGCAGCCGAGTTCGAGCCGCTGGCCGGTCTCTGCGAGCTTGGCGGTCCAGTGCGCCGGGCGGCCGCAGACATGGCAGCGCGCCGCCAGCCGGACGTGGCGCGCGGCATGTTCGGCCAGGCGCGCCACCGGCTCGAACGGGCGGCGCAGATAGTCGGTGTCGAGCCCGCCCACCGCCACCCGCTGCCCGGCCGACACCGCACCCAGCAGGTCGCGCACGATATCGCCGCGATAATGCGGCGCGATAAGGAACTGCACCTCGTCGATCACCAGCATCGCGAACGATCGCGCATCGTCCGGCCAATCGCGCACCGGGCGGGCGGCGATGCTCGAGCCGTCGCGGCTGGAGACCAGGTTGACGGCGTCGCGGGTGTCGAAGGCGGGCTTGAGCACCAGCACGTCGCGGCCGGCCTCCGCCGCCATGCCGATCAGCGCCGAGGATTTGCCGGCGAACATCGGTCCGGTGAGGAGCAGCAGGCCGCTCCATCCATCGCCGTCGGCGTCGCCGGCGCGGCGCGCGCCGGGTTCAGCCGCCAAGGTCTGGCGTCTTTCGATCGATCGGTGCATCGCCGCGGCGCCTGTTCATGATTTCGTCAATAGCTTGGTCCAGCGTTGCCGCCCATGGGCCAGAGCCGCGGTTTCGGGCACGGTTTCGCGAGCGGTCGGGTCCGCCGCCGGCGCGCCGGCCGGGCGTCGCTGCTTGACCATCCGGCCAGGAAAGCCGGACAAGACCGCGATGCAGCGCATCTTCTCCGGTATCCAGCCCTCCGGCGTGCCCACGCTCGGCAACTATCTTGGCGCCATACGCAACTGGGTGGCGCTCCAGCAGGGGCACGACTGCCTGTATTGCCTGGTCGATCTGCATGCGATCACCACCTGGCAGGATCCGGCGGCGCTGCGCGCGCAGACCCGCACCCAGGCGGCGATCCTGCTCGCCGCCGGCATCGATGCCGACGCCCACATCCTGTTCAACCAGTCCGCGGTCAGCGCCCATGCCAGGCTGGCCTGGATCTTCAACTGCGTGGCGCGGATCGGCTGGCTGAACCGCATGACCCAGTTCAAGGACAAGGCCGGCCGCGACCGCGAGGCGGTGTCGTCGGGCCTGTACGTCTATCCGAACCTGATGGCGGCAGACATCCACGCCTATCACGCGACCAGGGTGCCGGTCGGCGACGACCAGCGTCAGCATCTCGAACTGGCCAACGACATCGCGCAGAAATTCAACCACGACTACGCGGTCGATTTCTTCCCCACGGTCGAGGCGGTGATACCGCCGGACGCCGCCAGGGTGATGAGCCTGCGCGACGGCACCCGCAAGATGTCTAAATCCGATCCCTCGGACCAGAGCCGGATCAACCTGACCGACGACGCGGACGCGATCGCGCTGAAGATCCGGCGCGCCAAGACCGATCCGGAGCCGCTGCCCGCCGAGGCGGCCGGTCTCGAGGGCCGCCCGGAGGCGCGCAACCTGGCGACCATCCTGGCGGCGCTGTCCGGCCGCTCGCTGGACCAGGTGCTGGCAGAGCATGGCGGCCGCGGCTTCGGCCCGTTCAAGGAGGCGCTGACCGCCCAGGTGCAGCAGAGCCTGGAGCCGATTTCCGGGCAGGCACGGCGGCTGCTGGCCGATCCCGGCCATCTCGACCAGGTGCTGCAAAACGGCGCAGAGCGCGCCAGGGCGATCGCCGAGCCGATCGTGCGCGAGGCCGAGCGCATCGTCGGCTTCCTGGGCTGACGCGCCGATGCGCCAGGCGATGCACACGCTCACGCTGCGGACCGCCGGCAAGCGGCTGATCCCGATCACCGGTCCGGTGCTGGACTGGGTGGCGGCGCAGGCGATCGAAACCGGGCTGCTGACGCTGTGGTGCCAGCACACCTCGGCCTCGCTGACGGTGCAGGAGAACGCCTCGCCGGCGGTGCTGGACGACATCGCGCGCTATCTCGACACCATCGCGCCGGAAGCGCCGGGCCGCTACGCGCACGACGACGAGGGCCCGGACGACATGCCGGCGCACCTGCGCACGATGCTGACCGCCACCCAGCTCAGCATCCCGGTGGCCGAGGGCCGGCCGGTGCTGGGGACCTGGCAGGGGCTGTATCTGATCGAGCACCGCCGGCAGCCCCATGTCAGGCGCATCGTGCTGCATCTGCTGGGAGACGCGACCGGCGCGCTGTCCTAGGATGGGGTGATAGCAGCGGAGTTCGCCCGATGGCCGACCAGCCGACCTACAAGACCTACGACCATCCGGCGGGCGGCTGGGGCGCCCTGAACGCGACCGCGCGGGTGCTGCGCGAGCAGAGCGTGATCGCCCAGTCCACCCGCACCCTGCTGGCGATGAACAAGCCGGACGGCTTCAAATGCTCGTCCTGCGCCTGGCCGTCGCCGAGCCCCACCGACCGCAAGCCGAAGACGTTCGAGTTCTGCGAGAACGGCGCCAAGGCGCTGGCGTTCGAGACCACGCGACGCCGGGTCACCCGCGACTTCTTCGCCGCCCACAGCGTCACCGAGCTGATGGGGTGGAGCGACTACGCGCTGGAGATGGAAGGCAGGCTGGTCGAGCCGATGCGCTACGACGCGGCGAGCGACCACTACGTGCCGTGCAGCTGGGAGCAGGCGTTCGAGGCGATCGGCGCCACGCTGCGGGCGCTGCCGGACCCGAACCAGGCCGAGTTCTACACCTCCGGCCGCACCTCCAACGAGGCGGCGTTCCTGTATTCGGTGTTCGTGCGCGCGTTCGGCACCAACAACTTCCCCGACTGCTCGAACATGTGCCACGAGCCGACCAGCCGCGGCCTGCCGAAATCGATCGGCATCGGCAAGGGCACCTGCACGCTGGACGATTTCGCCAGGACCGAGGCGATCTTCGTGATCGGCCAGAATCCCGGCACCAACAGCCCGCGCATGATGACGCAGCTGGTCGAGGCGCGGCATCGCGGCGTGCCGATCGTGGTGATCAACCCGATGCCGGAGCGGGCGCTGATGCGGTTCACCGAACCGCAGGATCCGATCCAGATGGCGACCTTCGGCTCGACCAAGATCGGCAGCGAGTTCGTGCATATCCGCATCGGCGGCGACATCGCGGTGCTAAAGGGCATCGTGCGCGCGGTGCTGGAGCTGGACGACGCAGCGCTCGCCGCCGGACGGCCCTCGGTGCTCGACCATGGCTTCATCGATGCGCACACGCAGGGATTCGCCGCCGTCGCCGCCGACGCGCGCGCGACCGACTGGGCGGCGATCGAGGCGATGTCCGGCATCGGCCGGGCGCAGATCGAGCGCGTCGCGGCGATCTATGTCGCCTCCAACGCCACCATGATCTGCTACGGCATGGGCATCACCCAGCACCAGAGCGGCGCCAAGGCGATCCAGCAGATCGCCAACCTGCTGCTGCTGCGCGGCAATATCGGCAAGCCCGGCGCCGGCATCTCCCCGGTGCGCGGCCATTCCAACGTGCAGGGCGACCGCACCGTCGGCATCGACGAGAAACCCACCCGGGCCTATCTCGACCAGTTCGAAACGGTGTTCGGCTTCAAGCCGCCGCAGGAGCCGGGCCACGACGTGGTGGAATCGGTCGAGGCGATGATCGCCGGCACCGCACGGGTGTTCATCGGCCTGGGCGGCAACTTCATCCACGCGGTGCCGGACACGCCGGTCGCCTACGAGGCGATGCGCCGCCTGGAGATGACGGTCGCGATCAGCACCAAGCTCAATCGCGGCCACCTGGTGCATGGGCGCCAGGCCTACATCCTGCCGTGCATCGCCCGCGCCGAACGCGACATCCAGGGCGGGGTCCGGCAGCGCATCACCATCGAGGATTCGACCTCGATGGTCGGCGCCTCTTCCGGAATCCTGGAGCCGGCCAGCGAACATCTGCTGTCGGAGATCGCCATCGTCTGCCGCATGGCGCGCGCCACCCTGCCGGACTCGACCGTCGCCTGGGAAAGCTACGAGCGCGACTACGACCTGATCCGCGACATGATCGCCCGGGTCTATCCGTCGATCTATGCCGACATGAACAAGCGCCTCGACGAGAAGCAGTTCCACCTGCGCAACCCGGCGCGCGAGCGCGAATGGCGCACCGAGTCCGGCCGCGCCAACTTCCTTGTCCATCCCGGGATCGACATGGACCAGCCGGTCGCGGTGCAGGGCATGCTGCGTCTGGCGACGATCCGCAGCCATGAGCAGTTCAACACCACCATCTACAGCAACAACGACCGCTACCGCGGCGTGTACAACGACCGCATGGTGGTGTTCATGAACGAGGCGGACATGGCGGAGCGCGGCATCCCGCCGGAGGGCGGCTGCGAGATCGAGACCATCTCGAACGACGGCCGGCAGAGGAAGCTGAAAGGGCTGCGGGCCCTGCCCTATCCGATCCCGCGCGGCTCGGTCGCGGCCTACTATCCGGAGACCAACGGGCTGCTGCCGCTCTACCATCATGATTCGACCAGCAAGACCCCGGCGGCGAAATCGATCCCGGTGCTGGTCAGGCGCGCGGCAGAGGCGGAGTCGGGCGAGGCGATCCGCGCCGCCTAGCGTCGCGGCGCCGCGATGTCCGCCGGGCCGAGGATCCTGGCGGCGCTGCTCGCCGGCGCCGCGTCGGGCCTGGCGCTGCACTGGCTCGCCGGCAGCCGGCCGGCGCTGGTCGATGCAGCGACCGGCGCGGCGACGCTGGGCGCCGAGCTGTTCCTGCGGCTGATCAGGATGATCGTGGCGCCGCTGGTGCTGAGCATGCTGGCGGCGGGCGTGGCCGGCGCCAGGGCGCGCAACCCGGACGCCGACGGCCAGGGTAGCGAAGGTCAGGGCGACGATCTGGGGCGGGTGGCGCTGCGGGCGGCGGTCTGGTTCGTGGCGGCATCCCTGGTCTCGCTGACGCTGGGCCTGCTCTGCGCCGACTGGTTGCAGCCCGGCGCCGCCTTGCATCTGCGCATCCCGGCCGCGACCGCGCCGCCGCCAACGGTCGATGCGCGTTCGTTCCTGCTGCATCTGGTGCCGGACAATCTCGGCGACGCGATGGCGCGCGGCGACATCGTGCAGATCGTCGTGTTCGCGATCCTGTTCGGCGCCGCGATCGCCGCCCTACCGCCAGCGCCGTCGCGGCGGCTGCACCTGCTGCTGTCCGATCTCGCCGGCGCGATGCTGCGTCTGACCGGGATGGTGATGCGACTGGCGCCGGTCGCGGTGTTCTGCGCGGTGCTGGCGCTGTTCGCGCGGCAGGGCCTGGCGCTGGTGCATGGCTATGCGCTGTTCATCGGCGGCTTCTACGCGGCGATGCTGATGCTGTGGGCGATCATGCTGGGCGCGGCATGGCTGCTGCTCGGGCGCCGGGCCGGGCGTCTGCGCGCGGTGGCACCGTCGATGCTGCTGGCGTTCGCCACCGCCAGCAGCGAGTCGGTGTTGCCGCAGCTGGCGGCGACGCTGGAGCGGGCCGGGGTGCCGCCGCGCGTGGTCGGGCTGGTGCTGCCGCTCGGCTACGCCATCAACCTGGACGGCTCGATGCTGTTCCAGTCCTTCGCCGCGCTGTTCATCGCCCAGGCCTACGGCATCGCGCTGCCGCCGCAGCGGCAGCTGGGTCTGCTGCTGCTGCTGATGGCGACCAGCAAGGGCACCGCCGGGGTGCCGCGCGCCGCCCTGGTGGCGTTGGCGGCGGTGCTGCCGGCATTCGGGCTGCCGGCCGCGGGGCTGTTGCTGCTGCTGGGCGTCGATCACCTGCTGGATATGGGGCGCTCGGCGACCAGCGTGCTCGGCAACGCGATCGCCACGCTGGTGGTCGGGCTGCGCCGGGGCGGGGGTGCGGCGCGCTGACGATACGGCTCCGGATCGACCGCGAAGCTGGTTTGCTGCACCGCAAAAAAGAAGATTGCGGAACAGACATTCCGCCACGGTTGCGGAATGGTATGGTTGGGCGTTATCTACGCCGACCGGGCCGAAGAGCCTGAACCGAAGGAAACACGTCCATGCTGTCGAGAAAGAATCGCCGGGTTTCGCTGGCCGCCGGGCTGATGCTGTCCGCCATCGCTGCGCCGGCGCTGGCAGCCGACATCTCCCAGGTCGGGATCACCGTCGGTTCGCTGGGCAACCCGTATTTCGTCGCCACCGACCGCGGCATCACCCAGGCGGCGAAGGCGGTGACGCCGTCGGCAAGACTGACCTTCGTCTCGTCGGACTACGATCTCAACAAGCAGTTCACCCAGATCGACAATTTCATCGCCAGCGGCGCCAAGATCATCATGCTGAACGCGGTCGATCCGGTGGCGATCGAGCCGGCGATCCGTCGCGCCGAGGCCGCCGGCGTCACCGTGGCGGCGTTCGACGTCGCGGCCCGTGGCGCCAGCCTGACGGTGATGACCGACAACGTGAAGGCCGGCGCGCTGTCCTGCCAGTACATCGTCGACCACCTGCCGAACAAGAAGGGCAACGTGATCATCCTGAACGGGCCGCAGGTTTCCTCGATCCGCGACCGCGTCGCCGGGTGCAAGAAGGTGCTGGCCGACAATCCCGGCGTCACGCTGCTGTCGTCGGACCAGAACGGGCAGGCGTCCCGCGACGGCGGGCTGGCGGCGGGCCAGGCGCTGCTCACCCATTACGGCGAGATCGACGCGGTGTTCGCGGTCAACGACCCGTCCGCGATCGGCTTCAATCTGGCGGCCAGGCAGCTGCATCGCACCGGCTTCATGATCACCTCGGTCGATGGCGCGCCGGACGTGGTGTCGGAGCTGCGCGACAAGACCAGCCTGATCAAGGCATCCGCGGCGCAGGATCCGTCCGGCATGGCCGCCACCGCCTTCAAGATGGCGGTCGACAGCGTCAACGGCACCAAGCCGGCGGAGAGCGTGGTGCTGCTGACGCCGCATCTCGTCACCAGCGACAATGTCGGCGACTACAAGGGCTGGGGCGGCTGAGCCGTCGCGTCAGGGAGAACGGCAGAGATGGTGAATTTCGCGGTCCTCGGATGCGGCCGGATCGGACGCATGCACGCCGCCAATCTGGCGCGCCATCCCGATGCCAGGCTCACCGCCGTCTATGACGTGCAGCAGGCCGCGTCGGCCGAGGTCGCGCAGAAGCTCGACGTGCGGCAGGCGCGGTCGGTGGCCGAGATCCTCGACGACCGGCAGATCGAGGCGGTGCTGATCGCCAGTCCGACCGACACCCATGTCGAGCTGATCATCCAGGCGGCGAAGGCCGGCAAGGCGATCCTGTGCGAGAAGCCGATCGACCTGGACCTGGCCCGGGTCGAACGCTGCCGGGCCGAGATCGCGCCGTTCAATCCGACGCTGATGATCGGCTTCCAGCGCCGGTTCGATCCGTCGATCGCCGCCTTGCGAGCGCGGGCGCAGGCCGGCGAGATCGGCCGGCTCGAGCAGCTCGTCATCACCAGCCGCGACCCGGCGCCGCCGCCGATCGCCTATATCGAGGTGTCCGGCGGGCTGTTCCGCGACATGACGATCCATGATTTCGACATCGCCCGGTTCGTCGCCGGCGAGATCGAGGAGGTCTCGGCGTTCGGCGGGGTGCTGGTGGAGCCGGCGATCGGCGCTGCCGGCGACATCGACTCCGCGATGGTGATCCTGCGCGCCCGGTCGGGCACGCTGATCCACATCAACAACGCCCGCCGCAGCGCCTATGGCTACGACCAGCGCATGGAACTGTTCGGCGAGGGCGGCATGCTGCAAGTCGGCAACCTTCGCCCGACCAGCGTCGAGAGCTGGGGCAGGACCGGCACCCGGAACAGCGACCGAGTACTGGATTTCTTCATCGAGCGCTACGCCGACGCCTATGCGGCGGAGATCGCGTATTTCGTCGCCTGCGTGCGCGCCGGCAGCAAGCCGGAGCCCGGCTTCGACGACGGGCGCGCGGCGCTGGTGATCGCCGACGCCGCGCTGGAGAGCCTGCGCAGCGGCCGCGCGGTCAAGATCGCCGGCTGAGGGGCGGGCCTCGATGCGTGGCGCGGCGCCGCAAATGCTGCCCCAGGCGACCCGCCGGCTGCGGCTGGGTTTCGTCGGCGGCGGCCAGGGCGCGTTCATCGGCCAGGTGCATGCGATGGGCGCCAGGCTGTCGAACCGCTGGGAGGTGGTGGCCGGCGCGCTGTCCGCCACGCCGGAGATCGCCCGGACCTCCGGCCGCGACTGGCTGCTGGCGGAGGATCGCACCTACAGCGACTACGCGGCGATGGCGGCGGCCGAGGCCGCCCGCGCCGACGGGATCGACGCGGTGGCGATCGTCACCCCGAACCACCTGCACGCGCCGGTGGCGCTGGCGTTCCTGGCCCACGGCATCGACGTGATCTGCGACAAGCCGCTCTGCAACACGCTGCAGGAAGCCGAGGCGCTGTGCGCGGCGCAGCGCCGGAGCGGGCTCGTGTTTGCCGTCACCTACGTCTATGCGTCGCACGCCATGGTCAGGCAGATCCGCGAGATGGTGCTGGCCGGCGCGGTCGGGCGGATCCGGCAGATCCATGTCGAGTATTTCCAGGAATGGGCGCTCGGCGCGTCGGCCATCTCGGAGAAGGGCGGGTCGTGGCGGATGGACCCGGCGCGGTCCGGCCGGAGCTTCACCACCGCCGATATCGGCACCCACGCTCACCATCTGGCCTGCTTCGCCACCGGGCTGGAAATGCAGGCGCTGCGGGCGGAGTTCCATGTCACCGGCGCGCCGAAGCCGCTCGAGGATACCTGCTTCATGCAGACCCGCTTCACCGGCGGGGTGCCTGGCACGCTGATGGTGAGCCAGGCCGCGGCCGGCACCCATTGCGGGCTGCGGCTCAGGATCTTCGGCGACGCCGCCGGGCTGGAATGGAACCAGGAGACCCCGGAGCACGTCACGCTGGCGCCGGTGGGCGCGCCGTCGCAGCGCCTGTCGCGCGGCGCCGACGCAGGGATCGGCGCGGCGGCGCAGCGGGTGATCCGGATGCCGCGCGGCCATCCGGAGGGCTATGCCGACGCCTGGGCGACGCTTTACACCGAATTCGCGGTGGCGGTGGAGGCCAGGCGCGCCGGGCGGAGCCTGCCGGACGGTCTGCTCGGCCTGCCGACCCTGGAGGACGGGGTGCGCGGCGTCCGGTTCGCGCAGGCGGCGGTGGCGTCGAACGCGGCAGGCGGGATCTGGACCGATTGCGGGCCGCCATCGTGACCGCGCGGCGATGACCCGGTTGATTTCGCCGCCCGGCGCGGTATGGAAGAGCGGATGACCCAGATGCCGCCGGCAACGTCGACGAACCCGAATGTGGCGGCGGCGACCGGCGCCGGCGTCCCGGCGCTCGAGATGCGCGGCATTTCCAAGAGCTTTCCCGGCGTTCGGGCGCTGTCCGACGTGTCGCTCACCGCCCATGGCGGCGAGGTGCTGGCGCTGATGGGCGAGAACGGCGCCGGCAAGTCGACGCTGATGAAGATCCTGTCCGGGGCCTATGTCGCCGATCCTGGCGGCGAGATCCTGGTGTTCGGCAAGCCGCTGGCGATCGTCGGGCCGCAGGTGGCCAAGCAGGCCGGCATCGCCATCATCTACCAGGAACTGGCCCTGGCGCCGAATCTGACGGTCTCGGAGAACATCCATCTCGGCGACGAGATCGCGCGCGCCGGCCAGATCGACCGCAAGGCGATGGCGGAGGCCTGCCGCCCGATCCTGGAACGTCTGGGCACCCCGTTCGGGCCGAACACGCTGGTCGGCACGCTGTCGATCGCCGAGCAGCAGCTGGTCGAGATCGCTCGGGCGCTGCACCGCCAGTCGCGCATCCTGGTGCTGGACGAGCCGACGACCGCGCTGTCGGCGCGCGAGACCGACCGGCTGTTCGCGCTGATCCGCCAGCTTCGCGGCGAGGGGATCGCGCTGATCTACATCTCGCATCGCATGGCCGAGGTCTACGAGCTGGCGGACCGGGTGACGGTGCTGCGCGACGGCAGCTGCGTCGGCACGCTGGACCGCGCGGCGCTGTCGGCCGAGGCAATCGTGCGCATGATGGTCGGGCGCGAATTGTCGTCGTTCTACACCAAGACCCACGACCCGGACGCGGCGCGCGGCGCGGTGGTGATGCAGGTCGACGGCATCACCGATGGCGGCCGGGTGCAGCCCTGCTCGTTCGCGCTACACCGTGGCGAGGTGCTGGGCGTCGCCGGCCTGGTCGGCGCCGGGCGCACCGAGCTGGCGCGGCTGATCTACGGCGCCGATCGTAAGGCCGGCGGCACCGTGACGTTGGAGGGCAAGCCGGTGACGCTGACGACGCCGAAACAGGCGCTCGATGCCGGGATCGCCTATCTGACCGAGGATCGCAAGGGCCTCGGCCTGTTCCTGGACATGTCCTGCGGCGGCAACATCAATGTCGGCGTGATCGATCGCGACGCGCATACCGGCGGCCGGCTCAACCTGGCCCGCGCCAGGGAACGGGCGAGCCGCGCGTTCGCCGCCTTCAGGGTGCGCGCGGCCAGTCCGCAGGTGCAGGTCGGCAGCCTGTCCGGCGGCAACCAGCAGAAGGTGCTGCTGGCGCGGCTGTTGGAGACCGATCCGCGGGTGCTGATCCTGGACGAGCCGACCCGCGGCGTCGATGTCGGCGCGAAATCGGAGATCTACCGCATCATCGACGAGCTGGCGGCGCGCGGCCTGGGCGTGCTGCTGATCTCGTCCGACCTGCCCGAGATCGTCGGCATCTGCGACCGGGTGCTGGTGATGCGCGAGGGCCGGATCGCCGGGGAGGTCGGCGGCGCGACCGGCACCGCCATCACCCAGGAGAGCGTCATGGTCCATGCAGCCGGCCTGGCCGCGTAGGGGAAAGCATGTCCGACACCCAACCCTTGGCATCCTCCCCGGCAGGCGGCGCCGGCCTGTCCGCCAGACAGGTGCAGATCCGGTCCCTGATCCAGGCGGCCGGCATGCTGCCGGTGCTGATCATCCTGGCGATCGGCTTCCACCTGCTCGGCGGCCACCGCTTCCTCAGCGTGCAGAACCTGTCGATCGTGGCGCAGCAGGCCTCGATCAACTGCGTGCTGGCCGCCGGCATGACCTTCGTGATCCTGACCGGCGGCATCGACCTGTCGGTCGGCTCGATCCTGGCCGCCTCGGCGATGGGGGCGCTGATCGTCTCGCTGCTGCCGTCGCTGAGCGGCCTGGCGATTCCGACCTGCCTCGCGATCGGCGCCGGGATCGGCCTGCTGAACGGCACGCTGATCGCCTACGCCAAGCTGCCGCCCTTCATCGTCACGCTCGGCTCGCTGACCGCGGTGCGCGGGCTGGCGCGGCTGATGGGCGCCGACAACACCGTGTTCAACCCGCAGCTGAACTACGCCGTGCTGGGCAATGGCGGCGTGCCGGTGGCGCCGGGGATCGTCATCCCCTGGCTGGCGATCGTCGCCATCACCGTGATCGTCGCCTCCTGGTTCGTGCTCAGGCGTACCGTGCTCGGGGTCAGGATCTATGCGGTCGGCGGCAATCCGGCGGCGGCCCGCCTGTCCGGCATCAACGTCCCGCGCATCCTGCTGTTCGTCTATGCCCTGTCCGGGCTGCTGGCCGGGCTCGGCGGCGTGCTGTCCTCGGCCAGGCTCTATGCCGCGAATGGCCTGCAGCTCGGCCAGTCCTACGAGCTGGACGCGATCGCGGCGGTGATCCTGGGCGGCACCTCGTTCGTCGGCGGCACCGGTTCGATCTGGGGCACGCTGATCGGCGCGCTGATCATCGCGGTGCTGTCGAACGGGCTGATCCTGGTCGGCGTCTCCGACATCTGGCAATTCATCGTCAAGGGCCTGGTGATCATCGGTGCGGTGGCGCTGGACCGTTTCCGCCAGGGCAGCGGCGTGCGCACCTGACGGTCCGACAACGCGCGGCGGGGCCCGGCCCGCTCGCCGCGCGCGGTTTCAAAACGGGCCGGTCGAGGGTGCGACCATGTCCATGACCAGAACTCTGCTGAGCGGCACCGCCTTGCTGGCCGGCCTGCTTGGCCTCCAGGCGCGGGCCCACGCCAAGCCGCTGACGGCGATCGGCGTGACCATGGGGTCGCTCGGCAACCCGTATTTCGTGGCGCTGACCAAGGGCATCAAGGCCGAGGCCAATGCCAATGGCGGCACCGTGTCGGTGACGGCCGTGTCGGCCGATTACGACCTGAACAAGCAGTTTACCCAGATCGACAACTTCATCGCCGCCGGCGTGCAGATGATCGTGCTGAACGCGGTCGATCCGAACGCGATCCTGCCGGCGATCAAGCGCGCCCAGGCGGCCGGCATCGTCGTGGTCGCGGCCGACGTCGCCGCCAACGGCGCCGACGCCACGGTCGAGACCGACAACACCAAGGCCGGCAACCTGTCCTGCGCGTTCCTGGCCAAGAAGCTGGGCGGCAAGGGCAACGTGGTGATCCAGAACGGGCCGCAGGTCTCGTCGGTGATCGACCGGGTGAAGGGCTGCAAGGCTGCGCTGGCCCAGTCGCCAGACATCAAGATCCTGTCGTCGGACCAGGACGGCAAGGGCTCGCGCGATGGCGGGCTGCAGGTGATGCAGGGCGCGCTGATCCGCTATCCCGACCTGAACGGCGTGTTCACCATCAACGATCCGCAGGCGATCGGCTCCGATCTCGCCGCCAAGCAGCAGAACCGCACCGGCCTGGTCATCACCTCGGTCGACGGCGCGCCGGACATCGTGCAGGCGATCAAGAGCAAGGGCATGATCGCCGCCTCCGCCTCGCAGGATCCGTACGGCATGGGCCGGCTCGCCACCAAGGTCGGCATCGCCATCCTGAACGGCCACCCGCCGGCGGAGAAGATCACGCTGATGACGCCCAAGCTGATCGATGCCGACAATGTCGACAGCTATGTCGGCTGGACCGATCACTGAGCACGGCCAGGGCTCTCATCCGGGCCCTGGATGGCGTGGCTGCCCAACTAGGCACTGGCGGCGATAACGCCCAGCGCTGCCAGACCACACCCGACCTAGCCATCCGCGACCGGCGGCTCCGCGTCGATCACCACCTGCAGGTCGGCACGGCCGGCATGGGCGGCGATCAGGCGTGCGTTGGGCGCGTCGGTGCTCTCGATCCAGTCCAGCGCCGCCTGCCGGTCGCGGCCGAACGCCATGTGCCGGGCGAGCAGCCACGCCTCGCGCTGGGTGTCGGGCGTGGCGACATACCAGGCTTCGTCGAGCAGCGCGCGCACCGGCGCCCATGCGCCCTCCAGCAGCAGGTAGTTGCCCTCGGTGATCACCAGCGTGGCGTCGGGGGGCACCGCGATCGCACCGGCGACCGGTTCCTCGATCTCGCGGCGGAACGCCGGCGCATAGACGGTCTCGGTCTCCGGCTGGTCGCGCAGGCGACGCAGCAGCGCGACGTAGCCGGCGGCGTCGAACGTGTCCGGCGCCCCCTTGCGGGCGGCGCGGCCGAGCCGTTCGAGTTCCGCCTGCGCCAGATGGAACCCGTCCATCGGCACCACCACGGCGCGATCGCCGAGCGCCGCGCCGAGGCGCGCCGCCAGCGTCGACTTGCCGCTGCCGGGCGGGCCGGCCAGCCCCAGAAGCTGCCGGTCGCCCTTGGCCAGCAGCGCGTAGGCGCGGGAAATCAGGTGATCGATCAAGGCGTGGTCTCCGAGGCATGCCGTGCCGTCGGCAGCAGCGATTTCAACACCGCAAGACCATGGCCGGTATGCGGATCGATCTGGATGGTGGCGGTCATGCCGGCGACCAGCACCGGCAGATGCGGATCGGGATCGATGTCGATCCGCACCGGGATGCGCTGCGCCAGCCTGATCCAGGTGAAGACCGGATTGACCGAGGCCAGGCCGGCGGCGTCGGGCTGCGCGTTGTCGACCTTGATGCCGCGCGAGATGCCGGCGACGTGCCCGGCGATCGGCGTCTTGTAGCCCATCAGCAGGATGCGCGCCCGGTCGCCGACATGGATCGCGGAAAGCTGGGTCTCCTCGAAATACCCGTCGAGCCAGAAGCTGTCGGCATTGACCAGCGAGATAACCCGCTCGCCGACCGTCACGTAGTCGCCGACCTGGGCGTTGAGGTTGGTGACGTAGCCGTTCACCGCCGAGACCACCTTGGTGCGCTGCAGGTTGACCCGCGCCTGCGCCAGCGACGCCAGGCTGTGGTTCAGGGTGGCCTCCGCAGTGCGCGCCTGGGTGATGTAGGTCTGCTTCTCCTCCTCCGAGGTGCTGAGCGTGGTCAGCTTGGCGCGCCGCGCCGCCTGGGCGCGGTTGTTGTCCAGGGTTGCGCGCGCCTGCTGCACCGAGGCCTCGGCGTCGGCCACCGCGATCTGGTAGTCGGTCGGATCGACCTCCATCAGCAGCTGGCCCTTGGTCACGTAGCTGTCGGCGCCGACCGGCAGGCTGACCAGACGCCCCGCCACCTCGGACGCCTCGGTGACGATATAGGCGCGCACGGTGCCGTCGCGGGTCCAGGGGGCGACCAGATAGGCGTCCCACACCGCCCAGCCGAGCAGCCCGGCGACCACCACCGCGAGCAGCGTGACCACGACCGGCATCGCCCGCAGCCCGGACGGGCGGCGCGGCCGGTCTGCGGCGGCGGGCGCGGGCGCCGAAGTCTCAGGGGCCGGAGTCCCAGGGGCGGACGCCTCCGGGGCGGGCGCCGGCTGCGACGGCAGATCCTGGTCGGGACGGTCGAGGCGAACGTCGCCCATTCAGAGAACTCCCGCCACCAGAACCAGGATGCAGAGCACGATGCCATACAGCGCGAAATTGAACAGCGACGGGTGCCACACGAACCGCGCCAGGCCGAGCCGGGCCGACAGGCGGAACAGCGGGATCGCCAGCAGCCACGCCAGCACCATCAGCGGCGCGAACGGCGCGACATAGACCCCGAACAGGTCGATCTCGCGATACTGCATCACCGGCCCCCCGCCACTGCCGAGGCGATTTCTGGCACGCCGGGCCGGCCATGCGCCTCGTCGGCGAAATACCGGGCATGCCGCGTCAGCACGTCGGAGAGCAGCACGAGTTCCACCCTGGAGCGCAGCCCGCGTGCGTCAGGCGCCTGCGCCGCCGCGAGCTGGCGCAGCCCGGCGATCGCGGTCTCGACGCGGCCGGCCGCCAGCGCGCGCAACGCCTGGGTCAGCCGTTCGGGATGCACGATCGAGGCGGATTGCTGCCACAGCCTGAGGATCTGCGCACCGGCGGAGAAGGCGGCGACCAGCCGGCTGCGATCCGCCGGGTCGGCATCCTCTGGCAGCGCGCCGATCCGCGCCGCGAGCAGCCCGAGCCAGGCCTGCTGCGGGCGCAGCGAACGGCGCACCGCGAACCGGCGCACGTCGCGCAGGCTGAGCGCCAGCAGCCGGCGCATCCGCATCTCCCGGCCCGGCGGCGGCACCAGCCGGTAGCCGAGCAGCCCGACCAGCACCCCGGACACCGTCACCAGCGTGCCATTCAGGAACGACGCCAGGTCGTAGGTCTGCGGGTTGCTCGGCGCCAGCAGCGCCAGGAAGATGAAGGTGATGGCGAGGAAGAAGGAGCGGTTCCAGGTGCCGGCGGCGAAGCAGGCGGCGGGGACCATGACCGCGCCGATCACCAGGATCAGCGACGCGAAGGATTGCAGGGCGGGCAGGATGGCGAACGAGGCGATCGCCGCCAGCACCGACGCGGCGACCACGCCGAGCCCGAACTGCGCCACGATCCTGGACGCGCTCTCCGCCTGCGGCGCGAACAGGGTGGTGATGACCACGCCGAACACCATCAGCGACTGGCCGCCGGGCCAGGCGAGCAGGATCCAGATCGCCGCCGCCGCCAGCACCGCGAGCCCGGCGCGCAGGCCGTTGACCAGGGCGGTGAACAGGTCGGGGGTGTGAAAGCCGGGCCGATAGCGGCGGGACGCCAGTTCCGGCCGCGCCTGCCGCGGCGCGTCGAGCAGCGCCACCGCATTGGCGCCGCGCGCCAGCCCGAGCAGCGCCTCGGCGGCGCGGTCCGCCACCAGCCGGTGCGACAAGGAGCCCGCTTCCTCGGCCACCAGACGGCGCGCCGCCTGCCGGCAGCGGTCGCGCGCCGCCGCCGGCTGGCCCAGCCAGTCCAGCGCGGCGATGGGCGCGATGCCGCGCAGTCCGGACCCGAAACCGTGCGCGGGACGGTTCGCCGGGGCCGTGAGATGGGTGTTGATGTCGTTCCAGGCCGACAGCGCGCGCAGCATGCCCTCGACTGCGTCATGCAGCACCGGCGCGTTGTAGCGCAGGTCGGCGGTCTCGCCGATCGCCTCGTCGAGCAGCGGATCGAGCGAAGCCAGGGTGCCGATCAGCGCCCGGCGGCGCGAGACCGTGTCGAGGCCGGGGGTGCGCAGCGTCTCGCACAGACCCTCGGCGGTGGCGGCGGCGAGCTCGGCCAGCCGCCGCGCCAGGCGACGCCGCGCATCGCCGGTATCGGTCGCCGACAGCACCAGCCCAGCGCTCAGCACGCCGATCGAGATCTCGGTGGCGCGGGTCACGGCGAGCAGGAATACGTCGTTCGGCGAGCCGTCGATCGCGTCGGCGAACACGATCACCGCGGTGTAGCCGGCCAGCGACGCGGCATAGGCGGCGCTGTTGCGCAGCAGCGTGGTCAGGAAGCCGGCGAGCGCCGCCCAGACCGCGAGCCCGGCGATCAGGCCGATCCGGCTCTGCGGCATGCAGGCGGTCAGCAGCACGATGCCCAACGCCCCGGTGAAGGTGCCGATGATCCGGAACTGGCCCTTGCGCAGCGACGCGCCGATGGTCGGCTGGCACACCACCGCCGCGGTCAGCGGCGCCCAGTAGGCATTCTCGAGCTGCAGCCAGAACGCCACCCACAGCGCCAGCGCCACCGAGGCGGTCATGCGCAGCCCGTAGAGGATGCGCGGCAGTGCGACGCCGGCGAGGCGCGTCACGGTCGGCCAAGCTGCGGGCGGTGCGGCGTCGCCGGCGGTAAGGGAAGCGCTCACGGATGAAAATCCCAGGTCGAGCGAGCCAACGCCCGACCCCCTGGCAGGGATGCAGCGTAACGAACGGCGGGCGGCTCAGCGATGGTGGGCGACGCCCAGCCCGGCCGGCGCCGCCATCCTAGACCCTGAACGCGACCCGCCTCGGGCCAGCAGCGCCGGGACCACCATGAACAGCAGCGTGACCAGGTAGGGCAGCATCGACAGCAGCGACGCCGGCACGCCCCAGTCGCGCGCCTGCGCCAGGTAGCCGAGCGCGTTGACCAGCCCGAACAGCAGCGCGCCGCCGACGATCCGCCAGGGCCGGTAGCCGGCGAAGATCACCAGCGCCACCGCGATCCAGCCGCGTCCGGCGGTCACCCCGTCCGACCAGGACGGCACGAAGCCCAGCGTGAGATAGGCGCCGGCGCTGGCGGAGAGAGCGGCGCCCAGCACCACGTAGGCGAAACGCAGTGCCGTCACCGGGATGCCGACCGCGTCGCAGGCGGCCGGGTTCTCGCCGATCGCGCGCAGCGTCAGGCCGTGGCGGGTATGGAACAGTAGCAGATGCAGCCCCAGCGGCAGCACCAGATAGGCGAGATAGACCGGCAGGCTCTGGCGGAACAGCGCCTCTCCCAGCACCGGCAGCCGGTCGAGCAGCGGGATCGGCAGCGCCGGGAAGGTCGCCGCCGACGGCCGGCCGGCATAGGGCCGGCCGATGGTCGCCGCCAGCCCGAGGCCGCCCATGGTCAGCGCCATGCCGCACAGCACCTGGCTGGCGCGCGCCAGCACGGTGGCGACCGCGAACAGGCAGCCGGCCAGCGCGCCCGCCGCCAGCGCGGCGGCGACGCCGAGCGCCGCGTCGTGGGTGGCGGCGGCCGCGATCACCGCGCTCGCCGCACCCAGCGCCATCAGCCCCTCGACGCCGAGATTGAGCACGCCGACCCGCTCGGCCAGCAGCTCGCCGAGCCCGGCCAGGGCCAGCACGCCGCCGGAGAGCAGCGCGTTGCCGAGCAGGCCGCCCAGCACGCTCATGCCGGGCGGGTCCTGACCAGCCGGTAGTGCGCCAGCTGCTCGCCGACCGCCACAAACAGCAGCATCAGCCCGGTGAGCGCCACGGCGGCGCTCGACGGCACGCCCTGGGTCTGCAGCATCGAGCCGGCCTCGAGCACCAGCGCCAGCAGCAGCCCGGTGAGGAGCGTGCCGAGCGGCGAGCCGGCGGCCAGCACCGCGACGATGATGCCGACATAGCCGTAATTGTTGGACAGGCCGGCCTGCAGGCGATGCACGGTGCCGGCCAGTTCCAGCATGCCGCCCAGGCCGGCGATGGCGCCGCCGAGCAGCATCGCCTCGCCCAGCCGGCGCCGCACCGCCATGCCGGTATAGGCGGCGGCGTCGCGGTTGGCGCCGCAGACGCGCAGCTCGTAGCCCCAGACGGTGCGCGACAGCACCAGCGACAGCAGCGCGGCCAGCGCCAGCACCACCGCCAGCCCCCAATGCATCGCGCCCAGGTGCCAGGCATGCGGCAGCCTCGGCAGCGGGTACGGCACGCGCGGCGACTGCGCGGTGACCGAACTGAAGCGGTCGCGCCACGGCCCGGTGACGAGCCAGTCGATGCCGAGCCTGGCGACGAAGTTCAGCAGCAGGGTGGAGATGATCTCGCTGGTGCCGAGCGTCAGCCGCGCCAGCGCCGGCAGCGCGATCCAGGCGGCGCCGCCCAGCATCGCCGCGCCGGCCATCAGCCCCAGCATCGCCAATGCGGGCCAGTCCGGACCGTACAGCCCGATCCCGGCGGCGCAGGCGGCGCCGACGAAGAACTGGCCGTCGGCGCCGATGTTCCACAGACCGACCCGCAGCGTCAGCGCCACCGACAGGCCGCACATCACCAGCGGCGCCGCCAGCACCACCAGATCCTCGATGCCGAAGCGGGTGGCGAGGCCCTGGCGCAGCACCGCGCCGCCCAGCGCGACGGGGGCGAGCCCGAGCAGGCCCAGCAGCAGGCCAGCGACCAGCACCGCCGCCAGCGCGGCGACGAGGGTGGCGGCGGTGCGCGCGCGCGCCGATACCGACGGGGCGCGCCGCAACCGGAACGCGGTCACGGCGGAGCGTCCCGGCCGCTCATCAGCAGGCCGATCCGTTCGGCATCGGCATCGGCGGCGGCGAAGATGCCGTCGATGCGGCCGGCGCACAGCACCGCGATCCGGTCGGCATGCGCGAGCAGCTCCTCGATCTCCTCGGAGATCAGCACGACCGCCGCACCCTGCGCGCGCAGGCGGTGCAGCGTCGCGTGCAGGGCGGCCACGGCGCCGATATCGAGCCCGCGCGTCGGATAGGCCGCCACCAGCGCCAGGCTGGCGATCCCGGCCTCGCGCTCCGCCACCAGACGCTGCTGGTTGCCGCCGGACAGCAGACGCGCCGGCAGCGACGGGTCGCGGCGGTCGAGCGCCGCCGCGTCGATGATCCGGCGCGCCAGCGCCCGGGCGCGCGACGGACCGAGAAACGGGCCGCGCGCCAGCGGCCGGCGGCGATAGGCGCGCAGCACCGCGTTCTCGGCGAGCGTAAGGTCGGCGGCGAGCCCGGTGCGCAGCCGGTCCTCCGGGATGTGGCCGATGCCGCTTGCTGCGAACAGGCGCGGCGTCGGCGCGGCGACGATTGCGCCGTCGATCAGCACCTGCCCGGCATCGGGACGCAGGTTCCCGGTCAGCACCTCGCTCAGGGCGCGCTGGCCGTTGTCGACCACCCCGGCGATGCCGAGGATCTCGCCGGCGCGCACCTGCAGATCGACGCCGTCGAGCAGCGGCACGCCGTGATCGCCGCGCACCGTCACACCCTGGAGCGCGAGCGCCACCGCCGGCGCGCCGCCCGACGACGTGGCTGCCGCCGGCGCAGGCGGCACGGTCTCGCCCATGATCATCCTGGCCAGGGCGGCGCGGCTGGCGCCGCGCGCGTCGCAGCTGGCCACGGTGCGGCCGGCGCGCAGCACCGTGATGCGGTCGGCGATCTCCAGCACCTCGCCCAGCTTGTGGCTGATCAGGATCACCGCCCGCCCCTGCGCCCGGAACCCCCGCAAGGCGGCGAACAGTGCCGCGACCTCCGGCGGCGCCAGCACCGCGGTCGGCTCGTCGAGGATCAGCACCCGCGCGCCGCGCGCCAGCACGCGCAGGATCTCCACCCGCTGCTGTTCGCCGGCGGACAGCGCCGCGACCCGCGCCGAGGGCCGCACCGGCAGGCCGAACCGCCGCGACAGCGCCTCGGTACGCGCCTGCAGCACCCCGGGCGAGGCGCGCAGCGGCGTCTCGTTCCAGCCGAGATGGATGTTCTCCGCCACGGTGAAGGCGCCGACCAGCTTGAAATGCTGGTGCACCATGCCGATCCCGGCGCGGGCGGCGGCGGCGGGGCTGTCGAGGCGAAGCGGCCGGCCGTCGATGGCGATGCTGCCCGAATCCGGCTGACACAGCCCGGTCAGCACGTTCATCAGCGTCGACTTGCCGGCGCCGTTCTGGCCCAGCAGCGCGTGGATCTCGCCGGCTTCGAGACTGAAATCGACGCCGTCATTGGCGCGCGCGCCGTAGAACGATCTGGTGATGCCGGTCATCCGGACCAGCGGCGGGCGGCCGGGGTCGAGCGCCGTCACATCAGGCCGGCTTCAGGCCGCTGACGCCCGCGACCGGCCAGTTCCAGGCATAGCGCGCCGCCTCGTCCATGCTCTCGCCGCGCCTGACCCGGACCGCGCCGGCCGCGTCCCTGATCTCGCCCTGGAACGGGTTCCAGCCGCCGAGGATGCGGGCGCGCGCCGCATCGGCGGCGGCAGCGACCGCGGCCGGCACGGTAGCGCCCCAGGCGTCGCGATCGACCCCGCCGCCGACCGGCAGCACGGTATGGCCGCCGCCGCGCCAGGCGCCCTTCAGCCGGGCGGCGATCTGCTCGACATAGAACCTGTCCCAGTCCAGCAGCAGCGACGTCACGTAGGCGTCGGGGCCGAGCGCGCGCATGTCGGTGTTCCAGGTGGCGCATTTGACGCCGGCCTTGGCCGCGACCTGCAGGCAGGAGGCGTCGTCGAGATTGGTGTAGAGCATGTCGACGCCGTTCTGGATCAGCGCCGAGGCGGCCTGCGACGCGGCCTGCGGATCGAACCAGCTGTTGATCAGGATCACCTGCGCGGTGGCGTCGGGCCTGACCGAGCGGGCGCCGAGCAGGAACGCGTTGGCGCAGCCATACACGGCGGGCACCGGGAACGAGCCCACGAAGCCGAGCCGGCCGGACCTGCTCATGCCGGCGGCGGCGACGCCGATGACGTAGCTGACCTGCCAATGCGCGATGTAGTACCAGCCCTGGTTGTCGGTGCTGCGGTGGCCGTTGCATTCGAGAAAGCCGACCTCCGGCGCGTCGTCGGCCACCGACGCGAGCAGGTCGCCATATTCCGAGCTGACGAACACCAGCTGCGCGCCGTTCTCGATGAACTGCCGGAAGGTGCGGGTCGCATCGGCGGAGACCGGGATGCTCTCCACCTCCAGGAACCGGGCCTTCGGATAGGCGCGCTTCGCCGCCAGCATGCCGTGGTGGTGGGTCGCGGTCCAGCCGCCGTCCGACACCGGGCCGATATGGCCGAACGCGATCACCGCGTCCGCCTCTGCAACCGGCGGCAGCGGCGCTGCGGCAAGTGCGATGCGTGGCCGGATCAGCGGCAGCACGGCGGGCAGCATGGCGGCGCCGAGCAAGGTGCGCCGGGCGATGCCGGTGGCGGGCCACGGCCCGAGAGGCGGGGGGATGGTCGTCATGACGCGCTCGGCCTCCGATCCGGACCCGAACCGGGCCACCTGCGACGCCCCGGATCATGCCCGATCGGCGTGTGCGGGCAAGCGCCGCCGGTCGTGTCATGGTTCGACATGCCGCGCACGGTTGGCGGCCGGGCGGCCGCGTGCGAGTGAGGATGGCGACCAACACGGAGAGTTCGCGTGACGCCTCGCCGCCCGCATCGCCCCTCTCAACGCGCAGCAGGCCCCTCGCGCCGCCCCGGCGCGGACCAATGATCGCCGACCGCCGCACCGGTATCGCCAATCTGATGCGCGAGAGCGTGCGGCCGCTGCTGGCGCTGTTCGCCTGGGACATCGTCGTGGTGCTGGTGTTCCAGTTGGCGCACCGCACCTGGATGGACCAGCCCGCCCTGCCCTATTCGCTGATCGGCTCGGCGCTGGTGCTGTTCCTGAACGTGCGCAACAACGCCGCCTATAACCGCTGGTGGGAGGCGCGCACGCTCTGGGGCTCGGTGGTGAACAACACGCGCAACTTCTCCCGGCAGATGGCGAGCCTGCTGAACGGCGCGCCGGAGCTGACCCGGGCGATGATCGCCTATGCGTTCGCGCTGCGTGGCGGGCTGTCCGGCACCGACGTGTCCGCCGAGGTGCAGCCGCTGCTGACCCCCGAACTCGCCGCCAGGGTGCGCGGCCGGCGCAACCAGGCGCATGCGATCCTCTACGAGATCGGCGTCGCGGTGCGGGCGCGCGCCGAGACCGAGCGCGTGCACCCGGCCGCCTATACCGAGATCGACCGCATCCTGTCCGACCTCGCCAACGGCCAGGGCGGGCTCGAGCGGATCCGCAACACGCCGCTGGCGATCCAGT
>CAZZZA010000031.1:0-25053 GCA_964658455.1 uncultured Lichenihabitans sp.
TGCAGGATTTCCAGACCACCAACCACGCCGCCGAGGCGCTGCACCGGCTGGTCGAACTCGACCTCAAGCTCGGCATGACCGACCAGGCGCGCAAGAACGCCGCCGTGCTCGGCTACAACTATCCCGGCAGCAGCTGGTACCAGGACACCTACGCCGATCTGCGCTCGGCCGGCGCGCTGCAGCCGACCGATACCGTGCCCGGCACCGTCCCCGGCCAGGCGCCGGCGACCCCGCCCGCGCCGCCGGCGGAGCAGCGCGGCTTCTTCGGGCGTGCGTTCCACTCGGTGTTCTGATCCGGGCGGCAGGGCGCTGCTCCGCCGATGCTGACCCAGCTCTCGATCCGCGACATGGTGCTGATCGAGCGGCTCGACCTGCCGTTCCATCCCGGTCTGACCGTGCTGACCGGCGAGACCGGCGCCGGCAAGTCGATCCTGCTCGACAGCCTGGGGCTGGCGCTCGGCGAGCGCGCGGTGTCCGGGGTGGTGCGGGCCGGCGCCGAGCAGGCCGGCGTCACCGCCTGCTTCGACCTGGCGCCGGCGCATCCGCTGCACGCGCTGCTCACCGAGCAGGGCATCGCGCACGAGCCCGGCGATGCCGTGGTGCTGCGGCGCGTGGTCACCCGCGACGGACGCTCGCGCGCCACCGTCAACGACCAGCCGGCCAGCGTCGGGCTGCTGAAGCGGGTCGGCGCGCTGCTGGTGGAGATCCAGGGCCAGCACGAACAGATGGGGCTGGCCGACCCGTCGCTGCATCTCGATCTGCTCGACGCGTTCGGCGTGACGCCGGCGCTGCGCGAGGCGGTGCGCGGCCGGCACCAGGGCCTGGTGGCGGCGCGCCGGGCGCTCGCAGAGGCGCGGGCCCGGGTCGAGGCGGCGGCGGCCGAGGAGGACTGGCTGCGGCAGTCGGTGCAGGATCTGGCGACGCTGAACCCGCAGGTCGACGAGGAGACCCAGCTCGCCGATACGCGCCAGGCGCTACAGCAGGGCGAGCGGCGCGCCGAGGCGATCGCCGCCGCACTGGCGGAACTGACGCCGCGCGCCCGGCGCGGCTCCGGCCCGGCGGCGGCGCTGCGGGCGGCGACCAGGGCGCTGCAGCGGCTGCTGCCGGCGGGCGGGGAGAGTGCCGCTGACGCCACCGACAGCCCGGCCGGCCGCGCCCAGGCGGCGCTGGACGCGCTCGATCAGGCCGAGGCGGCGCTGGCCGAGGCCGAGGCGCTGCTGTCGCGTCTGGCCGCCGACCAGGACGGCGACCCGCGGCTGCTGGAACAGACCGAGGAGCGCCTGTTCGCGCTGCGCGCCAGCGCCCGCAAGCACGGCGTCGCGGTGCTGGAGCTGCCGGCGCTGCTGGCCGAGCTGCGCGCCAGACTCGACGCGCTCGATAGCGGACAGGCCAGGATCGGCGCGCTGGAGCAGGCGGTCGAGCAGGCCCGCGCCGGCTTCATCGCCGAATGCGCGGCGCTGACCGCGGCCCGCGAGGACGCCGCCAGGCGGCTCGAGATCGCGGTGATGGCGGAGCTGAAACCGCTGCGGCTGGAGCGGGCGCGCTTCATCGTCGCACTCGAGCGGCTGCCGGCGGACGGCTGGAACGCGCGCGGCATGGAGCAGGCGTCGTTCCTGATCGCAGCCAACCCCGGCCAGCCGCCCGGCCCGCTGGCCAAGGTGGCGTCGGGCGGCGAGCTGTCGCGCCTGATGCTGGCGCTGAAGGTGGTGCTGGCCGGGCGCTCGGCGATCCCGACCCTGGTGTTCGACGAGGTCGATTCCGGGGTCGGCGGCGCCACCGCAGCCTCGATCGGCGAGCGGCTGGCCCGGGTGGCGGACGGCGTGCAGGTCCTGGTGGTGACGCACAGCCCGCAGGTGGCGGCACGCGGCGACCATCACCTGCGGATCGCCAAGCAGGTGCGGGCCGGCCGCACCGAGACCAGCGCCGCGCCGCTCGACGGCACCGCGCGGCGCGAGGAGATCGCCCGCATGCTGGCCGGCGAGACCATCACCGAGGCGGCGCGGGCGGCAGCCGACAGCCTGCTGCGGGTGACGCCGTGACGGTCCCGGTCGAAGCACTCGACGAGGCGCAGGCGGCGCGCGAGCTGCAGGCGTTGGCGGCCACCCTGGCCCGCCTCGGCCGCGCCTACCATGCCGACGACGCGCCGCTGGCCAGCGACGCCGAGTATGACGCGCTGTTCGCCCGCAACCTGGCGATCGAGCGGCGGTTCCCGGCCCTGGTGCGCGAGGATTCGCCGTCGGCCAGGATCGGCGCGGCGCCGGAGGGCGGGTTCGCCAAGCATCGCCACCTGGTGCCGATGCTGTCGCTCGACAACGTGTTCGACCGCCCGGAATTCGAGGCGTTCATCGCCAGGGCGCGCCGCTTCCTGGGCTGGCGCGACCAGCCCGGGCCGGCGGTGATGGCCGAGCCGAAGATCGACGGGCTGTCGATCAGCCTGACCTACGAGAACGGCCGGCTGGTCCGTGGCGCCACCCGCGGCGACGGCACCACCGGCGAGCTGGTCACCGACAACCTCCGCACGGTCGGCGGCCTGCCGCAGCGTCTGCGCGGCCGGGCGCCGTCGCTGGTCGAGGTGCGCGGCGAGGTGTTCCTGGCCAAGGCCGACTTCCTGGCGCTGAACCAGCGCCAGGAGGAGGCCGGCGAGCGGCGCTTCGCCAACCCGCGCAATGCCGCCGCCGGGTCGCTGCGCCAGCTCGATCCGGCGATCACCGCGCAGCGCCCGCTGTCGCTGTTCGCCTATGCCCAGGGCAGCGCCAGCGAGAAGCTGGCCACGACCCATGGCGGCTATCTCGAGCGGCTGCGCGACTGGGGTTTCGCGGTCAATCCGCTCTCCACCCTGCTCGACGATGCCGACGCGGCGGAGCACTTCCAGGACCGGCTGGCGATCGAGCGCTCCGGGCTCGCCTACGACATCGACGGCGTGGTCTACAAGATCGACGATCTCGCCCTGCAGGAGCGGCTCGGCTTCGTCGGCCGCGCGCCACGCTGGGCGGTGGCCTGGAAGTTCCCGGCCGAACAGGCGGTGACGCGTCTGGAGGCGATCGACATCCAGGTCGGACGCACCGGGGCGCTGACGCCGGTGGCGCGGCTGCAGCCGGTCAACGTCGGCGGCGTGCTGGTCACGCGCGCCACCCTGCACAATGCGGACGAGATCGCCCGCAAGGACGTGCGCCCCGGCGACCGGGTGCGGCTGCAGCGGGCCGGCGACGTGATCCCGCAGATCCTGGGCCGCGTCGAGGAGCCGGAGCTGGCGCGCGGCCCGGCCTTCGTGTTCCCGGAGCGCTGCCCGGTTTGCGGATCGAGCGCGGTGCGGCCGCCGGGCGAGGTGGTGGTGCGCTGCACCGGCGGGCTGACCTGCCCGGCGCAGACGGTGGAGCGGCTGATCCACCTGGTGTCGCGCAATGCGTTCGACATAGACGGGCTCGGAGAGAAATCCATCATCGCCTTCCACGAGGCCGGCCTCGTCCGCACCCCGGCCGACATCTTCCGGCTCCGGCCGGAACAGCTCGACGGCATGGAGGGCTGGAAGGCGGTCTCGATCGAGAAGCTGATGCGGGCGATCGATGCGCGCCGGACCATCCCGCTGGCGCGGTTCCTGTTCGGGCTCGGCATCCGGCGCATCGGCGAGACCAACGCCCGCCTGCTGGCGCGGCACTACGGCAGCTACGCGACCTGGCGCGCGCAGATGCAGGCGGCGACGGTGGTCGGCTCCGACGAGCGACTGGCGCTGGGCAGCATCCTGGGCGTCGGCACCGCGATCGCCGACGAGCTGGCGACCTTCTTCGCCGAGCCGCACAATCGCGACGCGGTGGACGATCTGGCGGTCGTGCTCGACGGGATCGAGGACGAGCAGGCGCCGGACAGCGCGGCGCTGGCCGGCAAGACCATCGTCTTCACCGGCACGCTGCAGACCATGACCCGGCCCGAAGCCAAGGCGATGGCGGAGCGGATGGGCGCCAAGGTGACCGACAGCGTGTCGCGCCGGACCGACCTGGTGGTGCTCGGCGCCGAGGCCGGATCGAAGGCGAAGAAGGCGGCGGAGCTCGGCATCGCCACGCTTGACGAGGCCGGCTGGCGCGACCTGGCCGGCCTGCCCGGCTGACCGGATCGGCCGCGCGAATGCGACCGTTCGTGACAACCGAAACCGCGAACCGGATGGTCCGTTTGTCGCGACGAGGCGATCGGGTTCTGATCGCCGGTCCACCGACCGTCCCTGGAGCGTTCCGATGAGCACCACCATTTCGCAGCCGCCATTGAGCCCGGACGACGCGCTGGCGCGGCTCAGGCAGGGCAACCAGCGTCACCTGCGCGGCGAGGCGATCCAGCAGCACCGCACCAACGCGGAGCGGCGCGCGGCGCTGGCCGAGGCGCAGCGGCCGTTCTGCGTGCTGGTCGGCTGCTCCGACAGCCGGGTGCCGCCGGAGGTGCTGTTCGGCTGCGGGCTGGGCGACCTGTTCATCGTACGGAACGCCGGCAACGTGGTCGATCTCGCGGCGATGGGCAGCATCGAATACGGCGTGGTGGTGCTGGGTGCGCCGCTGGTGGTGGTGCTCGGCCACGAGCGCTGCGGCGCGGTGCAGGCGGCGGTCAACGTCGTCGAGCAGGACGCGACCTATCCCGGCAGCATCGGCCAGATGATCGAGCCGATCATCCCGGCGGTGCTGCGCGCGCGTCGCGAGGGCGAGGACGACCTGCTGGACCGTTCGGTGCGCCACAACGTGCACCGCATCGTCGACCGGCTGCGCCACACCGAACAGCTGCTGCTGGAGCCGCAGCAGCAGGGACGGCTCAAGATCGTCGGCGCGCGCTACGATCTCGACGATGGCAGCGTGGAGTTTTTCGACGGCGGAGCATGAGCGGCAACGCGCGCGCCGTTGCTCACGACAGCCAGACCGGATCCTTCAGCTGGGCGACGAACGCCGCATGCGCCGCCAGTTCCGCCTCGGTCGGCTGGATCGGCGGCCGCGCCTGGCGGGCGTGGTCGAGGCTGTAGATCGTGACGCCGCCGCCATCCTCGGTCGCCAGTTCCAGGCCGCGCTGGCGGCCGCCGGTCAGTTCGACATAGACCTCGGCCAGTAGCCGGCAATCGAGCAGCGCGTTGTGCGTGGTGCGTTCGCTGAGGTCGATCGCGAACCGGCGGCACAGCGCATCGAGGCTGTTGGGCAGGCCCGGAAAGCGCAGCCGCGCCAGCTCCAGCGTGTCGACCATGCGGCCGCGGTCAAGCTTGGGCAGGCGCAGCCGGTCCAGCTCGGCATCGATGAAGCCGAAATCGAACGGCGCGTTGTGGGCGATCAGCGGGTCGCCGCCGATGAAGTCCAGGAACCCGTCCGCCACCTGATGGAAGGTCGGTTTGCCCATCAGATGGGCGCGGGTGTAGCCGTGCACCCGCGCCGCCTCCTCCGGCACGTCGCGTTCCGGGTCGATCAGCACATGGAAATGCCGCCCGGTCGGCAGATCGCCGATCAGCTCCAGGGCGGCGATCTCGATCACCCGGTCGCCGGCGAGCGGCTCCAGGCCGGTGGTCTCGGTGTCGAACAGCACCGCACGCCTCACGCTACGACCTCCCCGGTTCGGCGACGCGCAGCGCCGCCAGCATGCGCCGTATCTGCCGCTGCGCGTGGAAGCGCGACAGCCCGGTCCTGATCACCGTGTCGGCGCGTCGGCGCTTGGCGGCGTCGGGCATCTGCCGGGCGATCAGGCTGTCGGCCTGGGCCGGGCTCATGCCACGCCGGCGCGCGATCCGGAAGCGCTGCAGCGCCCGCGGCGCCGAGACCACCACCACATGGTCGCAGCCGCGGTCGGCGCCGGTCTCCATCAGCAGCGGGATGTCGAGCACCACCCAGGCATGGCCGGCGGCGCGGGCGCGAGCCAGGAAGCGGCGCTGCTCGGCCCGCACCAGCGGATGCATGATCTGTTCGAGACGGCGCATCATCGCCGGATCGCCGATCACCGCCTGGCGCAGCCGCGCGCGGTCGATCACCCCGTCGCGCACCGCCGCCGGCAGCAGCGCGGCGAGCGCCTTCACCGCGCCGCCGCCCCTGGCCTGCAGCCGGTGCACCGCGCGGTCGGCGTCGAACACCGGCAGTCCGGCGCGGGCCAGCGCCGAGGCGGCGGTCGATTTGCCCATGCCCATGCCGCCGGTCAGGCCGATGATCCTCACGGAGACGAGGCGGCGGCGCGCTGCAGGTCGTCGCGCACCAGCGCCACCAGCGCCGCGTCGATCACCGGCGCCGCGCCGAACCAGCGCTCGAAGCCGATCGCGGCCTGATGCAGCAGCATGCCCAGCCCCTCGACGGTGCGCAGCCGGCGCGCCGCTGCGTGCGCCAGCAGCGGGGTGATGCGGGGCACGTAGACGATATCGGCCACCACCAGCCCCGGTGCCGCGTCGTCGAGCGGACAGGGCGTGCCGAGGTCGCCGCTCATGCCGATGCTGGTGGTGTTCACGACCAGCGCCTGGTCGCGCAGGCACGTGGCTCGCTCCGACCATTCGCGCACCCGGATCTCGCCGCCCGGCGCCGCCGCCAGCGTCTCCGCCAGCGCCTCTGCCCTGGCGCGGGTGCGGTTGGCGAGCGTGACCGGCACCCCCTGCCCCAGCAGCGCGGCGACGATCGCCCGCGCGGCGCCGCCGGCGCCCAGCACCAGCGCCGGACCGGCGGCGGGATCGACCCGCTCGGCGCGCAGGCTTGCCAGGAAGCCATGCCCGTCGGTGCTGTCGCCGTGCATCGCGCCATCGGCGCCGAACAGCAGCGTGTTGACCGAGCCGCAGGCGCTGGCCGCCTCGGTAAGCGTGTCGGCGAGCCGGAACGCCGCCTCCTTGTGCGGCAGCGTCACGTTCACCCCGGCGAACCCCGCCGCGCGCAGGCCGTCGAGGGCGACGCGGAGCCGGCCCGGCTGCACCGGCAGCGGCACGTAGGCGCCGTCGATCCCGGCACGGCGCAGCCACTCGTTGTGGATCAGCGGCGAACGCGACGCGGAAACCGGCCAGCCGACCAGGCCGGCCAGGCGGGTACGGCCGGAGATCGGCACGCCCGATCCCATCTCAGCCGGCCGACCTGGCCCGGTCGAGCGCGATCGGCAGCAGCCGCGCCAGGCGCCGCGCCCAGGCGCGCTCGCCCTCTGGGTCGGCGATCAGGTCCTGCCGGATCTCGATCTCGACCTGGTGCAGGCCGCGCCGCTCGCCATGCACCGGCACCGTGTAGTCGTCGAGGTCCGACAGCGCATACGGCTCGTTGTCGCCGACCACCAGCCCGTCCTCCTGCTGCATCAGCGCCAGCAGCGCCTTGCCGAAGCGTGGATCGTGGTTGGTCAGCACGCCGAAATGCCACGGCCGGTCGCGGCCGGACATCGAGGGGGTGAAGCTGTGCACCGCCACCAGCGCGGTCGGCTGGCCACGGGCGGTGCGGCGGTCGATCTCGGCGGCGATCGCGTCGTGATAGGGGCGAAAGATCGCGTCGCGCCGCGCCGCGCGTCCGGCCTCGTCGCACAGCCGGTTGGCCTCGATCGCGGTGCCGTCGCTGCGCGCCGCGATCGAGGTCAGATGGCCGGGCGTGCGGTTGCAGTCGATCACCAGACGCGAATAGCGCTGCGCGATCGCAGTGGCGTCGAGCGCCTCGGCGAGCGCACGGCTCACCCCCAGCACGCCGATATCGAAGGCGATGTGCCGCTCGAACTCGGATTCCGGCAGGCCGAGCCGGTCGAGTGCGGCCGGCACCGCGCGCCCGGCATGGTCCACCACCAGCAGCAGGTCGGAGCCGCCATCTTGCCGCAGCCAGTGCACCGGCGCCGGATCGCCCGGCCGCAGCAGGGTCTGGACGGCGGTCGAGAGGGTCATGGCGTCGGGATCCTGGGCACGGAAGAGCTATGCTGCGCGGCTTTGGTTGCGTCCAGAGCGGAAACACGGGACGTTGGGGCCGGTAAACCGCTTGTTCACCGATTCCAGTCATCATCGCACTCAGGAAGCACGGAAGGAACCGCTCGATGCCGGTTCTGACAGTCGAACACGTCACCACCTACCAGTATCGCCGTCTCGTCGGGTTCGGCGAGCACCGGATGATGTTCCGTCCGCGCGACTCCGCCGACCAGCGGGTGCTGGACTGGCAGCTGACGATCGTGCCCAAGCCTATCGCGCTGCGTTCGGTGCATGATGCGTTCGGCAACGTGGTGACGCTGGCCCGCTTCGCCGGCCGCGCCCGGGAGCTGCGCTTCGAGAACCGTCTGACCATCGACCATTCCACCACGGTGCCGGGCCACGACTCGCTGGCGCCCTACGCGCGCACCTGGCCCTTCACCTACGACCAGGACGACGCCGCCGATCTCGCGCGGATGCGCGAGCGGCACTATGTCGATCCGGAGCATGCGGTCGATGCCTGGGCGCGCGGCTTCCTGCACGCGCACGCCAACGGCAGCACGCTCGATCTGCTGTGCGACATGACGCGCGAGATCCGGCGCTCCTTCACCTATTCGGCCCGCTACGAGGAGGGGGTGCAGGAGCCGGCGCGCACGCTGGCACTGCGCAACGGCACCTGCCGCGACTACGCGGTGCTGATGATGGAGGCGGTCCGTGCGCTCGGCCTGGCCGCCCGGTTCGTGACCGGCTACGTCTATTCGCCGGGATCGGACGGGATGGCGCATGTCGGCGGCGGCTCGACCCATGCCTGGGTCGAAGTGTTCCTGCCCGGCGCCGGTTGGACCGAGTTCGACCCGACCAACGCCATCATCGGCAGCCGCGACCTGATCCGGGTGGCCTCGGTGCGCGACTGGCACCAGGCGGTGCCGCTGGCGGGCACCTGGACCGGGTTTCCGGCCGACAGCCTCGGCATGACCGTTTCCGTCAAGGTCGCCATGCAGAAACAGGCGGTCGACGACCAGGCGCCATCCGGCGACAACGCCGCCGTCGCGACGACCGAGACCACCGCGCCGCGCGAGCCGGCGCAGGTGGTGACTTTGCAGCCCCGCGACACCGCCGCAACCAGGGTTCCGGTCGGTCGTTCCACCCTCGGCGCCGTCTGAGCCGCAACCACGCGCTCTCCGATCCCGGGGGCGCCATCAGACGCCCTGGACGGGAGGGAGCCCGACGCATGTTGATCCGTGCCGGTTACGACATCGCCTTCAACGCGCCGAACCCGACGCCCCTGCTGCTGATGCTCAGCCTCCACCCGGAGCGCGAGCACGACCTGCAGACGCCGCAGCGCATGGTGTTCGATCCGCCGATCCCGGCGCACCACTACCGCGACGGCTTCGGCAACGTCTGCACCCGGGTCCTGGCCCCTGGCGGGCTGTTGCGGATAACCAACGAGTTCACCGTTGCCGATACCGGCCTGCCCGACATCACGGTGCCGGACGCGCAGCAGCATCCGGTCGAGGAGCTGCCGGACGAGGTGCTGGTCTACCTGCTGGGCAGCCGCTATTGCGAAACCGACCGGCTGTCGGACACCGCCTGGTCGCTGTTCGGTCACGTGACCGGCGGCTGGCAGCGGGTGCAGGCGATCGTCTCGTACGTGAACGACCGCATCAGCTTCGGCTACGAGCATGCCCGCTCGACCCGCACCGCCTACGAGGCGTTCATGGAGCGGCGCGGCGTGTGCCGCGACTATGCGCACCTCGCCGTGGCGCTGTGCCGCTGCATGAACATCCCGGCGCGCTACTGCACCGGCTATCTCGGCGATATCGGCGTGCCGCCGGTCGACGACCCGATGGATTTCAGCGCCTGGTTCGACGCCTATATCGGCGGCCAGTGGTATACGTTCGACGCGCGGCACAACAAGCCGCGGATCGGCCGCATCCTGATGGCGCGCGGCCGTGACGCCACCGACGTCGCGATCTCGACCGCGTTCGGCAGCGCCTGGCTGGCCGGCTTCGAGGTCACCACCTACGAGCAGACCGCCTGACGCGCACCTAGCCGAGCGCCTTGCGGATCGCCGGCGCGGCGGCGGGGTCGGCCCAGTCCACCGAGCCCTGCACGCGGCCGACCTCCCTGCCCCGGGCATCGATCAGCAGCGTCATCGGGATGCCCTCCAGACCCAGCGCCGCCAGGATGGCGCTGTGCGGATCGAGCAGCACCGGCAGCGAGCGGATGTTGTGCGCGGCGTAGAACGGCTTGACCGTCGCCGCCCCGCCATGGTCGAGCGAGACGGTCAGGACGTCGATCCCCGACGGCGCCAGGGTCCGCGCCAGCGCGTCGAGTGCCGGCAGTTCGGCGACGCAGGGAACGCACCAGGTCGCCCACAGATTGAGCAGCACGCCACGACCGCGCCGGCTCTCGATGCCGACATGCCGGCCGGCCTCGTCGTCGAAACCGAAATCCGGCAGCGGGCTGGGCGCGTGGAAACCGACCACCGAGAACGGCTGGACCGGCGGCGCCTGCGCCCGCGCAGGAGGCGCGACCCATTTGCGCGTCACCGCGCCCGCCATTAGGGTCGCGCCCGCGGCAAGGACGCTGCGGCGGAGTGTTCTGCGCATGATCTCGGACATGCCATGTCTTTAGAAGAGGATCGCCCGGCGGCAAAGAGCGGCGCCGCCGCGGCCAACGCGCAATGGGGCGGCCGTTTCGCCGGCGGTCCCTCGGCGATCATGCAGCGGATCAACGTGTCGATCGGCTTCGATCGCGCGCTGTGGCGTCAGGACATAGACGGCTCGCTGGCGCATGCGCGGATGCTGTATGCGGTCGGCATCCTGACCGCTTCGGACCACGATTCGATCCGCGACGGGCTGGAATCGATCGCCGCCGACATCGAAGCGGCGCGTTTCGAATTCGACCCGGCGCTCGAGGACATCCACATGAACATCGAGGCGCGGCTGTCCGAGCGGATCGGCGAGGCCGGCAAGCGGCTGCATACCGCGCGCAGCCGCAACGACCAGGTGGCGACCGATTTCCGGCTCTGGGTACGCGACGCGATCGACGCGCTCGATGCCCAGCTGGTGGCGCTGATGACCAGCCTGGCGACCCGCGCCGCCGCCCACGCCGCCGACCCGATGCCGGGCTTCACCCACCTGCAGACCGCGCAGCCGGTCACGTTCGGCCACCACCTGCTGGCCTATGTCGAGATGCTGTCGCGCGATCGCGGCCGGCTTGCCGATACCCGCCGCCGGCTCAACGAATGCCCGCTCGGATCGGCGGCGCTGGCCGGCACCTCGTTCCCGATCGACCGCCGCATGACCGCCTCGCTGCTCGGCTTCGACCGGCCGACGCAGAACTCGCTCGACGCGGTATCGGACCGCGACTTCGCGCTCGAATACCTCTCCGCGCTGTCGATCCTGGCGGTGCATCTGTCGAGGCTGGCGGAAGAGATCATCACCTGGTGCTCGTCGCCGTTCGGCTTCGTCAGGCTGTCCGACGCGTTCACCACCGGCTCCTCGATCATGCCGCAGAAACGCAATCCCGACGCCGCCGAGCTGACCCGCGCCAAGGCCGGGCGGATCGCCGGCGCGCTGGTTGGCCTGCTGACGGTGATGAAGGGGCTGCCGCTGGCCTATGCCAAGGACATGCAGGAGGACAAGGAGCCGGTGTTCCAGGCGACCGACGCCGCCGCGCTGTGCCTCGCCGCCATGGACGGCATGGTCCGCGATCTGCAGGCCAGGACCGACCGGATGGCGGCGCTGGCCGGGGACGGGCATGCCACCGCCACCGACCTGGCGGACTGGCTGGTGCGGGTGCTCAGGCTGCCGTTCCGCACCGCGCACCATGTCACCGGGCGGCTGGTCGGCCGCGCCGAGGCGCGCGGGGTCACGCTGTCGGATCTGACCCTGGAGGAGATGCAGCAGGAGGAACCCGGCATCACCGCCGAGATCTTCGGCGTGCTCAGCGTCGCCGCCTCGGTGGCGTCGCGCACCAGCGAGGGCGGCACCGCGCCGGCCAATGTCGCCACCCAGGCGGCGGGCTGGCTCACACGCCTCGACGCCGCACGCCTCGACGCAGGACCTGCCATGAGACGGATCGCCGCCGCGCTGCTGCTCGCATCCCTGGCGCTGGGACTGTCCGGCTGCGGCAAGAAGGGCGCCCCGGAGGCGCCCGGCCCGGGCGACAAGATCACCTACCCGCGCTTCTATCCGACGGAGTAGCGTCCAGCACCGGCACCGCGAGCCCGCCGGCCTGCGCGTCGCGGGCCTCGATCTGCACGCCGATCGCCGCCCATCGCCCGTCCGGCTGAAGCCATACCAGCGGCGCGCCGCTGGTGCCGGCGGTCGCCTGGCACCCGTGCGCCAGCAACGCGCGGCCCTGCCCGTCGGCGGCGGGCCCGGTCACCGCGCAGGGCGGCGACTCCACCGCTCGCTCCTCGCGATCCTGCCCGTAGCCGGCGAGCCGCACCGTCAGCGGCAGCGCCGGCGGCCGGCGCAACGCCAGGGTCTGCGCCGCGGTGCCGACCGGCTGCCCCAACACCAGCAGGGCGCGATCGGCGCCGGCGGTGGCAGCCTCCGCGGCTGGCGCATAGCCGCGCGGGATCACGAACCGGACGACCCGCGCATGCGCCCGCCAGGCGCCGGACCGGTAGGCCGCCAGCACATGCACCGATCCCGGCTGCAAATAGGCCTGCGCCCTGGGTTGATACAGGCAGTGCGCGGCGGTCATCACCAGCGCCGGCGCCACCAGGAAGCCGGTGCAACGGCCGCCGAGTTCGGTCTGCACCCGCACCAGCGCGTCGAACGGCGGTTCGGCGACCGATACCGGACGACGCTGGTCGCTGGCGCCGATTCCGGGCAGGCCATGCGCCGAAGCCACAGTATCGAACCAAAATGCCGCAATGATCGCGACTTTAATGCTCTGTTTACCTCGCACGGTCCAAACTCCCGCTCGTGCCATGAAGCCGCCACAGAGCCGCGAAAGGGTTATGTCGTCGCGACGAGAGGAAGAAGCGCATGACCAGGACCGATCGCGCCATGCCGGCTGCCGACAGCAGACCTTCGGACTTTGAACTGATCGCCACCCGTGCGCTGCGCGATAACCGCCCGCACGCGAAGGCGCCCTGGTCCCAGGCCGCCAAGGATCGCCTCTACGCCCGCATGTTTCCCGAACAGACTGGACAGAGAAATGACGTGCCCGTCACTTCCGCATGAACGACATGGTGTGATCGTCCAGTATCCGTTCGGGCCGTATCACGAGGCGCAGTTCCTCGACGACCCGGCGGAGATCGAGGCGCTGGCGCAGGCCGGGGAGGCGTGGCGGGTGGTCGACGCGGTGCTGATCGAGACCCCAGCCTGAGCCCGGCGCCCGGCTCAGCCGCGCACGAACGCCAGCAGGTCGGCGGTCAGGCGGTCCCGCTCGGTATAGACCAGCCCGTGCGGCGCGCCCTCGTATTCCAGCAGGCGGGCACCCGGTATCAGTGCCGCCGCCTTCGCGCCTGACACCTCGATCGGCACCGTCTGGTCCGCGGTGCCGTGGATGACCAGGGTCGGCTTGTCAAATTTCGGCAGGTCGGCACGGAAATCGGTCTCCGAGAACAGCCGGATGCAATCCACGGTGGACAGGATCGACGCCTGCATCGCCATGCCGACGTTCCACTCGGCGAAGCTCGACGAGATCGTCTGGTGCAGCAGGCTCGATCCGTAGAAGTTCTTCACGAAGGTCGGGAAGAAATGCGGACGGTCCTGCTGGATCGGCGCCGCCATCGCATCGAACACGCTGCGGTCCACGCCGTCCGGATTGTCGTCGGTCTTGAGCAGGAACGGCGTCACGCACGCCACCAGCGCGATCCGCGCCAGCCGCGCGGTGCCGTGTCGGGCGACGTAGCGCGCCACCTCGCCGCCGCCCATCGAGAACCCGACCAGGGTCACGTCGTGCAGGTCCAGCGTGTCGAGCAGAGCGGCCAGATCATCGGCCAGCACATCGTAGTCGTAGCGCCCGCCGGGCTGGTCGGAGCGGCCGAAACCGCGCCGGTCGTAGGCGATGGTGCGCAGCCCTTGGCGGACCATCGGCAGCATCTGGTAGTCCCACATGTCGGCGTTGAGCGGCCAGCCATGCACGAACACGACCGGGCTGCCGCTGCCCCAATCCTTGTAGAAAAGGCTTGTTCCGTCTGCCGACTTGAAGAATGCCATGGCCGCTCTCCCGATGCGCAGGTCTCAAACGGCGCCCCCCGCGGCCGGTTCCCGCCTCAGGCCGGGGTCGAGACCAGCGAGTGCGGCCCAAATGAATCCGGCAGCAGCTCGGCCAGGGTTCGCACCAGCAGCACAGCGCCGGTCTCGCCCACCACCCTGACCGGGGTGCCGGGGCCGGCGAACTCGCGGATCTTCTGCCGGCAGCCGCCGCACGGCATGCACGGCGTGCCGCCATCGCCGCCCACGACCACGACCTCGCTGATGGCGCGGCCGCCGGACAGGATCATCGCCGCGATCGCCCCGGCCTCGGCGCAGGTGCCTTGCGGATAGGCGGCGTTCTCGACGTTGCAGCCGGCATGCACCAGCCCCCGGTCGCACCGCACCGCGGCGCCGACGCGAAACCGCGAATACGGCGCCCAGGCCTGCGCGCGCGCCGCCAGCGCCGCCTCGATCATCGCATCGGACATGACCAGCCCCTCCCGCCATGGCGCGCTCGCGGCCGGACCGCGCTGCTTGGAGAGACTGCGCGGGTCTTCTACGCTGCGGCAATGCCCAGCAGCCTCAGCAGCCCTGGTGGCCACGCCGCCGCCCTCGAACCCGCCGGCCCGTCGGTGGCGGAGCTGCTGGCGGCGCGGCCGCATCTGCGGATGGATGCGTTCGACGGGCTGATGCTCGAGCAGGTGCCGCTGCTCTCGATCGCCCGCGCGCTCGGCACCCCGGTCTGGGTGACCGGCGCGGGCACGCTGCGCGCGCGCTATCGCCGGCTGCGCGAGGCGATGGAGGAGGCCGGGCCGCAGGTCGGCATCCACTACGCGATGAAGGCCAACGACCATCTGGCGGTGCTGCGGGTGCTGGCGGCGGAAGGCGCCGGCGCCGACGTGGTGAGCGGCGGCGAGCTGCGCCGCGCCCTGCAGGCGGGCATCGCCCCGGAACGGATCGTGTTCTCCGGCGTCGGCAAGACCGACGACGAGATGGCGATGGCGGTCGCGCTCGGCATCGGCCAGCTCAATGTCGAGAGCGCCGAGGAGCTGGCCAGCCTGTCGGCGATCGCCGCTGCGCAGGGCCGGGTCGCGCGGGTCGCGCTCCGGGTCAACCCGGACATCGAGGCCGGCGGCCACGCCAAGATCAGCACCGGCCGCGCCGGCGACAAGTTCGGCGTCGGCCATGACGGCGCCGCCGCGCTCTACGCGCATGCCGCCGCGCTGCCGGGGATCGAGCCGGTCGGGTTCGCGGTGCATATCGGCAGCCAGATCAGCGATCCGGCGCCGTTCCGGCACGCCTTCGCCAGGATCGCGGCGCTGGTCGCTTCGGTGCGGCAGGCCGGGCACACGGTGTCGATGGTCGATTGCGGCGGCGGGCTGGGCGTCACCTATCGCGACGAGATCCAGGGCGCGCCGCGGGCGCTGGCGAACGCGATCCGGGTCACGCTGGGCGCACTCGTGGTCCGGCTGGCGATCGAACCGGGACGCTGGCTGGTGGCGCCGGCCGGGCTGCTGCTGTCAAGCGTGATCAGGGTGAAGCGCGAGGCGGGCGCCACGCCGTTCGTGGTGCTGGACAGCGCGATGAACGACCTGCTGCGGCCGAGCCTGTACGAGTCCTGGCATGGGGTGGTGCCGCTGCTGGCCGCCGATGCGGCCGCGCCGCTGGAGCGGGCGCATCTGGTCGGCCCGGTCTGCGAGACCGGCGACACGCTGGCCCGCGACCGCCTGCTGCCGGGGCTGCGCGCGCAGGCGCCGGTGGCGATCCTCGATACCGGCGCCTACGGTGCGGTGATGAGTTCGACCTACAATGCCCGGCCGCTGGCCGCCCAGGCGCTGGTCGACGGCGACCGCTGGAGCGTGATCCGCGCCCGGCAGTCGGTCGAACGTCTGTGGGATGGCGAGATCGTGCCGGACTGGCTCGGATGAGGCTCGCTCGCATGAGCCGGGAGCGCGGCACGCTCGACCTCGCCCGCCGGCGTGCCGGGCTGGTGCTGTGGATCGAGCAGCTCTGGCCGGCCAGCCTGCCGGCCCTCGGGCTGATCGGCGGCTACGCTCTGGCGTCGCTGCTGACCTTGCCGCAGCGGCTGCCGCCCTGGCTGCATGCGCTGGCGCTGCTGCTGGTGCTCAGCACCAGCGCCCTCCTGCTGCGTCGCGGCCTGCGCGGCCTGGCCAGCCCCGGCCTGGCGGCGCGCGACCGGCGGATCGAGCGCGCCACCCGGCTGGCGCACCGTCCGCTCGCCACGCTGCGCGACCGGCCGGCGATGACGCTGGCATCCGATCCCGCTTCGCTGCTGTGGCAGGCGCATCTGCGACGCACCGGCGACGGGCTCGGACGGCTGCGCGCCGGCGCGCCGTCGCTGTCGCTGGACGGACGGGATCGTCGCGTTGTCGCGCCGACGCTGCTCGCCGCGCTGCTGGACGCCCCGCTGCGTCTCGCCTCGGGCTTCTGGCCGGGGATCGCGCTGCCGTTCGGGCCGCCGCCCGCGCTCCAGGCCTGGATCACCCCGCCCGACTATGCCGGCGGCGCTCCGGTGTTCCTGACCGATCCGCACGGGCGCTACGCGGTGCCGGCCGGCTCGCGCCTCACCGTCAGCCTGACCGGCTCGGACGCCGCGCCGCGCGTCGCCACCGGCCTGGACGGGCCTTCGCATTTCGCCCGCCTGTCGGACCGCAGCTGGTCGATGGACCGCACGCTGCCGGCGACCACGGCGCACGGCGCCGCCCTGCGCATCACCGAGGCCGGGCACCGGCTCGCGGACTGGCGCATCGTCGCCACGCCGGACCCGGCGCCGGAGATCACCTGGGCCGCGCCGCCCGGCGCCGACGGCACGCTGCCCTGGCGCACCAGGCTGCCCTGGTCGGTGGCGCAACGCTACGGGGTGCGGGCGCTGACGGCGGAGATCCGGCTGGCGGCGGAGCCGGACGGCAAGGTGCTGCGGGTGCCGGTGCCGCTGCCGGGCGTGCCGGCCAAGGCGCACGGGGTCGCGATCGTCGACCTGTCGGCCGATCCATGGGCCGGTGCGAAAGTGACCGCGCGTCTGGTCGGCACCGGCGCCAGCGGCCAGACCGCCAGCAGCGCCGAGGCGGCGTTCGTGCTGCCGTCGCGCCGGTTCCGCAATCCGCTGGCCCGGGCGGTGCTCGATATACGCCGACGCCTGGCGACCGGGGCGCAGGCCCCTGCCGACGCCGCCGCCGACCTCTCGGCGCTGGGCGACACGCCGGGCGCCTTCGCCCAGGACAGCTCCCTGTTCGTCAACCTGGCCGCCACCGCCGCGCTGCTGCGGCTGCCGCCGACCGAGCCGCCGCCGAACGCGCCCGCCTCGGGCCCGCCGGCGCCCGACGCGCAGATCGCCGAGGCCGACGACCGGCTGTGGAGCCTGGCGCTGGCGCTCGAGGACGGGCTGCACAACGACCGCGCCACCGCGCGCGCCGCGCTCGATGTCCGGGCGGCGCAGGACCGGCTCTCGGCGCAGATCGAGCACATGCGCCAGCTCGGCCGGTCCGGGCAGTCGGCGCCGGAACAGGCGGCGCTGAAGGCCAGGATCGCCGAACTGACCGCGGCGATCGCGCGCAAGATGCAGGCGCTGGCGGCGGAGGCGGCGCGCGAGCACAAGCCGATGCCGGCGATGCCGGACGCCGCGGCGCTGGGTGGCGACGATCTCAGCCGGATGCTCAAGGCGATGCAGGATCAGGCGGCGTCCGGCCATGCCGACGCGGCGATGCAGGCGCTGTCGCGGATGCAGGCGATGCTGGACCATATGCGGCTGGCGACGCCGCAGGATCTGCAGAGCGCGCAGCAGCAGGCGGAAGCGACCGCGCAGGCCCGCGACCAGATGGAGGCGATCCAGGATCTGGTGAAGCGCCAGACGGCGCTGCTCGACAGCACCCAGGGCCGGCTGACGGCGGCGGACCGCGCCCGCATCGACGCGCAGAACCGGAGCGACGCCCAGGCCCAGGGCGCCGCCGGTGCTGCGGCACCGGCCGATGGCGAGGATGCGCAGGACGGTCTCGGCGGCGCCGCCCCGGATGCGGCCACCAGGGCGCTGCTGCGGCAGCTCGGCATCCCGGATCAGGCGGCGCCGGCCCCGGCACCCGACAATGCGCCGCCGCCGCCCTCTGGCGCGGTGCCGGCCGACGTCAAGGCGCGCCAGGATGCGGCGCGGCTGCAGGACCGCCATGCCCAGGGCGTGCTGCGGCGGGCGCTGGACGAGCTGGGCGAGGAATTCGCGGCGCTCACCGGCAAGAAGGCGGAGGCGCTGGCGACGGCGTCGAAGGCGATGCAGTCCGCGCGCGACGCGCTGCGCGACGGCCACGACGGCGATGCCGACGCCGCCCAGCTCCAGGCGCTGGCGGCGCTGCAGAAGGGCCAGGGGCAGATGAGTGCGGCGATGCGCGGCAGCGGCAGCGGCGGAACCGGTCTGGCGTTGCTGCCGGGCGGCGGTTCGGATCCGGCGCCAGATGGCCAGGACGGCCAGGACGGCGACGAAGGCGGCGCGCCGAGCGGCGAGGCGCAGCTCGGCAGCGAGGAAAGCGGCCCGCGCGACCCGCTGGGCCGCCCGGTCGGCGAGGGCCATGGCGGCCAGGAGGATGGCAGCGAGACGCATCTGCCCGGCGCCGATGACGGCGCCCGCTCGCGACAGATCGAGCAGGAGCTGCGCCGCCGCGACAGCGACCGCACAAGGCCGCAACCGGAGCTGGACTATCTCGACCGTCTGCTCAGGGCGTTCTGACGCCCGCTACGGGCCGGCATCGAGCGCGCGCTGCATGAAATCGAGCTCGCGCGCGCGCGACACCCTGGCCGGATCGACCACCAGGCCGAGCGTCAGGTAGGACTCGTCCGGATCGCGGAAGCGCGGCCAGACCGGCACCCCGGCGCCGTTCGGATCGCCGCTGGCGGCGAACCGGGTCCAGGCGGTCATCATCAGTTCCGACAGCGCATGCTGCTGCGGGCTGGCCGTGGGCGGCAGGGTGCCGAACACGCTGGTCACCTCGGCGGCATGGCGCGGCGGGTGATTGCCCACCGGCTCGTCGAACATGTAGACGAACACTGGAGCGCCGCCGGCGGCGGCCTTGCGCGCCAGGGTGCGGGCGCCGGCATAGAACATGCCGTCTCCGACCAGGTCGGCGGCGGCACGCGGCACGTCGGCGTCGGTCGGCGCCGCATACAACGCCGCCGCCTCGCGCCAGAGCGGCCCGAACACGGTGTGAAGCGCCTTGAGATAGCCCTCGCGATCGAGCAGCGCCCAGGGCCTGGCGAACGAGATGCCCTCGTCCTGGTTGTCGCCGATCATCAGCGGGATCGCCGGCAGCGCCGCCTCGACCGGCTGTTGCGGCAGCACCGGCGGCCCGGCCACCGGGAACGGCAGCGGCACCGGCGCCATGCGCGGCGCCAGCGCCTGGATCCGCGTCGCATAGGCCAGCAGCGCGGTCGCCGGCATGGTGCGCAGCCGGTCGATGTCCGGGCCCAGCACCAGCCCGGTCTGCGACGCCTCCTGGACGGTGCGCAGCTTCCAGCCGATCGCGGCGCTCTGCAGGATCGCCTTCGAGAACAACCCCCTGGCTGACGGCGCCGCCAGCAGGGCGGCGATCGAGGAACCGCCGGCGGACTCGCCGAACAGGGTGACGCGCGCCGGATCGCCGCCAAAGGCGACGGCATTGTCGCGCACCCAGCGCAACGCCGCGATCTGGTCGAGCAGCCCGTCATTGCCGGACGGCACGCCCTGCGCGCTCAGGCCGGGATGGGCCAGGAAGCCCAGCACCCCCAGCCGGTAGTTCAGCGTCACCAGCACCACGCCGTGCGTGGCGAGCGCGACGCCGTCATAGGGCGCCTCTGAGCCGGCGCCGAACACGAAGCCGCCGCCATGGATGAACACCATCACCGGCAGCAGCGGGCGATGCGGCCGTGGCGGCGGCGACCAGACGTTGAGCGTCAGGCAATCCTCGCTCGGCTGCACCAGCGCATCGCCGGCGACACGCTGCATGCAGGGCGGCCCGAAATGGGTGACGTCGCGCACCGCCTGCCACGGCGCCGCCGGCTCCGGCGGCCGCCAGCGCAGCGGCCCGATCGGCGGCGCCGCGTACGGGATGCCGCGAAACACGCGCACCACCCCGTGCGGCACCACCACGCCCTGCACCGGACCGGTGCTGGTCACCACGATCGGGTTGACCGGGCCGCTGCCGGGCGCCACCACCGGATGGCTCAGCCCGCCGGGCGCCACGCTCAGCGGACGGTCCGGTCTGGCGCCGGTGACCACCGCCACCGGCGGCGGCGCCGCCCGGACCGGTGCGGCCGGGGCGATCGACGCGGCCAGGCACAGGATCGCGCCGGCCAGGCGACGGACCGATCGACGGTGCCAGCGACGGCGCGGGAAGCCCCCTGCCCTCAACCGGCGGCGCCCTGCAGCATGTCCAGCACGTGCTGCAACCCGCCCAGCGCGGTCGAGACCGTGCCGGTGCTTGCGGTGGCGGTGGCGGCGGACGTGGCCGACGACGCCGTGGCGGTGTTGGTGCTGGTGCCGGTGCTCTGCGTGGCGCTGCCGTTCTGGCTGGCGTTCATCGAGTCCATCAGGCTGGAGAACGCGGTCGCGGTGCTGCCGTCGGCATGCTTGTGGCGGCTGTGATGCGCCGAGGCGGCGCTGGTGGCGCTGGAGGAGATCGTGGTGGAAAGGTCGGTCATCGGTTCGGCCCATGCTGGAGGATGACCGTGACGGTGCAACCGCCGGACCAGCCGGACCGGCGCGCCAACCCCTTGAAAAACCAGACGTCGCGCCGGTGATCGCCCCGGGGCGCCCGGCAGGAGCTGCCGGGTGCGGCCGGCGCCGGACTGCCGGGCGGCAGTTTCAGCCGAGCAGCGCACGGACCTCGTCCAGCGTCGGGGCGGCGTCCGCGGCGCCGTGCCTGGTGGTGGCGAGCGCGCCGCAGGCGGCGGCGAAACGCACCGCCTCGGCCAGCGTCCGGTCCTGCGCCAGCGCCACCGCCAGCCCGCCATTGAAGCAGTCTCCGGCGGCGACGCTGTCGACGGCGTCGACCTTGAACGGCGCGACGAACCCGTCCCCGGCCGCATCGCGGTAATAGACGCCGCGCGCGCCGAGCTTGACGATGACGCGACGCAGGCCGCGCGCCTGCAGGCGGTCGGCGCAGAGTGCTGCACTCGACGGATCGGTCGGGCGCAGGCCGACCAGGCTCTCGGTCTCGGTCTCGTTCGGGGTCAACAGGTCGGCGAGCTGGAAGATCTCGTCGGGCAGCCCGTCCGCCGGCGCCGGCGCCGGGTCCAGGATGACGATAGCGCCGGCCTGCCTGGCCAGCCGGGCGGCGGCCAGGCTGGCCGCGAGCGGCGTCTCGAGCTGGAGCAGCAGCACCCGCGCCGCGGTCAGCAACGGCGTCGCCGCGGCGACGTCGCTGGCATCGAGCGCCATGTTGGCGGCGCCCACCACGGTGATGCTGTTCTCGCCCTGGGCGTCGATGCCGATCAGGGCGATGCCGGTCGGATGCTCCGGATCCTCGCGCACGCCATCCAGCGAGACGCCGAACCTGGCGAGTTCGGCGCGGACCAGGGCCGAGAACGGGTCGGTGCCGACCCGGCCGCAGAGCGACACCGTGAGCCCGAGCGGGCCGGCGAGCCGCGCGGCGCAGGCGGCCTGGTTCGCGCCCTTGCCGCCGAGGCCGATCCGGTAGCGCTCGGCATGCACGGTCTCGCCGGGGCGCGGCAGGCGCGCCGCGTAGGCGGCGAGATCGGCGTTGATGCTGCCGAACGAGACGATCGATCCGGCGGCGGGGCGGCGGTCGGCGATGGTCGTGGGCATGGTCAGGCACCCCCTGGTCGGCGCGGCGGTTCTGCCACGTCGGGTTCGCCCGGTCGAGGTGCCAGCAGGCAGGCGGCGAGGCCGACCACCGCGATCGCGGCGACGTAGACCGCCGGGAACTGGCGGTCGAGATGGGCGAGCCAGGCCACCAGCAGCGGCGTGGCGCCGCCGAACACGGCGTAGGCTAGGTTGTAGGAGAGCGACACGCCGCTGAAGCGCAGCGGCGCCGGGAACGCCCGCACCATCAGCACCGGCGTCAGCGTCACCGCCCCCGCCCCGACCCCTGCCAGCGCGTAGAGCGGCAGCACCCAGCCGGGATGGCCGGCGGCGCCGCGATAGAGCAGGCACACCGTGGCGGCGAGCAGCGCCAGGCTCGCCAGGGCGGTGCGGCGCAGCCCGAACCGGTCGGTGGCGAGGCCGACGCCGATCGCCGACAGGGTCAGCGTGACGGTCGCCGCCAGGTTGGCCGCAAGCGCGTCGCGCGGCGCGACCCCGAACTGGCGCTGCAGCAGCGTCGGCGTCATCAGGATCACCACCACGATCGTCGCGGTCAGCGACCAGGTGCTGGCCATGGCGGCGAGCACGGCGCGGCGGTGGCCGCGCAGCACCGCGCCGAGCGGCAGCCGCCGCGCGGTCCCGGCCCTGGCGCGCATGGCGAGATAGACCGGCGTCTCGCCCAGCCAGCGCCGCAGCCGCATGGCGACGAGCCCGAACACGCCGCCGGCCAGGAACGGCAGACGCCACCATCCGGCCAGGATGCGGTCCGGCGGCAGCGCCAGGTTGAGCAGCGTCGCCGCCAGCGAGCCGAGCAGGATGCCGCCGGTGAGGCCGGCGGTGAGCAGCCCGATCGCCAGTCCACGCCGCTCCGGCCTCGCATGTTCGGCGACGAACACCCAGCCGCCCGGCGCCTCGCCGCCGATCGCCGCACCCTGCATCACCCGCATCGCCAGCAGCAGCAGCGGCGCCAGCGGGCCGATGCTGCGATAGGTCGGCAGCAGCCCGATCAGCAGCGTCGGGATCGCCATCAGCAGCACCGACAGGGTGAAGACGCGCTTTCGGCCGGAGACGTCGCCGAAATGCGCCATCAGCACCCCGCCGAGCGGACGCGCCAGGTAGCCGACCGCGAACAGGCCGAAGGTCTGCGCCTGGCGCAGCCAGTCCGGCATGTCGGCGGGAAAGAACAGCCGGCCGATCACCGCGGTGAAGAATACGAACACCACGAAATCGTAGAATTCCAGCGCGCCGCCGAGCGAGGCCAGACACAGGGTGCGGATCTCGCCCCTGGTCATGCGTTGCGACATCGTCTCGATCGACACGCCCGACCCCTTCATTGCGGCGATGACGAGCTAGCGGCGCAGCCGGCCGGAAGGCAAGCCGGCTGCCGGATGCATCATCGCGGCGCCTGCGCCAGCCGCTCCAGCATGTCGGCGCGTTTCAGGCTCACCCAGGCCTCGGCGCCGGCGGCGCCCCAGCCGGGATAGGCGATGGCGGCGAACCCGCCCCAGGAATCGCGATAGGCGATCCAGGCCGCCTGTGCGGCGCGTATGCCGTCGGCGCCGATCTCGCCGCCGATCCGCGGGGCGGGACGCGCCAGGAGCGTCGACAAGGCGGCCTCGATACGCCGATCGGCGGCCGCGCGCTGCGCCTGGCCGAGCCGAGGCGGCGTGCCGTGCGCGAGCCGGTCCAGCATGGCGGCGAAATCGTCGTTCTGCAGCTGCCGCTCCGCGATGACGTAGGCGGCGCGCAGGGTCCCGGCCTGGTCGATCTCGCCGCCGGAGCGCTCTTCGGCCCAGCGCGCCTGCGCGCGGCGGAGCGCGGCGAAAGCCGGCCGGGCGGCAGCCGGCAGGGAGGACGCATAGGCATCCACCGCGACCCGGAGCGCGCTGTCGTGGATACGGGCGTCGTGCGCGGCGCACTGGCCGCTGGCGAACCCGCTGGTGGCGTCGTCGCACGGCGAGAACACCTGTTTGTAGAACGGCTGGCGCGACGTGCCGGCCAGGTGCGGCACCCGGTAGATGCGCTCCATCGCCGCCCCGTCGAGCCCGCAGGCGAGCTTCACCGCCACGGGCAGGTTGCGCGGCACGCCCATGCCGTTGGCGTAGATCGTCATCAGGATCGATTCGCCCTTGAACAGATCGGGGAGCCCATGCGCCCGATCTTCTTCGCCGAAGGCGCACAGCCGCGCCTGCACCGGATCAGCCGGGCGCCCGATCCCGTACAGGAGCGCCTCGCTGTCGCAGCCGACCAGCCGGTCGTTCTGCGCCAGCGTCGGCCGGTCAGCCTGCGGCGGCTCGGCGTCGGCATAGCGGGCGCACAGCGCGTCCGCCTCGGCCGCGGTCGGCTCGGCGGCGGCGGCGGCCCGCATGGCGCCGGCCAGGCTCGCGGCGGCGATCAGCAGCACGGCAGCGCGGGGCGGTTTCATCATCGCACCATGGTGTGGAATTGTGCCGCCGACGCAAGAGCGCCAGCCGCCTCACCGGAGCACCGACGCAGCATGCTGCCTACCCTCGTCTCGCTGCTGCTCGCATCGGTCATCATCGTGCCCATCACCCGCCGGCTCGGATTCGGTGGCGTGCTCGGCTACCTGATCGGCGGCGCGCTGATCGGGCCGTCGCTGCTGGGGCTGGTGTCGGCGGTCGGGCAGATCCAGGCGGTGTCCGAACTCGGCGTGGTGATGCTGCTGTTCCTGATCGGGCTGGAGCTGCGGCCGGCACGGCTGTGGACGCTGCGCCGCTCCGTGTTCGGTCTCGGCGCCGCACAGCTCGCTTCGTGCGGGCTGGCGCTGGCGGCGTGCATCCATGCCGCGGCCGCGCTGGCCTGGCCGGCCTGCCTGGCGCTCGGGCTCGGGCTGGCGCTGTCCTCGACCGCGATCGTGCTGCCGATGCTGGGCGAGCGGAACCTGATGGATGGCCGGGCCGGGCGCGACGGTTTCGCGGTGCTGCTGTTCCAGGACCTGTCGTTCATCCCGCTGGTGGCGCTGGTGCCGCTGCTGGGCGGACAGCACGCGCACCTGCACGCCGCGCTGCCGTGGCGGCCGGTGGCGCTGGCGGCGGCCGCGATCGCCGCGATCCTGGTCGGCGGGCTGGTGCTGCTGCCGCGGCTGTTCCGGCTGATCGGCGGCGCGCGCACGCCGGAACTGTTCACCACGGTCGCCCTGCTCACGGTGGCCGGCACCGCATGGCTGGCGCAGGCGGTGGGGCTGTCGATGTCGCTCGGCGCGTTCCTGGCCGGGGTGCTGC
>CAZZZA010000032.1:0-24591 GCA_964658455.1 uncultured Lichenihabitans sp.
GGCGATCCGGCCGATCGCGCTCGGTCGCAAGAACTCCTTGTTCGCAGGCAGCGAGGGCCGGGCCAGGCGCTGGGCGATCGTCGCCTCGCTGATCGAGACCGCGAAGCTCAACGGTGTCGAGCCTCACGTATGGTTGCGGGACAGCCTGACAATGATGGTCGATGGTCATCCGGCGAGCTGTCTCGATGACCTGCTGCCCTGGTCAGGTCGAGTAAGCTACAGCTGAGATTGGTGGTGAGCAGACCTGTCGTAGCCCGACCGCTATGTGCCAGTAGCCGGGCACCAATGACACATCCATAGCTCAGCGCGTCGCGGAGGCGGTGTGCAGGCGAGTTGTTCGGCTATACCGTTTCCAAGGCTGCTAGCATGGGCTGCAGCCCGAACGACCAGAGTGACGGAACCGCCTCATGAAGCTCTACGGCATGAAGGAATCCGGCAATTGCTGGAAGGCAGCAACGATCCTGGCCCTAACCGGCAGGTCATTCGAGTGGATACATACGGACGCAAACGCCGCCGGGACGCAGACGCCGGAGTTCCTGAGCATCAATCCGATTGGCAAGGTCCCTGCACTCCAGATGGACGACGGCATTGTGCTGGCGGAGAGCAATTCGATGCTGCTGCATTTCGCCGAGGGCACGGATTGGCTACCCAGCCCAGGCTTGGAGCGCACGCGTGTGCATGAATGGCTGTTCTTCGAGCAATATAGCCACGAACCCTACATCGCGGTCGCTCGTAACCTCATCACGTGGCAGCGGCAGAAGGACTCGTTCCCCGACCGCCTAGCGGAATGCGCCCGAAAAGGCGCCCACGCGCTGGGACGTCATGGAACGCCGACTGGCCAAGCACGACTGGCTTGTTGGCAACCGGCCCACGGTCGCAGACCTAGCCTTGTTCGCCTACACGCATAGGGCCGACGAAGGTGAGTTCGACCTGTCCCGTTGGCCCGGCGTGCAGGGCTGGGTGGCGCGGGTGATGGCCCTGCCCGGGATCACCATCTTGCCGCGACCTGGTCTTTGACATCACTCGCCTTCGTCTGACCGCTCTACCGCGACAGGTGAGGTATGAGGCAGCGACCGCGCCCACGCCTTCTTGAAATGACCTATCAGAATGGTGGGAACAAGGGCAGAGACTGGTCGCCTAACAGTTACAAGAGGGTCGGGAGTGAAGGCCGTGCTGTGACCCGAACGCCCGCTCCTGATTGTCTGGCCCGCAAACGCTGATTGTCCGCTTCCGGCCAGATTTGGCCACGCCTGTTGACACCCAGGAGTCTGCTTAGGGCCAAATCCGGCGGTCGCGTGTCAAAGAGCTGACGCCGCTCGTTTACCACCAGCCTAGAGGGCCAGGAAAGGCGAGTAACATGCCCCGCAGCACAGTTTGCGAAGCCAGGCGCGGCAGCGCGTGGGAGCCGATGAATATTCGGGAGGCCCTGGAAAATCGCGGTGCCGTGCCAATGCGCTGCCCGGAATGTGGTGGCCAAGTCAGGCCCCACAAGGCAGGCACAACCGGACAAGCCGAGCACTTCGAGCATTCTCAGGCTCACGCCGGGTGTAGCTTCAGCGCTCGTTGGGATGGCCGTTCGCGCATCCGGCATCCAAGCCCATAACCTAGAAGCGTCGCCCTGAGGTTCGGACTGTGTTGGCGACGGGCATGATCCCCTGACCAAAAAGGGGTCCAGGGGACGACCGTCCCCTGGCGGGTCCGGGCAGAGCCCGGCCTTCCACTACCCCGCCTGCAACCCCGCCGCGACGATCGCGGCGCTGGCGACCGCATGGTCCACCTCCGGCATGCCGCCGGCGACGCCCACAGCGCCCACCGGGCGGCCCTGCGGGTCCAGCACCAGCACCCCGCCGCCCAGCGGCAGGATCCCGCCCTCGATGGCGGCGGACAGGCCGGTGACGGTGGCCGGGTCCTTGAAGATCTGGCTCACCTGCAGCGAGGAACGCAGGAAGCCGAGCGCGGTGCGCGCCTTGGCGGTGGCGAAGGCGACGCTGTAGCTGCCCTGCGGGTCCTCGCGCAGCGCGGCGCGGACCGCGCCGTCGGCGTCGAGCACCGCAACGCTGATCCCAGGCAGGCCCTGTTCGCGCGCCGCCGCGCGGGCGTGGCCGGCGATCGCCAGCGCCTGGTCGAGCGAGAGGGCGGGGGTGTGCGTGGTCCGGGCCATGGCTGGCCTCCTTGGTGGCAGGGGCGGATGACGCGGTCAGAGCGGGGCGGTGACCGGGTTGAAACCATACAGCGCGGCGTTGGTGTGGCTCGACGGGCGGGCGCCGAACCGGTCGGGATCCTGGTCCTGCAGCAGCGCGCCCTGGCGGCGCGACAGCAGCGCCACCTCGCCGGTGCGCGGCAGCCGGGCGGCCTCGTAGCGGCGCAGCCCGGCCTGCAGGTCGCCGGCCGGCTCCAGGGCGCGGCCGAGCACGTAGCCGTCCTCGATCGCCATCGCCGCGCCCAGCCCCAGGAACGGCAGCATCGGATGCGCCGCGTCGCCGAGCAGGGTGAAGGGCCCGTCGCTCCAGCGTGGCAGCGGCTCGCGGTCGAACAGGCCCCAGCGGATCAGGCTGCCGGCGCGGGCCAGCGACAGCAGGCCGCGCACGTCGGGGTGCCAGCCTTCGTGCGCCGCCAACACTTCCTCGGTGCGGGCGGGATGGCTCCAGCCCTCGCCCTGCCAGTCGTCGGTCGCCACCAGCGAGACGCAGTTCACCAGCGCGCCGCCGCGCAGCGTGTAGCGGTTGAACACCGAGCCCGGCCCGACATAGACCGCGGCGCGGCCGGCGCCCATGTATGGCGCGGCATCGGCCGGGTCCAGCAGGCAGCGATAGGCGACCTGGCCGGTGAAGCGCGGCGGCGGCGCGTTCCAGAGCCGGGTGCGCATCACCGAACGCACGCCGTCGGCGCCGATCGCCAGATCCGCCTCCTCGGTCGCGCCATCGGCAAAGCGCAGCCGGGCGCGCTCGCCTGCCCGCTCGAACGCCTCGAGCCGGCGGCCGAGCCGCAGACTGTCCGGCGCCCGCGCGCGCAACGCCGCGACCAGCACCGCATGCAGATCGGCGCGATGGATCTGCAGCGACACCGAGGCCGGGTCGGCGTCCGGGTCGAGCCTGCCGTCGGTGCGGTCGTGGACGCCGGACAGCAGCGCACCGGTTTGGTAGTGCAGGAACGGCAGCCCGTTGACCGGCGAAGCCAGGGCGCGCACCTGCGGGAACAGATCCAGCGCCTGCAGCACGTGCAGCGTGCTCCGGCTCAGGCTGAGGCCGGCGCCGACCTCGCCGAGCTGCGGCGCCTGCTCGTACACGCTGACACGCCAGCCGTGTTGCAGCAGCGACAGCGCCGCCACCAGCCCGCCCAGCCCGGCGCCGACGATCGCGGCCTGCCGGGCGCTCATGCGGTGGGTCCGGTCATGATGCTGATCGCCTTGGTCTTGAGGTAGGCATCGAGGCCCTCGCGGCCGAGTTCGCGGCCCCAGCCGGATTCGCGGTTGCCGCCGAACGGGGTCTCCGGACTCATCGCCGCATGCGCGTTGATCGCCACCTGGCCGGAATCGATCCGACGCGCCAGGCGCAGCGCGCGCCCGATGTCTTGGGTCCAGACCGAGCCGGACAGGCCGTAGCGGGTGGCGTTGACGTCGGCGAGCAGCGCCGCCTCGTCGGCGAAGCGCAGCACCGAGAGCACCGGGCCGAAGATCTCCTCCCTGGCGATCCGCATGTCCATGCGCACGCCGGTGAAGATCGCCGGGCTGACGAAATGGCCCGGCCCGGCGAGGTCGAGCCCGCCGGCCAGCAGGGTGGCGCCGTCCTCCTCCTGGCCGATGCGGATGTAGTCCAGCACGCGGGCCTTCTGCCGCGCCGAGATCAGCGGGCCGAGCGCCGTGCCCGGCTCCAGCCCGTCGCCGATGCGCATGCCGGCGATGAAGGCGGCGATGCGCTCGATCAGCGCGTCATGGATGTCGTGGTGCAGGAACAAACGGGTGCCGGCCATGCAGGCCTGGCCGCTGGAGACCAGGCAGGCCCAGGCGGCGGCCGGCACCACCGCGTCGAGGTCGGCATCGGGGAACACGATCACCGGCGACTTGCCGCCGAGTTCCAGCGTGACGCGCTTGAGGTTGCCGGCGGCGGCGCGGACGATCTCGCGTCCGACCGCGGTCGAGCCGGTGAAGGCGATCTTGTCGATGCCGGGATGGCGCGCCATCGCCGCCCCGGTCTCGTGGCCGAGCCCGTGGAGCAGGTTGAAGGTGCCGGGGGGCGCGCCGGCCTCGAGCAGCAGCTCCGCCATCATCTCGCCGACCAGCGGCGCCAGCTCGGCGGTCTTGAGCACCATGGTGCAGCCGGCGGCCAAAGCCGGCCCCAGCTTCATCGCGATCATGCCGGCGGGCGCGTTCCAGGGCACGATCGCGCCGACCACGCCGACCGGCTCGCGCAGGGTCGCGACCAGGAAATCCTGCGCCCGCAGCCCGACCGCCGGGGTGAAGCTCTCGCCGGCGATCTTGGTCGCCCAGCCGGCGTAGTAGCGGATGATCTCCGCCGCCAGCAGCCTGACCACGGCGCGGGCGCTGTCGAGCGCCATGCCGTTGTCGAGGGTCATGATCTCGCCGATCAGGTCGGCGTCGCGATCCAGCAGGTCGGCGAAACGCAGCAGGATGCGCTGCCGGTCGCGCGGCTTCATCACCCCCCAGCCCTGCTCCAGCCCGCGCCGCGCCGCCGCCACCGCATCGTCGAGATCGGCGTCGGAGGCGCCGTTCAGGCTGGCCAGGCGCTCCTCCCTGGCGGGGTTCTCGGTATGGAACAGGCTGCCGGCGCCGGTGCGCCAGTCCTGGCCGATCAGCAGTCGGTGCGGGGCGGCGAGGCGCGCCAGCGCGGTTGCCGATGGCGCGATCATGCCGCGCCCCGATCCTGGCCGAACAGCGCGTCCATCGCCTGGGCGACGGCGAGCAGCCGGCGGTCGGAGAAGCGCGGGCCGGTCAGGGTCAGGCCGAGCGGCAGACCGTTCGCGGCCTGGAAATAGGGCAGGTTGATGCAGGGCACGTGCAGCAGGGTCCAGGATGCGTTGAACAGGAGGTCGCCGGTATCGGCCAGTCCGGGCGGCGCCGGGCCGATCGTGCTGGGGGTGAGCACGGCGTCGAACGGCGCCGCCAGCGCGTCGAAGCCGGCGCGGCAGGCGGCTGCCTGGTCGTAGGCGCGTGCCAGCTCGGCACGGCTGGTCCGATCGGCGTTCTCGACCTGGGCACGAAAATCCGGGTGCAGCCGCTCGCGATCGGTGCGGTATTCGGCCAGGAAGCTGCCTCGGCCCTCGGTGCGCATCAGCAGCATCTGCAGGCGTGGCAGGTCGGCGAAGGCCGGCGGCAGGTCCAGCACGCTCAGCACCGCGCCGGCCGCCTCCAGCCGCGCCTGCGCCTGCCGCATCGCCGCCCGGGTGTCCGGCGCCGCGCGGTCCCAGAACGGCGTCCGGCACAGCGCGATCCGGGCGCCGCGCAGCGCCACCGCCGGCTGGTCGGCCGGCTCCGGGTCGAACACGTCCTGCAGCAGCGCCAGGTCGGCGCTGGAGCGGCCATACCAGCCCAGCGTGTCGAGCGAGACCGCGTAGCGCCGCACGCCCTCCAGCGAGACGATGTTCCAGCTCGGCTTCATCGCATGGAGGCCGCAGAACGAGGCCGGCCGGATGGTCGAGCCGCCGGTCTGGGTGGCGAGCGCCAGCGGGACGTGGAAATCAGCCACCGCCGCCGCCGATCCGCTCGACGAGCCGCCGGGGGTGCGCGCCAGGTCGTGCGGGTTGCGGCTGAGCGCCCGGCGGCCGGTGGCGGCGAACTCCACCGTGTCGGTCTTGCCGAAGATCACCGCGCCCGCCGCGCGCAGCAGCGCCACGCAGCTGGCATCCAGCGCCGGCGCGAAACCGCGATAGAGCGGGGAGTTGTACTGGGTCGGCATGTCGCGGGTGAGGATCACGTCCTTGATGCCGACCGGCAGTCCGTGCAGCGGCCCGGGCCGGCCGGCGCGGTCGCATTCGCGCGCCTGCGCCAGCACCAGCGCCGGATCGAGATGGGTCCAGGCCCGCACCGCGGGATCACGGGCCAGGGTCCGGTCCAGGCAGGCCCGCGCCAGCGCCTCGGCGGTCAGGTCGCCACGGGCCAGCAACGCGACGGCCTCGGTGGCGGTGAGCCGCGACGGGTCGGTCATGGCCGGCTCATGGGGTTCCAGGCACCGGCTTCCAGTTCGCCGCGTCGTCGTAGTCGCCGCTGCCGGTGTAGGCGGGGATCATCGGATACGGATAGACCGGCCGCGCGTAGGCGGCCGCACCCTGCGCCAGCGGATAGCGGATCGCCGGGATGCCCATGTAGTTCTGCGGCGTGCGCAGCCGGTAGGTGACGAGCCGGTCCGGCGCCTGGCCATGTTCGACCCAGTTCTCGAGATCGGTCAGCTCGTCGATCGCGTCCGCGCCCTCGCCGCCGCGCACATGCGCCATGCCCGGGACGAAGAAGAGCCGGAAGAAGCTTCTGGTGTCGTCGAGACCGCCCATGGTCCGCGACGCGAGGCGGTAATAGTCGAGCGCATACAGGGCCGGCACCTCCGGATCGTTCCAGCCCTGGATCAGGATCAGCTTGCCGCCATGCGCCTTGAAGGCGCGCAGATCGGGATTGAGCGCGTAGCGGAACGGCGCGGTGATCTCGACGCTGCGGGTGTAGGCGGCGAAATCCATCTTCTGCACGCTGAAGGCCGGGCCGGGATCGTAGTAGGAGTCGAGGTCGCGCGCGACCATCGTCACCAGCGGGCCGTCCCAGAGCGGCAGCCGGTCGTTCTGCGGCCAGCCCTTCATCTCCGGATCGTAGACGTAGAGCGCCAGCCATTCGAGTTCGGAGCCCTTCGGCATGCCGAGCGTCACATGGTAGCCGCTGGCGTCGCGCGCGCCGTCATAGATGCGCCGCAGCGCGCCGATCTCGGCGTCGTTCAGGCAGGCGCCGCCGCTGGACGGGCATTTCAGGGCCTCGGGCTGCCAGCGGCAGGCCAGCGGATCGGCCAGGTAGCCGTCCTTCTCGCCGCCGCACGCCTTGAGCACCGCGGCGTGGACCAGGCGGATGTCGTCGGGAGTCAGCAGCGATCTGCCGTTGGCATCGACCGAGGCGCGGGCGCTCCAGAACAGCGGCGCCGCGCCCGCCCAGGCCGGGGCGGTGGCCAGGATGCCGTTGAAATCCTCCGGGAAGCGCTGCGATTCCGACATTGCCTGGTCGCCGCCGGTGGAATAGCCGCGGAAATAGGAGAATGTCGGCCCGCGCCGGTAGTATTCGGCGATCAGCGCCTTGGCGGCGAGCGCCACCACATGGGTGGCGCGCCAGCCGAAATCGACATGCGCGGCGGCATCGTTGCGCGCCCACAAGGTGGCGCCCGCATCGCCGTCATGGCCCATGTTGGTGTTGACGACGGCGTATCGACGCACGAGCGCGTCCTCGGCCGCTTCCATGTTGATGATGCCGCACATGCCGCCGCAGCCCTGCATCAGGAACTTGCCGTTCCAGTCCAGCGGCAGCCGCAGCTCGAACTTCACCTGCGGCTCGACGGTGCCGATCACCCGGCAATAGGCCGGCAGGTCGCGCGAGCGGACCACCCCGCCGCCGATCGGCGTGGCGGAGAACGCGTCCGGCACGTAGGTCTGCGGCGGCCCGTCCTTGGCGGCCGGCACGTCGACGGCGCTCAGCACGTTGGTCGGCGCGTCGGCGAGATCGACCAGCTTCACGTTGCGGAGCGAGCCGCAGACGGCATGATCCGGCGCCGGATCGGCGGCGCGGGCGGCGGCCAGCGGCAAGGCGAGCGCCACGAGGCAGAGCAGCGCGGCGCGACGGAGGCAACGGACAGACTGGTGCATCGGCGTGTTCGGTCCCTGCCGCATCGGATCGGCCCATCCTGGTCGCGCCGCCACGCTGCCGCGAGGCGCGTTGCATATCCATACAGGCGCGTCGCGGCGGCGGGGCCGCTTGCCGCTACAGTGCAAGGGCGCAGGAGAGAGCAGCATGACCACGCCCCGGCCCCAGGACACCACCCATCGCGTCACCAAGCAGTATGTCGAGACCGCGCGCGGCGCGCTGCATGTGCGGCGCTGCGGCGCCGGCGATGCGGTGCTGGTGATGCTGCAGATCCTGCCGTTCTCGACGGTGATGTTCGAGCCGCTGATGCCGCTGCTGGCCGAGGCCGGGCTGGCCTGCGTTGCGATCGACCTGATGGGCTACGGCCGCTCCGACAAGCGGCGCGAGGAATGGCTGGTCGAGGACTACGCCGACAACATCAACGAGGCGATCGACCGGCTCGGGATCGCGCCGGACTTCATGCTGGGCGGGCATTTCGCCGGCATGGTCACCGCCAGCGCGGCGCTTCGCCGCGCGACGCCGCCGCGCAGGCTGGTGCTGGACGGCACGCCGGTCTGGCCGGCCGCGTACCGCGCCAACATCGCCGCCGAGATGGGGGTGAAGCCGTTCACCGTGGATGCGTCGGGACAGTTCATGACCGATTGCTGGGCCCAGGTGATGGCGATGATGCAGCTGCTCAACCCCGGCTTCGTGCCCAGCGACGCCAGCGCGACCGCGCTGCGCACCTTTGCCGTGCAGCTGCTGGAGACCACCTACGGGCCGAGCGTGGTGCCGGCGATGGCGGCGTTCGACATGGCGCTGCTGCTGCCGCAGATCCGGATCCCAACCCTGATCCTCACCGCCGAGCGTGATTCGCAGGCGAAGTTCTTTCGCACCCTGGTGGACGGCATCGCCGGCGCGCGCGGCCACCTGTTTCCAGGCGCGCATCCGATGCACGACCTGGACCATCCGGAGCGGGTCGCGGAGTATGCCGACATCCTGACCGGCTTCCTGCTCGGCGCGGACTGAGCCGGGCGCTTTACACATATATGCGTGGGCTCCGCCCGCCATCGTCGCGCGTCGCACCCGCGGTGTAGGGACGAGGCAGCGGACAGGGTAGGCGGGCCATGGGCGGATCGATCGACATCGTATGCAACCTCTTCACCCCGGAAGAGGTGCGCAACGGCCAGACCGGACTGGACGAGGACTTCAAGCGCCAGGTGCGGATGCCGGATGCGATGCGCGGCGGCGTCGCCATCCCTGACTACCTGGCCAAGATGGACCGCGCCGGCATCGAGCGCTCGCTGCTGATCGCGGTGCGCTGCGGCGACCTGGCGGTGCGCGGCTCGTTCGAGATCCCGTATGCGCGGGTGGCCGAGGTGTGCGCGGGCAATCCCGACCGCTTCTCCGGCCTGGCTGGCATCGATCCGTATCGCGGCATGCAGGGTCTGCGTGATCTGGAGGCGGCGGTGCGCGAGCACGGCTTCGTCGGCGCGCATCTCTATCCGCACTGGTTCGGGCTCGCACCCGACCACGCCAAATACTACCCGTACTACGCCAAATGCTGCGAACTCGACATCCCGATCATGATGCAGGTCGGGCAGAACCTGGTCTATTCGCGCGAACGCCGTCTGCCCAGCGTCGGCCGGCCGATCTGCCTCGACCAGGTGGCGATCGATTTCCCCGAGCTGAAGCTGCTGGGAATCCATATCGGCGTGCCCTGGACCGACGAGATGATCGCCATGGCCTGGAAGCACGAGAACGTCTTCATCGGCGTCGATGCCTACGCGCCCAGGCACTGGCCGAAACAGCTGGTGCGCTACCTGGATTCCTACGGCCGCGACAAGGTGCTGTTCGGCACCGACTGGCCGGTGATCGATCCGGAACGGGCGGTGGGCGAGATCGCCGAACTCGGGATCCGGCCGGACTCGCTGCGGCTGCTGATGCGCGAGAACGCGCTGCGCGTGTTCCGGCTGCCGGAGAGCCGGTCCGCGGCGCCGGTCTGAGGCGAGGCGATGCAGCTTCCCGCCGGATACCGCCACGTCACCATGGCCTCCGGCATCAGGAGCAGCGTGGCGCGGGCGCCGGACAAGCCGGCGCTGGTCTGCGGCGACCGGACCCTGAGCTTCGCGCAGCTGGCAGAGCGCATCGGCCGGGTCGGCGCGCTGGCGCGGCACGGGCTCGGGCTGCTGCCCGGGCAGGTGGCGGCGATCGTGGCCGGCAACTGCCTCGAATATATCGAGATCGTCGACGGACTCGCCGAGGCGGGCATCCCGGTCGCCACCCCCAACCCGCGACAGACGGCAGCCGAACTCGGCTTCATCCTGCAGGATTGCGGCGCCGCCGTCGCCTTCGTCTCCGCCGAATACGAGGCGCTGCTGCGCGCGGCGGATTGCCCGGCGCTGTCCAGGATCATCGTCATCGGCGCGGAGTACGAGGCGCTGCTGGCGCGGGCACGGCCCGATCCCGACCTGGAGTCGGCCGGCGAGTGCGACGCCTTCGCGATCCCCTACACGTCGGGCACCACCGGCCAGCCGCGCGGCGTGGTGCTGCCGCACCGCTCCAGGGCGCTGGTCGGGTTCTGCATGGCGTCCGAATATGGCTGCTACGGGCCGGACGACCGGTTCCTGGCGGTGACGCCGCTGTTCCACGGCGCCGGCTTTTCGTTCGCGCACGCCTCGGTGTTCTTCGGCGGCACCTGCGAGATCCTGACCAGGGCGGATCCGGAGACGATCCTGGAGCGGCTGTCGCAGGGCGGCATCACCGGCACCTTCCTGGTGCCGACCATCTTCCATGCCATCTTCGCGCTGGAACCGCGGCTTCTCGACCGCTACCGCGGCAACAGCCTGCGGGCGCTGATGTCGAACGCGGCGCCGCTGCCGCAGCGGACCAAGGAACTGATCGTCGCTTATTTCGGCGACACCGTGCTGCACGAGCTGTACGGCTCGACCGAGGGCGGCATCGTCTGCAACCTGCGGCCGCGCGACCAGCTCCGCAAGCAGAGCTGCGTCGGCCATGCCTTCACCATGAACGAGGTGAAGCTGCTCGATGCCGACGGCAATCCGGTGCGGCCCGGCGAGACCGGGGAATTGTTCAACCGCTCGCCCTGCCTGTTCCTCGGCTACTGGAACAATCCGGCGGCCAGCCAGGCGGCGCTGCGCGATGGCTGGTTCTCGGCCGGCGACCTGGCGCGGCAGGACGAGGATGGCTGCTACTACATCGTCGATCGCAAGAAGGACATGTTCATCTCCGGCGGCGTGAACGTGTATCCGCGCGACATCGAGGAATGCCTGTTCCGCTATCCCGGGGTGCGCGACGCGGCGGTGATCGGCGTGCCGGACGCCTACTGGGGCGAGGTCGGCCGGGCGTTCCTGGTGTTGCAGGACGGCGCCACGATCGAGGCCGACGCGGTGATCGCCTGGTGCAAGGAACGGCTCGCCGGCTACAAGGTGCCGCGCCAGGTGGCGGTGATCGACGCGCTGCCGCGCAACGCCGCGGGCAAGGTGCTCAAGACCGCGCTGCGGACCCTGCCATGAGCATCGCCGGCCTGTTCCGCGACCAGGTTCCCGGCCTGGGCGTGACCGAGGATGCGGTGCTGGGCGCGACCCTGTCCGGCGACCTCTATCGCCCGGCGGACTCGCCGGCGGCGGTGATCCTGCGCCCGGCCGATGCGGACCAGACCGTGGCGCTGGTGCGCGCGGCGCGGCGCGAGGGGGTGGCGCTGTATCCGCGCGGCGGCGGCTGGTCGTACACCGGCGGCTTCACCCCGGCGGAGCGGCCCTCGGCGCTGGTCGACATGGGCGGGCTCGATGCGATCGCCATCGATGCAGAGCGCGGCACGGTGGCGGCGGGCGCCGGGCTGAGCTGGGCGGCGCTGCACGCGGCGCTGGCGGCGCAAGGCCTGCGGGCGGCGACGTTCGGTCCGCTGTCCGGGATCGGCGCCACGCTGGGCGGCGGCGCGGCACAGAATGGCGGCTTCTTCGGCGCCGCCGGCCATGGCGCCTACGGCGATGGCGGCATCGTCGGCGCGACCCTCGTCGACGGCGCCGGCGAGACGCGGCGCCTGTCGCTCGAGGACCGGGTCGACGGGCTGCGGGCGCCGCAGCCGCTGGTCGGCGATTGCGGCGCGTTCGGCCTGCGCACCGAGATCGTGCTGCGCACCATCGCCCAGCCGCCGGTCACCCGCTTCGCCTCGTTCGGCTTCGAGACCGGCGCGCAGGCCTTCTCGGTGCTGGCCGGACTGGCCGGCCTGCCGACGCTCGGCGAGGCGTACGTGTTCGACCCCGGCACCCACGCCAACCTGGCGCGGTCCGGCTTCTCGGTGATCGAGAGCGCCACCCTGGCGACCGACCTGCTGCGCGGCGGCAGCGGGCTGCTCGGCCGCATCGGCGGCCTGCTCAAGACCGCGCGCGCCGGCAAGGCGTTCGTCGCCGACCTCGCCTGGTCGCTGCACGTCGCCCTGGATGGCAGCGGCGCGGAGACCGAAGCGGTGCTGGCGGAGATCGCCCGGCGCTGCGGCAGCGCCGGCGGCGAGGCGATCCCCGACATCATCCCGCGCGTCACCCGCGCCCGGCCGTTCCGCCGCATCAAGGCGGTGCTGGGGCCGGACGGCGAGAGCTGGCTGCCGCTGCACGGCGTGTTCGCGCCGGCGGACGCGGCGCCGGCCCTGGCCAGGGTCGCGGCGACGCTGGACCGCGCCGCGGAGATGATGCGCCGGCACGGCATCCAGGTGGTGACGCTGGGGGTGCTGATGGGCGGCAGGGTGATCGTCGAGCCGCAGCTGTTCTGGCGCGACGGGCTCAGCGACGTGCAGCGCCACCTGGCGCTGCCGGAGCAGGTGCAGGCGCATGGCGACCGGCCGGCGAACCTCGCGGCGCGCGCCGCGGCGCACGAATTGCGGGCGACGCTGCTGGACACGCTGGATGCCGCCGGCGCCGCGCATTTCCAGATCGGGCGGTCCTATGCCGCGCATCCAGGCGTTGCGGAGCCGGCGCGCGCGGCCTGGCGCCGGCTCAAGGCGGAATACGATCCGGATAGGATCATCAACCCGGGAGTACTCGGCCTGTGAGCCCGCCACGCATCCAGCCGGTGACGCCGACCCGGGCGGCGATCGTGGTGCTGATCGGCGCCGTGATGCTGCTGCTCAACAACGGGTTCATCTTCGTCGGCCTGTCGATCTTCGACCCGCTGATGCTGCACCGGCTCGGCGTCAGGGTCGGCCATCTGAAGATCCGCGACAGCGTGACCTTCCTCACCGTGGCGCTGTCGGCGCCGCTGATGGGCTACATGCTGGACCGCTTCGGGCCGCGGCCGGTGATGGTGGCCGGCATGAGCCTGATGGCGATCGGCATGGCCGCTTACAGCTCGGCGACGACGATCACGGAGATCTACGCCATCCATGTGCTGTTCGGCCTGTGCCTGGTGGCGTCGGGCCTGTTCGCCAATCTGGTCCTGGTCTCGATGGTCACCGACCGGCATCGCGGCCTTGCGGTGGGGTTCGTGCTGGCGTCGGCCAGCCTCGGCAAGGCGGTCGCGCCGAAGATCGATGTGCTGCTGCTGGCGCATGTCGGTCTGCGCGACGCCTTCCTGACGGTGGCGGGCGCCAGCCTGCTGGTGGTGCCGGCGATCCTGCTCTGCGTGCCGCGCCTGGGCTCTGACGCGCGGCGCGTCACGGACGAGGCCGCTTCCCCCTGGGGCGTCGGCTTCGCCCCGGCGCTGCGCAGCCCGACCCTGTGGCTGCTGGGGCTGATCGCGGCGATCGGCTTCTTCAGCGAACTCGGCGTGGTCGCGAACATGGTGCTGTTCCTGGACCGGCAGCGCCATCTCGGCCGCGACACCGCAAGCCTCGTGCTGTTCGTGCTGTTCATCGCGGTGATCCTGACCCAGCTCGGCGCCGGCTTCCTGGCCGACCGGATCCGGGGGCGCTGGGTGCAGGCCTGCCCGCTGCTGCTGATGGCGGCCGGCGCGGTGGCGATCCTGAGCCCGTCGCCGGCGATGCTGTGGACCGGCGTGCTCTGCTTCGGGTTCGGTTGGGGCGGCACCTACGCGCTGCTGCAGTATCTCAGCACCCGCCTGTTCGCCGGGTCGGCGATCGGCCGCATCCTCGGGCTGATCGCGCTGATCGAGGCGGTGGGCGCGGCGCTGGGGCCAGGCATGGTCGGGCTGCTGTACGACCGCAGCGGCAGCTACGTGCCGGCCTTCGCGCTGATCGCCGGGCTGCTGACGCTGGCGGCGATCGCCGCCCTGTTCATCACCCCGGCGGCGCGGCGGTAGCGGCCGCCGCTGCCGGACTAGATCGCGCGCGCCGGCGCCAGCTCGGTGCCGCGCAGCTCGTCCTCGGAGAGGGAATAGAACCGCAGCAGGATCACCGCGATGATCGAGGCGGCGGCGGGCAGGATGGCGATCCCGGCATAGATGCCGAGCAGCGTGTGCGCCGACTGCACCGCCACCGGCCCGCCGGAGCGGCTGGACACGTAGCCGAACAGGCTGAGCAGCGCGCCGGAGATCAGCGGCCCGAACGCGAACGCCGCCTTCTCGACGAAGGAATAGATCGAGGCGAACAGCCCCTCGCGCCGCAATCCGGAGCGGCGGTAGTCGTATTCGATCGTGTCCGGCAGCAGCGACTGTCCCATCAGCAGCGAGCCGCCGGCGGTGAGGCCGAGCAGGAAGGCGCGCAGCACGAACAGCCAGAGCGGCTCGTGCGCGTCGGCCAGCATCCAGCTCAGCGAGATCGGCACCGCCGCCGCGATGGCGATCGCGAACAGCTTCTGCTTGGCGAAGCGCTTGCCGAGCCACACCCAGACCGGCAGCGACAGCAGCGTGCCGACATTCACCACCAGCCCATACAGCGACAGGGTGCTGGCGGTGCGGTGCATCACCTGCACAACGAAATAGAAGATCACCGTGGTGATGGTCGACAGCGACAGCAGCAGCAGCAGCTTGGCCAGGATCAGGATCACGAACGGGCGGTTGCCGAACGCCAGCCCGATCTGCCGTCCCAGCGGCAGTTCGCGCGTGGTGCGGGTGGTGGCGCGCGCGGTGCCGGTGGCGAACACCGCCCACAGCATCGCCGCCAGCCCGATCGCCGCCATGATCACCGACATGCGCGCATAGGCCGACAGGCCGCTGCCGAAACGCGCCACCAGCCAGTTGGCGAACGAGATGCCGAGAAAGCCGGAGATCGCCACGAAGGCGATGCGCAGGCTCATCAGCCTGGTGCGTTCCTGGTAGCTGTCGGTCATCTCCGCCGGCATCGCCAGATAGGGCACGTTGAACATAGAATAGCCGGCGAAATACAGGATCAGCGACGCCATCACCCACAGCATCGAGGGCAGGTCGGAGGCGGCCTGCGGCTGCAGCAGGCCGTGCGGGATGTTGAACAGCATCGCGCACGCGCCGGCGGTGGCGATGCCGCCGGCCAGCATCCACGGCCGCCGTCGGCCCCAGCGGCTGTCGGTGCGGTCGGACAGGATGCCGACCAGCAGGTCGAAGGCGAGGTCGAACAGGCGCAGCCCGAAGATCACCAGCCCGGCCAGGCTGGCGGCGATGCCGAGCTTGTCGGTCATGTAGTACATCAGCGCGTAGTTGACGACGTAGAGCAGCATCACCGGCCCGAGCGTGCCGACCGACCAGCCGAAGCGCAGCCCGAATCCGAGCCGGTCGTCCAGAGTCAGGCCCCGCTGCTCCATGGTGTCCGGCATCGCGTGCTCCTCCCGCATCATCGTCATTTCAGACCCGGTTGCCGCCTGGTGGTCAACGCGGCCGCCGGACGCCGCCGGCATTTTGCATCGCGGTGCAAAAACCGCGCCTGGCGCCGGCCGGGGCTGGCACCGCGACCAGCCGGCTCGCACTGTGGGCGGACAGCCATTCGCGGAGACCACCGTGCCGACAAGACGACCCAGAAGCCGCCGTTCCGGCTGGCGCGCGCTGCGGGCAGCGCTCCTCGCCTGTGCCCTGCCCGGCACCGCGCTGGCGGCGCAGGCGCCCGATTTCGCCTCGCCGGCGCTGGCCTATCTTTCGGTCAGGGGCGATGCAGACGGCCGCGCGACGGTCGCCAGGGCCGCCTGGGCGGCGCGCGGCCTGGATGCGTTCGGCGACCATGGCATCTTCGGCGCCTACCTGGCCGGCGGCGCCGACGACGTCGCGGTGACGGGCGCGCATCCGCGGGCACGGGTCATGCTGGCGGCGGCCTCGGCGTCGCAACGGCTGCTGCTGGTGGTGCTGGGCGGCGACGCCGCGTTGCCGGTGGCAGGGGCGGCGGCGCAGACGCTGCGTGCGGGCGACATCGTGCTGCTGGAGGCCGGCCGCGCGGCGCTGTCGGTCGGACCGCGCGGCCTGCTGGCGGTCACCGTCGATCTGCCGACTTCGCTGCCGGCCGGAACCGCACCGGCCGCCGACGGGCCGGGCGCGGCCTCATGGTCGCCGCCGCCGGACAGCCTGGCCACGCTGAGCGATCCGGCGCTCGACCTGTTCCGCTACTTCAGCATGCAGACCGGTCCGGACGGCGCCTCGCGGGTCTCGGCGGCGGTCTGGCGATCCGCGGTCGCCGATCCGGTCGCCGCCGGGCTGTTCGATTTCTTCCGGGCCCCGGCCAGACACCTCAACCTGGTCTCGGCCAAGCCCGGCTACCAGACGCCGCCGCACAATGTCGGCGCCGCGGCCGAACTCGACGTCGTGCTGCGCGGCAGCTCGACCGGGCTGTACGAGAACGGCGTCACCCACCTGTTCCATAGCGGCGACATGGTGCTGATCGACGACAAGGGCAGCAAGGGTCGCGCGGTCAGGATCGGCGACGACGGCTATCTGGCGCTGTCGGTGAACCTGACGCGCTGACCGGCTAGCGCGCCTCGTAGCTGGCGGGATCGTCCGGGTTGCCGGTCCCGCGATAGAACGCGCTGTGCGGATACAGGAACAGCGGGCGCGCGAACGCCACCTTGTCGGCCGATAGCGGGAAGCTGGTGCCGCCCCAATCGACGGTGACGCCCGGCTTGGGGTGCTGGCCGATGAGCCGGTCTGGCGCCTGGCCGTGCTCGACCCATTCGTCCAGCGCGGTCAGGTAGTTGATCCCCCACGGCCCGTCGCCGCCCTGGCAATGCTCCATGCCCGGCACGGTGAACAGCCTGGCGAAACCGATCGTGGCGTCGCGGCCGCCCATGAAGCGGGTGACGCCGTCATAGTAGTCCAGCAGGTTCAGCGGCGCGACCGAGTTGTCGTTCCAGCCCTGCGCCAGCAGCAGCTTGCCGCCGCGCCCGGCGAACGCGCGCAGATCCGGGTCGCTGCCGGAGAACAACGTCTCCATGCCGCCCAGACGTTGCGGATCACGATCGAAGTCGAACTGCGTGACGGCGTCGTAGGACGGGCCGGGCGCGCTCATGAAGCCGACATAGCGCCAGAAATCGTTCATGAAGGCGCGATAGCTCGGCGGGTGATCGGCGGTGCCGATGAAGCTGCTGCCCCAGGTCAGTTCCGAACCGAGCTGCATGCCGCCGGTGAAGAGCGGCCGGCCCTTCGAATCCGACGGGCCGGCATAGATCTTCCGCACCACATCGAGCTGCGCGCCGGTGAGACAATTCTTGTCGTCGCCCGCCTTGCACAAAAGCGTGCCGGGATCGAAACGGCAACGTCGCGGATCGCCGATCAACCCGTCCTTGATGCCGTCATCCATGTCGCAGGCCGCGAGTACCGCATCGTGCAGCACGCCGAGTTTCGCCACCGGCAGGATCGGCGCGCCGTGCGCGTCGAGGTTGGCGCGCACCGACCATAGCAGCTGCATGCCGGAACCGGTCTCGTTGATCGCCGGCGCGATCGAGACGATGCCGTCGAAATCGGCCGGAAAGCGCTCTGCGGACACCATGCCCTGTCGGCCGCCGGTCGAGCAGCCGAGGAAGTAGTCGTGTCGCGGCGCATGGTCGAAGAAGGCGACCGTGATGGCCTTGGCCGCCACGGTCGAGACATGGGTGGCGCGGTAGCCGAAATCGGCCAGCGCCTGCAGGTCGTGATCGGCCCATTTGGCGTCGGTCACCGACGAGGTATGCCCCATGTCGGTCTGCACGCAGGCATAGGAATCGCGGAGTGCGCCGTCGCAGGCGAAATCGGTGGCGACGATGCCGCACATGCCGCCGCATCCACGCGCCACCAGCTTGCCGTTCCATTGCGACGGCGACGGCAGCAGCATGCCGAAGCCGACATGGTTGGCGACGTAGCCGCTGATGTCGCAATGGGCCGGAAGCCCCGCGGTCGCCGCGACCCAGTGCGCGTTGAGGATCTGGGTTGGCGCATCGACGAGATCGCCAAAGCCGCCGCCATGCAGCGCCGCGCAGCGCGCGGCGGGATCGGGCGTTGCGTGCGCGCGCGGCCCGAGAGAGGCGAACAGCAGCAGGGCGAGGACGGACAGCAGGCGGCGCATGATCGGGCTCCGTGCTCAGGCGCGCGCGGTCAAGAACTGCAGCACGAGGCGCTGCACCTGGCGGCGGCGGCGCTGGAACATGACATAGTCGCTGCTGTCCGGCACCACCACCAGCTGCTTGTCGTCGGTGGCCAGCGCCTCGAAGAACAGCTCGCGCTTCATCACCCCGTTCATATAGACCGCGCGCCCGCCGAGATTGCCGTACAGCAGCATGATCGGACATTGCAGCGCCGCCGGATCGATCGGCACGCTGCCGGCCGCGTTCTCCACACGGATGGCATTGGGCGCGCGCGGATCGCTGGTGGTGATGTGCTCGATCAGCGCCTCCAGCGCCTCGGGTTCCATCAATGCGGGATCGAGACGATTGCGGTATTCCTCGCGCGTGTTGTACCACCATGGCTCGGTCGGCGCCGGCAGCACCGGATCGCCGCCACCGATCGCCGGGCCCAGCATTACCATCCGCGACACCCGCGCCGGGTTGGCCGCCGCATAGCGGCCGCCGATACGCGCTCCCCAGGACCAGCCGAGCAGGGAGGCGCTCGGATAGCCCTGCTTGGCGAGCCAGTCCATGACGGCGGCCAGATCGTCGATCGCGCTGTCGGTGCCGCAGGCGAGCGGATCGGCCGGCGGCGCCGACGCGCCGTAGCCGCGCAGCGAGAAGGTCACGGCGCCAAGCGTGCCGCCCCGGTCACGATCGGTGAGCGCATCCATCATCGAGTAATCGTTGCCGCCAGGAAACGAGAAATCGTAGCCGGTCTGTCCGGACAGGTTCGATCCCTGCACCAGCACCACGACCTGTTCAGGACGATCCCCCAGACCCTTGCTGCGCACTGAAAGCCTGCCCACCGGTCCGTCGACGAACGAATCAACCGCCTGAATCATGTGCCGTCCCCGGTGCGTGCTCTTCGACTCAACAAGCAGCCGGGCCGCGGCGCCTCAACCGAGATCGCATCAATATGCAGAAAATCATTGCGGCCCGGGCACGAGGCGTCCGACGCCGCGCGATGCGGCCCTGGCACGTAATGCACGCCCTCCGGTCGTGAATGCATAAATGCCACAGGTCCGGCGTATTCTTTACGATGTTTCCGGTGGCTGGTGTTGGAACATCGGGCGGGCTGCTATGCCCCGGGGTCGCAACGCGACGCAACGCGACGCGATCGGTTCGTTCTCGTCGCGCCGGGAGCGCGCCGGCTGCGAGCGTCCCACGCCTTGACCAGGATACCCGCCTTGCCGTCCCTGCCACGCCGCTTCCTCCTCGCCTCGGCCGCCCTGCTCCTGCCCGTCGCCGCCCTGGCGGCAGAGCCGCAATCCGCGCCGCCGGCCACCAGCGGCGCGCCTGCGTCGGCCAGGCCGGTCGCCGCGGGGTCCACGGAGACGCTGATCGTCACCGGCTCGCGCTCCGGCAAGAAGCGGGCCCGTGACAGCGTGAGCCCGATCGACGTGGTCAGTGCCGCAGCCTTGCGCCGCACCGGCCAGGTCAATCTCCGCGACGCGCTGGTCAGGACGCTGCCGTCGATCACCCGGCAGACCTATGGCGGCGACACCGGCTCGCTGACCGATGCGATCCGGCTTCGCGGCCTGAATCCGAACGAGGTGCTGGTGCTGATCAACGGCAAGCGCCGCCATACCACGGCCAACATCTACGCGGATTCCGGCCCGCAGCAGGGCGCGACGCCGGTCGATCTGGACATGATCCCGGCCTCGCTGATCGACCATATCGAGGTGCTGCGCGACGGCGCCGCGGCGCAGTACGGTTCCGACGCGGTGGCCGGCGTGGTCAACGTCATCCTGAAATCGGGCGCGAAGGGCGGCTCCGCCCAGGCGCTGTTCGGCCAGACCTATGCCGGCGACGGCTTCTCGACCAGTGTCGGCGGCGATAGCGGGGCGGCGCTGGGCGAGGACGGCTTCATCCATATCGGCGCCGAGTTCGTCCATGCCGACCACACCAACCGCACCGGCACGGATCTGCGCACCGGCACCGACGTCAACCAGATCCTGGGCAACCCGGAGACGACCCGCGAATCGCTCGGCATCAACGCGGAAAAGGATCTCGGTCCGGACGTCACCCTCTACGGCAACCTGACCTACGCGCACCGGCACGGCGAAGCCAACGAGCAGTACAGGCTGCCCTCGAGCTATCCGATCGTCTATCCCTATGGCTACGAGCCCGCAGAGACCATCGAGGAGAACGATTACGGCGTCACGCTAGGTGCCCGCGGCGACGGTCTTCTCGGTTTCAACTGGGACGTCTCGTCCACATGGGGCGCCGACCAGGACAATATCGGCGTCAAGAATTCGGCGAACACGAGCATCGCCGACACTCTGCTGGCACCGACCAATTTCAACGTCAGCAACTACCAGAACGCGCAATGGACGAACAATCTGGACCTGAAGCGGTCGCTGAACATCCCGTTCATGGCGGCGCCGAGCAATTTCGCGCTCGGCGCCGAGCAACGCTACGAGCAGTACACGATCGGGGCCGGTGACCCGCTCTCCTATTTCGGAACCGGCGCCCAAGGCCTGCCGGGCGTGTTGCCGGCCCTCGCCGGCACCTCCTCCCGCGACGTCTATGCCGCCTACACCGAACTCGATCTGCACCCGCTGCGCCACCTAGAGGTCGATATCGCCGGACGCTACGAATACTACACCGACTCCGGCGACGTGGAGACCGGCAAGATCTCGGCGCGCTACGCGTTCGATCCGCGCTTCGCGTTGCGCGGCACGGTCTCGAACGGGTTCCAGGCGCCGACCCTGGCAGAGCAGCATTTCTCCAACCTGAACGTCTCGCCGAGTGCCGCCAGCGGCATCCTCGGCGTCGGCTCACCGGGCGCGAAGGCGCTGGGCGCGCAGCCGCTCAAGCCGGAACGCTCCACCAACGCCAGCGTCGGCTTCGTTGCTGAACCGGTCCAGGACCTGCACGTCACCGCCGACCTGTATCAGATCAACATCCGCGACCGCATCGTGGCCGGCGGCGTCTATAACGGCGTCGCCGCGGTCAACGCGATCCAGAGCACCGGGATCGTGCTGCCCTCCGGGATCAGCCCGACCAGCGTCAGCGCCTATTATTTCTCGAACGGCGCCAGCACCCGCACGCAGGGCCTGGACGTATCCGCCGACTATCTCAGCCATTTCGGCCGCTGGGGCCGCGTCGACTGGACGCTGGGGCTCGATCTCAACCGCAGCGTGCTGCATCATGTCGGCACCGACCTGAACGGCAGGAGCCTGCTGAACGCCCAGACCGCCACCTCCCTGACCCGTGGATCGCCGCGATCCAAGATCATCCTCGGCGCCACCTGGACCAATGGCCCGTTCGACACCACGCTGCGGGTCACCCGCTACGGGCAGACCACCGACGACCTCACACTCTATACCGGCGCCACCCGCAACGCATCGTTCTCGAACACGGTCTTCTACGAGTTCGAGAACGCGCCGCGCTGGGTCAGCGATCTCGAGGTCGGCTACCGCATCAGCCACGCCTGGCACATCGCACTGGGCGCCAACAACCTGTTCAACATCTACCCGCGCATGAAGCCGGCCGCGACCAACTATCTCGGTACCCTGCCCTACGACATCAACGCCTCGCAGATCGGCATCGATGGCGGGTTCTACTACGGCAGGCTCAATTACACCTTCTAGCCCGGTCCGCGGGGTCGTCAGAAGGTGACCCTCAACCTGCCGCCGAACGTACGGGGATCGGCGATCGCGCCGGTGAAGGCGTTGTAGGTGCCGGTCCCGTAATCCGGCGCGACCGCGCCGCCGACATAGCCGCGCTCATCGGTCACGTTGGTCACGAACAGTTCCGCCAGATACTTCCGGCTCGACAGGCCGAGACGGAGATCGAGCATGCTGGTTCCCCCGATCCAGGCGGCATTGTAGAGATCGACATACTGGCGACCGCGATAGGTGTAGGCGGCGTTGCCGTATATGTTCCAGTGTCGGGAGATCGGCCTGGTGTAGGCCAGGATAGCCGAGCCGGTGAATTCCGGGACGTAGGCGTATAGCGCGTTGTTGAAATTCGTGGTGCCGAACTCGGCCAGGCCAGCGGTATTGGTGAATTGCGAGCGCACGGAATGATTCCAGGCGAAGGTGCCGGAGATCGAGAGACCGGGGACCGGCAGCGAATAGTTGCCCTGCAGCTCGGCGCCGTAGATCTTGGTCACGCCGATGTTCGATGTCGCCGACACCGCATAGCCGAGCAGCGGGATGAGCGCCGAGTAGCGGAGCTGCTGGTTGTTCAGGCGCCCGTAATACAGGTTGACGTCGAAATAGCCCCTCCGGTTGTCGAACATGCCCTTGAGCCCGAGTTCGCCGATGCGCAGCCGCTCCTCCTTGATCGCCACCGTGGAGTTGCCGAGAAGGCTGTTGATCTGGCTGAGCACCGCCGGCTGGTTGGCGAAGTTCGCGAGCGAGGTGTTGAAGCCGCCCGGGTCGGTGCCGGTCGCGTAGGAGGTGTAGAGCCGCAGGTCCTTGGTCAGCGCATACTCGGCGGAGAAACGCGGGTTGAAGCTCTTGAACAGTTGCGACTCATCAAAGGAGATCGCGCCGGTGGCGGTATGCTGGATGAAGGTGCGCTCGTCCCACTGGTAGCGACCCTCGGCACTGAAGGTCAGGCGCGGCGTCAGCTTGTAATAGGCGCCGCCGAACAGGCCGACGGTCTGGGTCTCGGTCGCGGCGATCCCCTGGTCGATCGGGGTCGCCACATTCCGCTGGCTGAGGAAATCCACCAAGGCCTGGGTCTGGTTCAGCGTATCGAGATAGTTGGTGCCCACGGTCCAGCTCAGCCGGCGGTTCGGATCGGAGTTCAGCCTCACCTCCTGGCTGAAATCATGTTCGTTCGCCAGGATCGTGTAGAAATACGACTTGTAGGGGAATGACGGCTGCACCGGCTGTCCGATGCCGTCCTGCGTCACTGTCGAGAGGTTGGCGTGATAGGCGGTGATCTCGGTCAGTTTCAGGTAGTCGTTGATGCGGTAGTTGCCGACGATGTCGCTGTTGTAGGAGGCGCGCTGGCCACCCGGCTGGTCGCTCAGCCCCCACCCGCGAAGCAGCGGGCTGCCGAACAGGAAGCTGCGCATCGATGCCGGGATGGTGGTGTTGCTGTAATTGACCGAATCGCCGATCCCGGGAATCTGACCGCAGAACGTTCTCTGCGTGGCGCCGGGAAGCTTGCAGTTGTCGTATTGCGACCTGATGAAAGGCGTCGCCGACACGCCGTCCGTGTCGCGGAAATAATTGAAGAAACCCTTGAACTCGAGATCGTCGGTCGGCGTCAGATCGACCGTCGCGGAGCCGGACTTGCGGTCGCGATCGCCAAGCTTGCTGCCATCGTAGCCGTTGGTGAGATAGCCGTCGCTCTTGTCGAACAACCCGGTCAAGCGGACACCCAGCAGGTTCGGCAGCACCGGGCCGGCGACGGTCGCCTGGGTGACGAAATCGTTGCGTTCGGCGAACTGCTGCTCGAATTCGCCGCCCCACACGTTCGGGATCGGCTTCGTGCGGTAGGACACGGCGCCGGTCATCGTCGATTGCCCGAAATACACGCTCTGCGGGCCGCGCAGCACCTCGACCTGGCCCACATCCATGCTGGCCGGGATTTCCTTGCCCGGCACCGCGGCGCCGTCCAGGAACAGGCTCGCCGCCTGGCTGATCGCCAGGCCACGGAACGACAGGATCCGGTCGATGCCGCGATCGTTGCGGCCATCGCCCGGCGTGTAGTCGCTGAATTGCAGTCCCGGCACGTAGAGCGAGAGCGTATGCGTGTCGCGGATATTGAGCTGCTGCAGCTTGGCGGCGGTGACGACCGAGATCGCCAGCGGCACGTCGATCAGTCTCTCGGTCCGGCGCCGCGCGGTGACGGTGATGCCCTCGGTGCTGCCGGTGGTCTGCGCGGCGGCGGCGCTGGTCGGCGTGATCGCCGGCCCGGGCGAGCGGCTCTGATGCACCCGGTGCTGCGTCGCCGTCTTAGACGCCGCTTCGGTCTGGGCGAGTGCGCGGGCATCGAACGCGGCGAGCAGGGCGATGCCCGACACGCAGCGCAGCAGCGCGTTCTTTCGGAGCATCGGTGAAACGATGGGTGACATCGGATAATGCTCCAACAAGGGTGTCGCGACCTGCACCGCCGAACCAGCCGCGTTGCACGCATCTCGCCATGCTCCGGTGCGCGTCGTTTCAGAAAAGCGGAAGGCTCTCTATCCATAGAAAGCCGTGGCCTGATGGCATCGCATCGTTCGGCCATCGGTATCGTGCGGACAAGTGGCCGGTCGCGGCACGATCAGGACGCGGAGCGTATGCGATGATGATGACATACCTTCGGCATGTCGCAGGCAGCGCGTTACTGGCACTTGCCCTGCTGTCGGCGGCGCCGGAC
>CAZZZA010000033.1:0-24534 GCA_964658455.1 uncultured Lichenihabitans sp.
AGCTTCTCCTTGTGGGCGACGCCGAAATGCTGCTCCTCGTCGACGATCAGCAGGCCGAGATCGGCGAATTCGACCCCCTTGGCGAGCAGCGCGTGGGTGCCGACGACGATCGTCACCGAACCGTCGGCGACGCCCTTGCGCACCGCCGCCGCATCCTTGGCCGACACCATGCGGGAGAGCTGCTCGACCCGCACCGGCAGCCCCTGGAAGCGCGCGGCGAAGGTGCGGGCGTGCTGGCGCGCCAGCAGCGTGGTCGGCACCACCACCGCCACCTGGGAGCCGGACATGGCGGCGACGAAGGCGGCGCGCAGCGCCACCTCGGTCTTGCCGAAGCCGACATCGCCGCAGATCAGCCGGTCCATCGGCCGTCCGGCGGCCATGTCCTCGAGCACGTCGGCGATGGCACGGGACTGGTCCTCGGTCTCGACGAACGGGAAGCGGGCGCAGAACTCGTCCCACTCGCCCTCGGCCGGCGCCAACGACGGGGCCTCGCGCATGTGCCGCGCCGCGGCGGTGCGGATCAGCTCGCCCGCCATGTCGCGGATCCGCTGCTTCATCTTCGCCTTGCGGCTCTGCCACGAGGCGCCGCCCAGCCGGTCGAGCGCCACGCCGTTCTGTTCGGAGCCGAACCGCGACAGCAGCTCGATGTTCTCGACCGGCAGGAACAGCTTCTCGTTGCCGTCGTAGATCAGGCGCAGGCAGGCGTGCGGCACGGTATGGATGCCGCCGCGATCGATGCCGATCGTCTCCAGCCCGTCATAGCGGCCGATGCCGTAATCCTGGTGCACCACCAGGTCGCCCTCGGCGATCTCGGTGGCCTCGGCGATGAACTGGTCGGCGCGCTTGCGCCGGCGCGGCGGACGCGAGATGCGTTCGCCGAGCAGGTCCTGCTCCGACACCAGCGCCAGGTCGCCGGCGACGAAGCCGCGTTCGAGCCCGAAGGTGAGCAGCCCGACCCGGCCCGGCTTGAGCCGAGCCGCGGCGGCCCAGTCGTTGACCGCCTCGACCTCGAGGCCGGAGTCGCGCAGCAGGGTGGCGATCCGCTCGCGCGAGCCGCGGGTCCAGGCGGTGACGAAGCTGCGTCGCCCCTGCCCGGCCCACGCCTGCACCTGCTCCTGCAGCATGCGGAACACGCCCTCACGCTGCCCGGCGGGCAGGCTGCGGGCGAACATGATGCCGGGACGGCCGCCGGCATCGAACCCCTCGGCGTCGTCCGGCCTGGCGAACGGGCTGAACGACAGGATCGGCAGCCCGGCCAGCATCGCATCCCAGGCCGGACGGTCGAGATAGAGCAGCTCCGGCGGCAGCGGCCGGTACGGCACCTCGCCCTCGCGGGTCGGCAGGGTGCGCGCCTCGGCGTGATCGGCGATCATCTCCAGCCGCGCCGCCAGCACCTCGTCCACCTGGTGGTCGAGGCTGACCGACACGCCGGGCAGGTAGTCGATCAGGGTCTCGAGCCGGTCGTGGAACAACGGCACCCAGTGCTCGACGCCGGCATGGCGACGGGCGTCGGAGACGCTCTGGTAGATCGGGTCGTCGGCGGCTTCCGGGCCGAAGCGCTCGCGCCAGCCGGAGCGGAAGCGCGAGATGCTGTCCGGGTCGAGCGAGATCTCCGAGACCGGCCGCAGCACCAGCGCGTCCAGCCTGGCGGTCGAGCGCTGCGTGGTCGGATCGAAATTGCGGATGTTCTCGACCTCGTCGCCGAACAGGTCGAGCCGCACCGGCTCGGTCTCGCCGCTCGGGAAGATGTCGACGATGCCGCCACGGGTGGCGAACTCGCCCGGCTCCATCACCGTATCGGTGCGGCCGTAGCCGTTGGCGACCAGCACCTCGACCAGGAACGCGACATCCAGGCTCTCGCCCGATTTCACGCTCAGCGACTGGCCGGCGAACGCCGCGCGCGGCGGCACGCGCTGCACCAGCGCGTTGACCGTGGTCAGCACGATGCGCGGGGCGTCGGCCGGCTCCAGCAGCCGGGCCAGGGTGGCGACGCGCTCGGAGACGATCGCCGGATTGGGCGACACCCGGTCGTACGGCAGGCAGTCCCAGGCGGGAAACCGCAGGATCTCCGCCTGCGGACAGACGAAGCCCAGCAGGTCGGCGATCCGCGCCAGGCCGGCATCGTCGCGCGCGACATGCAGCAGCGGGCCGTCATGCTCGCCGCCGAACGGTTTCTGGCGCCTGGCGAGCAGCAGCGCGTCGTAGCCGTCCGGGGCGCCCCAGACCGTGGTGATGCCGGGCGCCGCCTGTCTCATCGGGTCATGTCGCCATGGGCGCGCGACAAGGCGGCATCCAGCACCGCGCGCAGCATCGGCGTGTCGCATTCCGGCGGGATCGGCCGCCGGCCGGTCAGCCAGTCGGCCAAATCGATGTCCGGCAGCTCCATCAGCTCCTCCAGCGCGTCCAGCTCGTCGTCGGAAAACCCGGCGATGCGCGGGGCGACGAAGCCGCCGATCAGCAGGTCGGTCTCGTGGGTGCCGCGATGGGTGGCGCGGAACAGGATGCGGCGCCGACGCGGCTCCAGGCCGGGGGGAGCGGCATCGCCGGGCGAGCGAGGGGGAATGGCGTTTTGTTCCATGGCGCGGGCTGTCATATAGCCGCGCACCCCTGCTCTGTCAGCCCATCGCCCGGAAAGAGCTCAGCCGCGTTGCCCAGCACCGCCCGTCCGGACCCGAGCCTCGCCGGAACCCCGGACCATGCCGCCGGCGTGGCGCCGCTGCTGGGCCCGCTGACCGATCTGCCGGGGATCGGGCCCGGCATCGCCGCCCTGATCGCCCGCGCGACCGGCGGCCCGAAGCTGATCGACCTGCTTTTCCACCTGCCGGAGACGACCATCGACCGGCGCTACCGCCCGCGTCTGGCCGATGCCGAGCCGGGCCGGATCGCCACCCTGTCGGGCACGGTGCTGCGGATCGAGCGTCCGGGGCGGCCGCGCCAGCCGTGGCGGGTGGCGGTCGGCGACGGCAGCGGCACGCTGGAGCTGGTGTTCTTCAGCCCGCACCAGGCGCGCCAGCTGGCGGTCGGCCAGGCGCTCACCGTGTCCGGCAGGCTCGACGGCGCGGGCGCGCGCCTGAGCATGGCGCATCCCGACCATCTGGTCGCGGCCGGTCCGGACGGAACGGCGGGCTTCGTGCCCGCGATCGAGGCGGTCTGGCCGCTCACCGCCGGCCTGTCGGCCAGGATGCTGGGGCGGGCGATGCGCGCGGCGCTGTCGCGGCTGCCGGAGCTGCCGGAATGGCTCGACCCGGCGCTGGTGGCCCGCGAACGATGGCCGGGTTTCGCCGAGGCGCTGCGCTGCCTGCACCTGCCGCGCGGCGATCCGGAGGCAGAGGCCCGCGCCCGCGCCCGCCTGGCCTGCGACGAGCTGCTCGGCGAGCAGATCGCGATCGCACAGGCGCGCGGCGTGGCCAGGAACCGGCCGGGCCGGGCGCTGGGCGGCGACGGATCGCTGCGCGCGGCGGCGCTGTCGCGGTTCGGGCACACCCCCACCGCGGCGCAGCGGCACGCCCTGGCCGAGATCGACGCCGACCTGGCGCGCCCGACCAGGATGCTGCGCCTGCTGCAGGGCGATGTCGGCGCCGGCAAGACCCTGGTGGCGCTGCTGGCGATGCTGCGCGCGGCAGAGGCCGGGGCGCAGGCCTGCCTGATGGCGCCGACCGAGATCCTGGCCCGCCAGCATCACCTGACGCTGCAGCGGCTGTCGCCGGTGCCGGTCGCGCTGCTGACCGGCAGCATCAAGGGCGCGGCCAGACGGGCGGCGCTGGCCGCGATCGCCACCGGCGCGGCGCCGCTGGTGGTCGGCACCCACGCGCTGTTCCAGGATGGCGTCGCGTTCCACGATCTGGCGCTGGCGTTGATCGACGAGCAGCACCGGTTCGGCGTCGAGCAGCGCCTGCTGCTGGGCGACAAGGGGGCGGCGACCGACGTGCTGGTGATGACCGCGACGCCGATCCCGCGCACCGTGCTGCTCACCCAGTATGGCGAGATGCAGGTCAGCCGGCTCGCCGAGAAACCCGCCGGACGCAAGCCGATCCGCACCACGCTGCACAAGATCGGCGCCGAGGCGGAGGTGCTGGACGCGGTGCGCCGGGCGCTCGGCGCCGGGGCGCGGCTGTTCTGGGTCTGCCCGCTGGTCGAGGAGAGCGAGCTGACGGATCTGGCCGCCGCCCAGGCCAGGTTCGAGGCGCTGGACCGGCTGTTCCCTGGCCTGGTCGGGCTGGCGCATGGCCGCCAGGACCCGCGCCTGCGGCAGGACGCGCTCGACGCGTTCGCCGCCGGCCGCACCAGGATCCTGGTCGCGACCACGGTGATCGAGGTCGGGGTCGACATCCCGTCGGCGACCATCATGGTGATCGAGCATGCCGAGCGGTTCGGTCTGGCGCAGTTGCACCAGCTGCGCGGCCGGGTCGGACGCGGCGCCGCGCACAGCTACTGCCTGCTGCTGCACGACGAGAAGCTCGGCGCCTCGGCGCGGCGCCGGCTGGCGCTGCTGCGCGATACCGAGGACGGGTTCCTGATCGCCGACGAGGACTACCGGATCCGGGGCGGCGGCGAGCTGATGGGACGCCGGCAGTCCGGCCAGGCCGGCTACCGGCTCGCCGAAATCGCCGATTTCGAGCGGCTGCTGCGGATCGCCTGGCAGGACGCCGAGCGCGTGCTGGGACGCGATCCCGGGCTGGAGCAGCCGCGCGGCCGGGCGCTGCGTCTGCTGCTGACGCTGTTCGGCCGCGCCGACGCGGTGCGGACGCTGGGCTCCGGCTGAGCCGCCGCGCAACCCTGCCGCCGGCGTATGCTTGTATCGGGGCCACGGCAGGCGGATTCTGCGTTTTGGCCGAGGGATCGGAGCGCGTGATGAGCGAGGCGGAGAAGATGGCCGGCCTGTCGATGCCGGCGCGGCTGACCTTGCCGCTGGCGCCGTCCGGCCAGGACGATCCGGCATCGGACAACCCGCTGGCGCCGTTCGCCAGGCTGGCGCTGCGCGCCCATGCCGGCAGCGCCGGCGCCAGCGTGGCGATCCTGGTGATCGAAGGCAGTTCCGGGCTGCAGCTGCATGCGGTGGCCGGTCCGAGCAACGGCGAGGCGCTGCCGCTGGCGATGATCCGCTCGCAGATGCGGCGGCCGCGTCGCGTATCGGTCGAGATCGCCGACCTGGCCGCCGATCCGGCGCATGCCGCCGCCCCGGCGCACGAACGCACCGCCGGGTTCGCCTCGTTCGTCGGCGCCATCATCCGCACCGCCACCGGGGCGGCGATCGGCATGATCGGGCTGCTGGACCGCGAGCCGCGGCGCGCGACGCGCGATGTCAGCCTGACGCTGGCCGACCTGGCGCGCGGCATCGCCTCGCTGCAGGCGGCCCGCGACGAGGGCGCGCGCGGCGAACCGGCGCTGATCGACGCGGTGAGCGGCCTGCCCGGCCGGCAGGCGCTGGAACGCCATCTCGGCGACATGCTCGGCGGCGGCCACGCCAAACCCTCCTTCGCCCTGTTCAGGATCGATTTCGGACGGCTGTCGGCGCTGAACGAGATGTACGGGCGCGACGTCGCTGACCGGTTCCTGCGGCTGCTGGCCGACCGGCTGCAGGCGATCACGCCAGTGCCGGGCTACCTCGCGCATCTCGGCGGCAGCGGTTTCGCCATGGTGGCGCCGGGCAGGATCGGACCCAGCGACGCCGAGGCGATCGCGATGCGGATGATGGAGCGGCTGCGCCAGCCGATCCAGCTCGACGCGCTGGAGCTGCCGGTGCGGCTGTCGATCGGCATCGCGCTGCATCCGGCCGATCTCGGCCGGGCGGCGGCCGAGGGCGCCACGGCGATGGTCGCCGCCATCCTGCAGGCGGCCGACGCGGCGCTGGCGCACGCCAAGACCCAGGGCGACGGGCGGCACTGCCGCGCCAGCCCGGCGATGATCGCCGACTACGCGGTCTCCTCCGGGCTGGAGACCGACCTGCAACAGGCCGCCGCCCAGGGCGCGTTCCATCTCAACTGGATGCCGGTGATCGATACCGCGACCGAGCATGTGACCGGGTTCGAGGCGCTGCTGCGCTGGCGGCGTCCTGGTTTCGGCGAGGTGCCGCCGTCGCTGTTCCTGCCGGTGGCGGAAGCCGGCGGGCTGATCGAGACCCTCGACGCGTGGGTGCTGCGCGCCGCCTGCGCGGAGGCGCGGCGCTGGGACACGCCGCTGGCGGTCGGGGTGAACGTGTCGCCGGTGTGGCTGTCGCACGGGCGTCTGTCACGGGTGGTGCGGCGCGTGCTCGATGAAACGGGTCTGGAACCCGGCCGGCTGCAACTGGAGTTTTCCGAACGCAGCGCCTTCGACGGCGACGACCATCTGGGGCGCGAGCTGTCCCGGGTGCGGGCGATGGGGGTGAGGCTGGCGCTCGATGATTTCGGCAGCTTCCATTCCTCGATCGACGCGCTGACCCGCTATCCGTTCGACAAGATCAAGCTGGACCGGCAGTTCGTGCGCGCGCTCGGCCAGGACCGCCGCGCCGAGACCATCGTCCGCAGCCTGCTGCAGATGGTGCAGGCGCTGGGCATGACCAGCTGCGCCGAGGGGGTGGAGACCGAGGCGCAGCTGGCCTTCCTCGACGCGCATGGCTGCGAGGAGATCCAGGGCTACCTGCTCGGCCGGCCGATCCCGGAGCTGCCGCGGGCGGTGATGGCGTCGGAGGAGGAATAGGGCGGCGCCGGTCTCGTCCGACCGGCCGCTGGTCAGGAGACCTGTTCGCAGAACCGCCCGATCCTGGCGCAGGCTTCCTGCAACGCCGCGTCGCTGGCGGCGATGCTGAGCCGCAGATAGGGGCCGCGGCCGAAGGCGCTGCCGGCGATGGTGGCGACGTGCTGTTCCTCCAGCAGGGCCAGCGCCACGTCGGCGTCGCTGGCCAGCCGGCGGCCGGCGGCGCTGGTTCGGCCGATCAGCCCCTCGACGCCGGGGAACACGTAGAACGCGCCCTCCGGCATGGCGCAGCTCAGGCCGGGGATGGCGCGCAGTGCGGCGACGACCAGGTCGCGGCGGCGGCGGTAGGTGTCGCGCATCGTGGCGACGATCGCCTGCGGACCGGCGAGCGCGGCCACGGCGGCGGCCTGCGAGATCGAGGACGCGCCGGAGGTGGAGTTGCTCTGGATCGACGACATGGCGCGGATCAGCGGGGCCGGGCCGCCGGCATAGCCGATCCGCCAGCCGGTCATCGCGTAGCTCTTCGAGACCCCGGACAGCGTCAGGACGCGGTCGCGCAGCCGTGGCGCCACCGCCGCCAGCGAGGCGTGGCCCGCGTCGGAGAAGACGAGATGTTCGTAGATCTCGTCGGACAGGATCCAGAGATCGGGATGGCGTTCCAGCACCGCGGCCAGGGCCGCCAGGTCGGTGGCGGTGGCGATCGCCCCGGTGGGATTGTTCGGGAAATTCAGGATCACCCAGCGCGTGCGCGCGGTGATGGCGGCGTCCAGCGCCTCCGGACGCAGCCGGAACGCATCCGCCTCGCGGCACTCGGCGAATACCGGCCTGCCGCCGAGCATCTCGACGATCAGCGGATAACTGACCCAGTACGGCGACGGGATCACCACCTCGCAGCCGGGATCGAGGGTCGCCATCAGCGCGTTGAACAGCAGCTGCTTGGCGCCGTTGCCGATGATGATCTCGTCGCCGGCGTAGTCGAGCCGGTTCTCGCGGGCGAACTTGGTCCGGACCGCCTGCTTCAGCGCCGGCATGCCGTCGATCGGCGGATACTTGGTCTGGCCGTCCAGGGCTGCCTGGTGCGCGGCGGCGATGGCGTGCTCGGGGGTGGCGAAATCAGGCTCGCCCAGCGCCAGGGAGATGACGTCGCAGCCTTCTGCCCGCAGCGCCCGGGCCCGCACCGCCATGGCGATGGTGGCCGGCGCCGCCAGCGCCGCGAGACGGGAGGCGAGTGCCGGCATCGGGCCGCTCAGCGCAGGGCGGCGCAGAAACGCTGGATACGCGTGCAGGCCTCGGTGAGGCTGTCGGTATCGGTCGCGTAGGAGACCCGGAAATGGCCGGGGAACACGAAGGCGGCGCCATGCACGGCGGCGACCCCCTCCTCCTCGAGCAGCGCCACCACGAAGCTCTCGTCGTCGACGATCCTGGTGCCGGCCGGCGTGGTCTTGCCGATGCAGCCTTGCATCGACGGATAGACGTAGAACGCGCCTTCCGGCTTGTGGCAGGCCAGCCCCTCGGCCGCGTCGAGCATCGCCACCACCAGGTCGCGCCGGGCCTGGTAGGTGGCGATCCACCCGGCCAGGAAATCCTGGCTGCCGGTCAGCGCCTCCAGGGCCGCCGCCTGGCTGATCGAGGACGGGTTCGAGGTCGACTGGCTCTGCAGCTTGTCCATCGCCTTGATCAGCGTCTTCGGCGCACCGGCGTAGCCGATGCGCCAGCCGGTCATGGCATAGGCCTTGGAGCAGCCGTTCATGGTCACGGTGCGGTCGCGCAGACGCGGCTCGACCTCGACGATGGTGGCCGGACGGAAGCCGTCATAGACCAGCTTGTCGTAGATGTCGTCGGTGAAGATCCAGATGTCGGGATGCCGCAGCAGCACGTCGCAGATCGGCCGCAACTCCTCGGCGGAGTAGGCGGCGCCGGTCGGGTTGTTCGGCGAGTTCAGGAAGAACCATTTCGTCCTCGGCGTGATCGCGGCATCGAGCTGCTCCGCCCGCAGCTTGAACCCGGCATTGGGGCCGCACGGGATGATCACCGGGGTGCCGTCCGCCAGGGCGACGATGTCGGGATAGGACACCCAGCACGGGCTCGGGATGATGACCTCGTCGCCCGCATCGAGCGTCGCGACCATGGCGTTGTAGATCACCTGCTTGCCGCCGGTGGCGACGATGATCTCGTCCGGCGCGTAGTCGAGGCCGGAATCGATGCGGAACCGCTCCGCGACCGCGCGCCTCAGCTCCGGCGTGCCGGACACGTCGGTGTATTTGGTCTGGCCCTGCTCGATGGCGCGGATCGCCGCCTGCTTGATCGGCGCCGGGGTGTCGAAATCCGGCTCGCCGGCGGACAGGCTGATGATGTCGCGCCCGGCCGCGCGCAGCTCCCGCGCCTTGGTCGAGATGGCGATCGTCTGACTGGGGCTGATCTTGTTCAGACGGGCGGCAATGAGGTCCATGAAGTCCTGCCAGCTTGGGTCGGTGCGAAGGAGGCGGCAAGGCTAGGGCGAACGGCGCCGCAGGGGAACGCCCGGCGGCTCAAGGCTGCCCCTCGCCGGCGCCGCCGAGCGCGAACAGGTTGTATCCCCAGCCGGGCAGGTCGACATACAGCCCGGCCTCGCGCATCGCCGCGCCGTCGCGGGTGTAGCGCTCGCCGCCGAGCCGGTCGGCGAGCGTGACGGCGCCGGCGCCCGGATCGACATGCAGGCGGCACTGGCCGCGATCCGGCCCGTAATTGACCACCAGCAGGCACGACGGACCGGCCGGGCCCGACCACAGGGCGGCGATGAAGCAGCAATGGCTGGGATTGCCGTCCCAGGCGGCGACCGGCGTCAGCGGCTCGTAGCGGCCGCGGCACAGCGCCGGATCGGCCAGCGCCGCGAGCAGCGCGCGGTAGAAGCCCAGCACCGCCTCGTCGATCGGCTCGCGCGGGCCGCGATCGAGATGGATCGGGATGTGCACCCGCAGGCCCTCGAGCTGGCCCTGGTGCAGCAGCCGCAGCCCGGGCGCCGCGAAACACAGCACCGCCGCCGCCTGGTGCTGCTCCCAGCCGAACGCCGCGGCGGCGCGGGCCTCGTCGTGGTTCTCCAGGAAGCGCGCCATGGTCCGCTGCCGCGCCGGATCGGCCCCCAGCAGCGCCCGCGCCTGGCCGCAATCGCCTGCCAGCAGCGCGTCGTAGAGCGCCTTATCGTAGGCGTGATCGAAGCCGTCGGCGATCAGCCGCTGGTCCAGGCCCCAATAGACCTCGGCCATCAGCAGGAAGTCCGGCTGCGCCGCCTTCACCCGGGCGATCGCATCGGGCCAGAACGCCGGCACCGCCCGCCCGCCCAGCTCGGCCTCCCAGGTGCGCGCGAACACGTCGGGCAGCAGCAGCATCGCCACGTCGCAGCGCACGCCGTCGCAGCGTTCGGCGACCGACAGCAGCGTATCCGCCATCGCCTGGTGCGTCTCCGGATTGGCGTAGTCGAGCTGCACCGTGTCGCACCAGCCGGGAAAATACGGGTCGCGGCCATGGGCGAGGACGGTGTCGCCCACCTGCATCCAGTTCTGCGGCGCGGCGGCCAGATCGGCTTTCGTGCCGCGCATGAACAGCGACGGCCGCTCCGTCACCCAGGGATGGTCCGGGGCCATGTGGTTGGGCACGAAATCCAGCATCAGCCGCAAGCCGGCGCGGTTTGCGCGCACCCGCAGCCTGGCCAGGGCCGCGTCGCCGCCGAAGCCGGGCTCGGCCTCGTAGCCGGCGATCGCGAACGGCGAGCCGGTGATGTCGTCCGGGACCAGGTCCGGCAGGGCGGCGTGGAATTGCGGCTGCCAGACCGGATTACTGCGCGAGATCGCCCGCCCCGCCGCGTCGGTGCGCCAGACGCCGAGCATCCAGAGCCAGTCGAAGCCGAGCGCGCGCAGCGCGTGCAGCGCCGCGTCGGGCACGTCGTCGAGGCTCGCCTGCCGGCCGAGCCTGGCCGACGTCGCGCGCATCAGCACCCGGGTGTTGACCTGGTAGAGCAGTCGATCGGACGGCATGTGCGGCATCGAGGTCTCCCCGGCGCGACGATAGAGGCAGTCAGCCCGCCTCGACCATGCCCCTGACCTGCTCCGGGCCCAGGCCCTGCCGGCGCAGCGCCTCGATCGTCAGCGCCTGGTCGCGCTTGGCCAGCCGGACGCCGTTCGCGTCGCGCAGCAGCCGGTGATGCGCGTAGCCGGGCTCGGGCCAGCCCAGCAGCGCCTGCAGCAGCCGGTGCAGATCGGCGCTGGCGGCGAGATCCTCGCCGCGCGTCACCAGCGTGACCGCCTGGCAGGCATCGTCATGGGTGGCGCACAGATGATAGCTGGCGGCGATTTCCTTGCGCGCCAGCACCACGTCGCCGAGCGCGGCGGGGTGGCAGTCCAGCCGCCCGGCGCCCTCCTCGCTGCGCTGCAGCCGGCCGGCGATCCGGCAGGCCAGCGCCATGTCCAGACGCAGCGCGTGCGCGGCGCCCGCGGCCAGCAGGGCGGCGCGCCGGCCGGGATCGAGGCGCCGGCAGGTGCCGGGATAGAGCGCGGCGCCGTCCGGGGCGGTGTGCGGCGCGGCGACGCTGGCGGCGATGTCGGCCCGGCTGCAGAAGCAGGGATAGAGCAGGCCCGCCGCCTCCAGCCGGTCCAGGGTGGCGCGATAGGCGTCGAGATGCGCGGACTGCACCCGTACCGGCCCGTCCCAGTCGAGCCCCAGCCAGGCGAGATCGGCGATGATGGCATCGGCGAAGGCCGGCCGGCAGCGTTGCGGATCGATATCCTCCAGCCGCAGCAGAAAGCGGCCGCCGGCGGCGCGCGCCCGCGTCCAGCCGGACAGCGCCGAGGCGACGTGGCCGAGATGCAGCAGACCGGTCGGGCTGGGCGCGAAACGGGTGCATAGGCTGGTATTCATACGACAAGATCGTGACACGATCGGCGCGAATCCGCACCCGACTTGCGGATCAACCCCTGCTCTGCAATAGAAAGGCACGGTTCTCGACGACGCACATCGGCTGGCGTTTGTTTGACTGAACGCCCCGGTCCGATCGTGCCGCGTCCTTCGAGAAGGGTGCGCTTTTGAGCGATGGCGGTGTCTACGACGTGGCCGGCCGACCCCACCGTCCGGGGGTAACGGGCGCGTGAGCCATATTCCGAACCTGGCCAGCCTCCAGACCCTGGTGCTGAACGCCGACATGCAGCCGATGAGCTGGGGCCCGCTCTCGGTCTGGTCCTGGCAGGACGCGCTGGTCGCGGTGCTGCAGGAGCGGGTCACCCCGGTGATCAACTACGAGACCGAGGTGCGCTCGGCGAGCCGCTCGTTCCCGATCCCGTCGGTGGTGGCGCTCAAGCAGTATCACCGACGCAAGCGGGTGGCCTTCACGCGCTACCACGTGTTCCTGCGCGACGGCTTCCGCTGCCAGTATTGCGCCGAGACCCTGTCGGCACGGGAACTCACCTTCGACCATGTGGTGCCGCGCTGCCGCGGCGGGGTGACGTCCTGGACCAACGTCGTGACCTGCTGCCAGCGCGACAATCTGCGCAAGGGCAGCCAGTCGCTGAAGGCGAGCGGCATGCACCTGCTGCGCAAGCCGACCGAACCCAGCCCGCGCCAGGTCGACGAGGCCGCCAAGCGCTTCGCGCCCCGCGACAACCTGCACAAGACCTGGCTCGATTTCCTGTACTGGGACGCCAGCCTGGAGGCGTGAGGGCGGTCGGCGATGGCAATTGCCGCCGATCCGGTCGACGGCACCATGAAGCTGCTGCAATAGCGCGTTCGCGGCGCTAGATCCGCTGGTGCAGCACGCAGACCAGGGTGAACAGGCGCCGCGCGGTCTCGAAATCGATCACGATCTTGCCCTCCAGGCGCTGGCTCATCAGCGCCGCGCCTTCGTCGTGCAGGCTGCGCCGTCCCATGTCGATCGCCTGGATCGCCTGGGTGCGGCCATCCTGGATCGCGTGCTCGTAGCTCTCGACCAGGAGCTGGTAGTCCTTGATCAGCCGGCGGAACGGGCTCAGCGAGAACACGAACACCCGCAATTCGCGGTCGGCGGCGTCGCGCACGTCGAGCACCAGGCGGCCGCCATGCACTGAGAGGTGCAGGTTGAACGGGCCGAGCAGGCCGACCGGGGCGAACGAGGCCGAGACCCTGAGGTCGGCGATCGCCTGCTCGCGCTCGCGCTGCTGGTTGGCGACCCATTCGCTGCCCTGGCTCTCCCCGGCCAGCACCACGCTGGCGAGGGAATCGGTTCGGGGAAGGCTGGTCTCGGTCATGCGTTCTTCCCGGCAAGGTGGCCGCCGATCGCCTGCTGCAGCAGTCCGGCGAACACGTCCTGCACGCCGGAGACGATGATCTGTACGCCGATGCACAGCAGGATCAACGCCACCAGCCGGGTGACGATCCGCGACCCGGAGCGGCCCAGCATCCGCACCAGTCTGGGCGCGCCGGCATAGGCGATCCAGACGATCAGGCACACCGCGGCGGCGGCGGTGCAGGCGCCGGCGGTGAACTCGGCCCGGCCCAGCAGGCCGCCCGGCTCCGGCCGTTCGGCGCCGATCGCGATCGCCACCGAGATGCTGCCCGGTCCGACGGTGAACGGCATGGTGAGCGGAAAGAACGCCGTCGAGGAGACGTCGGCGACCGCGGTCCGGCCGCTCTGCGACGCCTGATCGGCCTTCTTGGCCTCGTTGATCTCCGGCGCCTGCAACAGGCTCCAGGCCCGGACCGCGACCACCAGCCCGCCGGCGATCCGCAGCGCGCCGATGGTGATGCCGAAGAACGCCAGCAGGGTGCTGCCGATCCACAGCGACACCAGCAGGATCAGCAAGCCGTAGAGCGCCACCTTGCGCGCCAGCATCGACCGCTCGGCCTGGCTGCGCCCATCGGTCACCTCGGCGAAGATGAGCGAGGCCCCGAGCGGGTTGACGATCGAGAACAGGGCCGGAAAGGCGAGAAGGAAGGCCGAGGAGAGATTGGCGAGGTCGAGCGCCCCCGCATTCAGCAAACCCATCGACCCCGGCCTGTCACCCATGCGGCGGCCCGCTGCACACCATTGTCCGCCCAGGACCATAGAACGCCGCCGTCGGCAGGGCGAGGGTTGCATCCCGCGCCCCGTTCCCCTAAATCCTCCGCCACTGGCCATGTCCTGTTCGTCTAGAGGCCTAGGACACCGCCCTCTCACGGCGGTAACAGGGGTTCGAATCCCCTACGGGACGCCAGTGTGGACCCAAGGTCAACAGCCAGTTGCCTAAGCCACAAGCCGGGTCACGGCGCCGTCGCGTGACGCACCTTGACGTTGGCCCAGGCTCCGCGGGCCTGGAGCGTTTCGCGTAGGGCATCACTGTCGTAGGCTCAGTCAGTGAGAAGGACCTGTCCGTTGCCGCCGCTGTCGAGCATGTCCGCGGCACTTTATCGGTCGATGGAATTGGTTTCCGTAGATGCAGGCAGGGCGACCGTCTCAACGCAGACCACTCCCTCCCCCGAGGTAGGCACGACAAGCAGGACACGTTACTTTCTCGACATGAGCAGAATGGATCCCGGGTGTTTCCCTTCATACAGCAGCGACGAGCGGCATATCTGCGCCGCGTGCTTCGATGACGAAGACCTAAAGGAAATCATCCGCAGTCACGGCGGCCCAAGAGGGTGTGGATTTTGCAACCGGAAAGATGCTGTTACGGCGCCGTTTTGTGAGGTGCTCGACCACATCGCGGGCCGACTGAATGCCTTTTACGGCAAGGCGGTGGACCAACTACCTTACGTCAGCCGCGAGGGTGGCTATCAAGGTTGGCATGTCGATACCTACGATTTGCTCATGGACGAGGTGGGGATCTCCCTTCCACGGGATGACGATGAAGCACTTTGGAATGCGCTCTTCGAGGGCATCGGAGACGACACTTGGTGCGAACACGACTGGCTCACGTTGGAGCCGGACAAGAGCCTCAAGTACTCTTGGGAAGCCTTCTGCGATATCGTGAAATACAAGCGGAGGTTCTTCTTTCAGAACGGTGGCATTGACCCTGACGACGCTGGCCACCCCGACAGTAGGTCTCCGATTCATCTGCTTGGCGAAATGTGCTCAATCGCCGAGGAACTTGGGCTGGTGCGACGCATCTCGTCCGGCGAGAACTTCTACCGGACGCGGGCGAGAAAGCTGAGGGAGCGGTTCTTCGCTGCAGCGGATCTTGGGCCACCACCCAAGGATGTCGCGCTACAGTCCAACAGGATGAACCCGCCCGGAATCTCCATGTTCTATGGCGCAAACCGCCCGGGGCTCGCAATAGCCGAGGCCCGTGCCGAGCGAGCGTCAACCGGAAAATTCGAAACTTTGCGCCCAATCCTGCTCTTAGATCTAGCCCATCTACCGCGCATCCCTGGGTTCTTCTCTGCGGCCAAGCGAATGACGATATATACCTTGTCATTCATGCACGAGTTCAGCTCGATCATCACTAAGCCTGTTCCCGGCGACAACAGGGTTAACGTTGACTACATACCGACACAGGTCTTCACTGAGTTTCTGCGGGATTACCGGTTCAAGAGTGGCAGCCTCGACGGGTTGATGTATCCGAGCGCGACCGGGCGCAAGGGTTGGAACGTGGTGCTTTTCGCCGGACCCTACGATGTGGAGGGGGTCTTGGATCCAGACGAACATCTCTACCCACCAAGTCCGTGGCTACGATTGAAGTCTGTTAGTCACACGTAAGCTAGGTCAGGGCGACCCCAGCGGCTACACCCGGACCACCAGCATCGACCACGGCCCCATCACCAGCTCGTCGAGGTCCTCGTCCGATTCGCAGACCTCGCGCTCAGCCTGGATCCCGCCGAACATTATCCGCATCCTCTTGACCTCGCCGACGCTCACGTAGCCGCGCTAGGACGACGGCGGCCACTGCTCCGGTGGCAGCTCGAGTGCGAGGACGACATCGCGTCCCCGCCACCGACGCGCCAGCCAGCTCCACGCCACCCGACCGTTGGCATCCAGGGCCAGGAGGTCGACGACCAGCGCTGCGGGCATCCGGTGGCGGGTGGATGCGGGAAGACCAAGGGGCGCCTCGGGCGGCATCGCGTTCATGGATCCGGCAGCTCGTCGCAGTAGACATCGGCACCTACACGGCCGCAGCCGGAGCAGCGCAGGCAGCGCGGGCAGCGCCGACTGCGTGGAGCAGGGTCCGCGATCCGTGGCGCTTTAGGATGGCGGCGGTCGGCAGGGGCGATTTGCGACCGCACCCGCAGCACTTCGCGAGCCAGCAGGATCTGACGACCGGGAGGCTGAGGAGGCCGACGCAGGGGTGCGGTCGGAGTTGCGGCTAGCCATGCGATCCTCGTGGGCAGCGGCATCTGGGGCGGCAGGATGTTCTTTTTCTGTTCTAATGTCCAGCCCAGGCTAGTCCGGCGAGGCTGCGTACTGGCGACTCATGAAGGTCACCACTGCGGGGCGAGAAAGGCGCCCGTCGAGGCCGCCCAAGTCCAAAAAACTGCGGCTCCGTTGGTCCAATGGTGGTCCGATCGGCACGAGATGCCCGGCGATGCGGCGTGACATTCAGTGATGAACTTCTGACCCGAAATCAGACGGTTAATCCGTTCTTCCAGATTATGTCTCGACGCCTACCGCCCTCTCACGGCGGTAACAGGGGGTTCGAATACCCTACGGGACGCCAGTGTGAGCCCAAGGTCAACAGCCAGTTGCCTAAGCCACAAGTCGGATGCCGTCGCCCTCGCCTGACGCACCGTTAGCAGTCTCTCGCGTAGGCCCCGCCATAGGGTATGGGATGCCGCGCCGACTACGAGAGCGATGACTTGTTACGGAATGCAGGTGCGGCGCAGACACAGCATTGGTCCCTAGAGGGTGACGATCCGTTCAGGGTGGCCGCTCCATGTAGAGCCCGTTCAGCCCACCTTGTAGTTTGATCGGGCGTTGATCAGGTGACCGGACCGCAGCGGATTATTTCCGCCGCCGCACTGCAACGAGGTGTGGTTGAGCTGTCAAGTTTCGCTCTGGTTATTGGCACGCTCCAGATACCTGATTGCTTCATCGAAGATTGCCGGAACACGCTTCGGCACATCCCGACCAGCTAACGCCGCGTCGCGGTCAGCCTTCACGCCGCTCAGGAGTTCGTCGATGAGCCCAGGCTGCTCCCTGTCCAGTCGCTGCAGAAGGCCCAATAGCAGGTAGGAAATCGCCTGGGCTTTCACCTCTGCCAACTTGATTTCTTCTGACATCGCGTCTTCTCCACATACGCCGTCATCGCGATCGATCTGGTGCCTGACCCCTCCCCATCGCGTTATCGGTCGGCACCGGAAGGCCCTTCCCCACCACTGCGCTGGGTCACCTCGGCCAAGCAATGCCTGGAGGGCCTATACCATTGGAGAGTATCCAATATCCTTAGGCGCTTCTTTCAAGGGTCCGTTATCAGGCAGATCCAGCCAAGGTTCTTCCGCTTCCGTCCTGAAGCGCCTACACCATGAAACCCCGTTCACGCGTTCAGACCCAGCGTCCGGTCGATATCTCCAGAAGGATTAAACGCGGACACTCTGTTCGTTGCCTCGCCAGGCCCGAAGCGTGCTCCCTACCGGCTGTCAGAACTGGCGGGCTTCATCGCCGCCGGCGTCATGGGCGGCGCAGGCGATTCTGCGACGGCGACCACGGCCGGCGGGGTGATGGACGCGATCGGAGCAGCCGCCGCGGTCGGTGCCATCGCTACGTGGATCTCGCTCGGGTAGGTGTAGTTCGCTCCGGACGCGGCATCGACGATGATGCCGACGCCGCCGCCCAGCAGGATGTTGCCGAACGTCGCGCCGCCGAAACTCGAGGACCTCGAAACGACGGAGGTCAGGTAGCCCGGCTTCTCGCAGGTGACCACCATATCGTTCTTGCTCTTGCTCACCTGGACGCTGCCGGGCGTTATCGGAATCGCGCCCAAAGTCTCGGTCTGACGCGACAATTTGCAGGACGCGCCCGGCGGGTCGGTGCTCACGGTGACGCTTTGGTTGGAGCCATTCACGATGGTCGCACAGCCGCTCAGCAGCATGGACGCAGCGGCGATGATGAACACGCGCAATGAAGACGCTCCCGTCTGGTGACATTCAACGGGAGACTAGATTTCCGTTACGAGGGTGTAAAGACCTGTGGCGCCGGAAGGGAGCCCTGCCCCGCCTTCAGTGCCCCGCCGTGTCACGCCGCCGGGCGGCCGACATCACGGCCCCGTTTCAGCCCGGGATCGACCATGCGGGTGCCCCGGCGCGGCGGCGTTGCGCGATCGCGACCACGTAGCCGGCATCGGCCAGCGCGTCGGCGATCAGGTCGGCGATCTCGCCCTGCATGGTCGCATCGACCATCGGCTGGGCGGGCCCGTAATGGCGCATGCCGAGCGCCTGGCGCACGGCGAAGGCGGCGTCGCGCTTGTCCAGCGGCAGCAGCGGGCGGCGGTCGGGGATGGAGGCGAACATGCAGGCGGTTCCTTCTCGTTAACCGCAGCTTAACCGCAGCCGTGAGAACGAATCAAGAACATTTACCCTTAGGGCGTCGGCTCCGCCAACGGCAGGTCGGCGCCGCCAGGGTGGTAGCGCCGGGTCGTGTGCTCCGCGACCTCGTCGGGGTAGAAATACACCGGCCGCAGCGCGCCGCTGGCGTAGCGGGCGGCCTGGTCGTTGAAATGCGGCGCGCCGGGGTGGCCATCCTCGCCGCCGGCGGTGACCGCGACCGCGCGCACCCGCGGTCCGAACGCGACCGCGGCGACGAAGCTGTTGCCCTCGTTGCCGTAGCGCTTGCGCCAACCCGGCCCTTCCGGCCCGCTGATCGAGGCCAGCGAACCCCATTGCGCGGAGGTGAAGCCGACCGGCAGGCTCGGCGCGGCGTCGGAGAAGTGCGGCACCAGGGAGTCGTCGAGCCGCTGCACGCGGTTGATCTCGCCCCACGGCAGCCGCCAGGTGCCGAAATCGCGCACCAGCCGGTCGGAGGCGGCCGACAGCGCCGCCAGACGCTGCGCCGGCGACGTCCTGGCCAGCACCGATCGGTAATCAGCCAGGCTGTTGGCGTGCGCCTTGATCCCGGCGGTCCGCCACAGGGCCTCGCCCCAGGCGACCGCGAGCGTGGTCGGCACCGACTCCACCGACCAGCGCCGGTCCCAGCCGCGCAGCAGCGCGATCTGGTCCGCGACACGCGGCGCGCACGGGTCGTTCGGCGGCGCGCGGTCATAGGCATCGAGCAGCGACGGCAGCAGCAGATCGAACCCGGGCTGGGCGCTGTCATAGGCGGCGGCGACCAGCGTCTCGAGCGTGAAGCCGTGCCGCGACCGCAGCAGCGCCAGCGCATGCAGGCCGCGCACGTTCTCGCCGTAGCTGTCCATGTAGCGCGGGAAATCCGCCTGCCGGCGGCTGTCGGCGCCGGCGGCCGAATACGGCCAGTCGTTGGTGTTCTGCAACCATCCGGTCGCCGGATCGAGCAGATCAGGCGCCTCGTCGATGCCGTGCAGGCCGTGCCAGGCGGTGCGCGGGTCGGCGCCGTCGACCGGCCTGGTGTAGTCGAAACGATCGTCGCGGCGCGGGATGAATTGCGGGTGCAGATAGGCGATGTGCCCGTCGGCATCGGCATAGAGCGTGTTGTTCGAACTGTTGGCGCGAAGCTGCATAACCCGCATGTAGGCGGCGTAGTCACGCGCCTTGGTCAGGCCGAAGGATTGTTCCAGCGCCGCCACCGGCGCGTACATCATCGCCTCGCTGATCCAGCGCCCGTCCGCGGCCCTGCCGACCACCGGGCCGTGGATCGTCCTGTAGATCGTGACCTCGCGGGTGGCGCGGCCGCCGTCGCGGGTCCGGTACGCCAGGGTGACGGTGGCGTGGTCGACCGGCGCCAGCGCCGCGCCGTCGCGGGTCCGCAGCGTGCCGTCCCGGATCACCGGCTGCTCCAGGAACTGGTCGACGGTATCGGCGTGGCTGGAGGTGTGCATCCAGCCGACCCGCTCGTTGAACCCCTGGTAGATGAAGAACTGGCCCCAGGTGACCGCGCCATAGGCATCGAGCCCCTCGTCGCTGCGCATCTGCAGCTCGGAGCGGAAATAGAACGAGGTATGCGGGTTGATCAGCAGCAGCGCCTGGTGGTCGCGGCTGTCGGAGGGGGCGATGGCGATGCCGTTCGAGCCGCCCAGGCCGCTGCCGTCGCCGGGCCGGTGCGACCCTGGCGGCGGATCGAGCAGCTCCGGCGACGGCAGCGCATAGAACGACGCCAGCGCCGGCAGCGCGATCTGTTCGACATCGCCGCCGATGCTGCCCTCGGTGAAGGACAGCGCCATCCACGGCTCGAAATGCCGGATCACCTGCGGCGTCACGCCCGGATGGGTGCGCAGATACAGGTTCAGCCCGCCTGCCCAGCCGGTCATCAATGCCTGCAGCCAGGCCGGGCTGGCGGCGTAGCGGGCGCGCAGATCGTCGGGATCGACATAGAGCCTGGCGCGCAGATCCTGCGCCAGGGCGCCGGGCCCCTCGGCTTCCGCCAGCCGGCCGAGCGCGGTCAAGTAGTTGGTCTCGATCCGACCGAAATCATCCTCGGCCTGCGCATAGGCGGCGCCGAACACGGCATCGGCGTCGGTATGGCCGTGTATGTGCGCGATGCCCCACTCATCCCGCGCGATCTGGATCCGCGACGCGGCCGGGTCGGCGGCGCATGCGCCGCGCCAGGGTGCGGCCACCACCAGGCTGGCGAAAACCCATGCCATGAGGCGCATGCCGCGCTCCCTCTCCGCCAGACCCCGACCCGGCCATGGTGCGGCTTTCGCCCCGGCCCGACAACCGCCGCGGAGAGGCTGGCGGACGCCTCAGGCCATGATCATCCACAGGCCGCCGGCCACGAACAGTGACACCGCAGCGGCGGCGCAACGGGAAATGACGGCGCCGGACTCAGTGGCGACGGGCAACGGCAGGCTCATGCGGGTCATCGGAAATACTCGGTCAAAAGGTTAGTGCGGGTGGACGGGTTCGTCATCGCCGGCACTGCTTATGCCGCGCCCCGCCACCGGTCGATGCCCACGAATGCATTCCTCGTGTGCAGTTGCTGATTAAAGAATTGGCAACTTTGTCTGGGGTGTGGCGGGGACAAAATCGGTCCCGGACGCAACCGATCCACCACCCGGGCCGTATGGTGGCTGAACCCAGGAAGGAACCTGCCAGTGACATACCGTATCGCCGCCACGCTCGGCCTCGCCGGCCTGTTCGCCGCCGGCACCGCCCTGGCGCAGGTGCCGCCGCGCACCCGTGGCGTGATCACCTCGATGACCGACGACACCGTCACCCTCAAGAGCCATTCCGGCACCAAGACGCTGCATATCGGCAGCGGCACCGGCTATGTCGGCGCGACCACCGCCTCGCTGGATGCGGTCAAGGCCGGCCGCTTCATCGGCACCGCGGCGGTGCCGCAGTCCGACGGCACGCTCAAGGCGCTCGAGGTGACGGTGTTCCCGGAGAGCATGCGCGGCGCCGGCGAGGGCAATTACGGCTGGGATCTCGGCCAGGGCTCGTCGATGACCAACGGCACCATCGGCTCGGTGGTCGGCAGCAGCGGACGCACCATGACGGTCAACTACAAGGGCGGCCAGAAGAAGCTGACGGTGCCGCAGGACGTGCCCGTGGTCGATCTGGAGCCGGGCAGCAAGGCCCTGCTCAAGCCCGGCGCGCACGTGGTGGCGTTCGGCCCGGTCGGCGCCGACGGCAGCGTCGATGCCAAGCGGATCATCGTCGGAGAGGACGGCGCCGTCCCGCCGATGTAGAACGCTGGGCGGCCGGTCTGGAGGCGGAATGATGGAACAGGTGGTGCGGACGGGCGCACGGCGGGAGCGGATGCTGGTGCATCCGGCGATCGTCCGGCTGACCCATTGGGTCAATGCGGTCGCGATCGTGATGATGGTGATGAGCGGCTGGCAGATCTATGACGCCTCGCCGCTGCTGCCGTTCACCTTCCCGGGCTGGGCGGTGCTGGGCGGCTGGCTCGGCGGCGGCATCGCCTGGCATCTGGCGGCGATGTGGCTGCTGGTCGCCAACGGGCTGCTCTACCTCGCCTACGGCCTGCTCGCCGGACATTTCAGCCGCACCCTGCTGCCGGTGACGCCCGGGGCGGTGTGGCGCGACCTCGGCCAGGCGCTGCGCTTCAGGCTGCGGCACCGCATCGGCAGCTACAACGCGGTGCAGCGGCTGCTCTACATCGTCGTGCTGCTGTTCGGCATCGCCGCCGTGCTGTCCGGGCTCGGGCTGTGGAAGCCGGTGCAGCTGGCATGGATCGGCGCGCCGATCGGCGGCTACCCGACGCTGCGCTGGGTGCATTTCCTGGCCATGACCGGAATCGTCGGCTTCCTGGTGATCCATCTGGCGCTGGTGGCGCTGGTGCCGCGCACGCTGGTGTCGATGATCACCGGCCGGGCAAGGATCCCGGACGCGGAGACCGCGCCATGAACCGGGCCGACCCCACGCAGCGCGCCCAGCTTCGCGCGCTCGCCGAGGCGACGCGGCCGCGGCTGGAGCGGCTCGGCCGGCGCGGCCTGCTGCGCGGCGGCCTGTCGCTCGGCGCGCTGACCATGCTGTCCGGCTGCAACCTCGCCGACGGCGACGCGGTGGACAAGGTGCTGCTGGCGATGTCCAGGTTCAACGACAGGATGCAGGCGCTGCTGTTCAGCCGCCACACCCTGGCGCCGACCTACGGCGCCGACAGGATCACCCGGCCGTTCCCGTACAACGCCTTCTATCCGATCGACAACGCGCCGGATCTCGATGCCGGCGACTGGAAGCTCGAGGTCTCCGGGCTGGTCGCCGACAAGACTCCCTGGACCGTCGACCGGCTGCGGCAGATGCCGCAGGAGAGCCAGATCACCCGGCTGATCTGCGTCGAGGGATGGAGTGCGATCGGCCAGTGGGGCGGCGTACCGCTGCATCGCTTCCTGGAGAAGATCGGCGCCGATACCAGGGCGCGCTATGTCGGCTTCAAGTGCGCCGACCGCTATTACGGCTCGATCGACATGGCATCGGCGCTGCAGCCGCAGACGATCCTGGCGCTGGATTTCGAGAACAAGCCGCTGCCGACCGGGTTCGGTTATCCGCTGCGCCTGCGCATCCCCACCAAGCTCGGCTTCAAGAACCCGAAATTCATCACCGCCTTGTTCGTCACCAACGATTATCCTGGCGGCTACTGGGAGGACCAGGGCTACAACTGGTTCAGCGGCAGCTAGCAGCGGCGCCGAGGGCGAGCCTCAGGGTGCTTCCGGCGCCAGGGTGATCTCGGTGACGCTCCTGGCGGCGGCCAGGTCCCAGACCAGCACGCGGTCCGGACCGCCGCCGCTCAGCGCGATCGCCAGCAGCGTATCGGACTGGCGTGTCATCGCGGTGATCCGGGTGCCGGGCGGCTCCTGGTGCAGCGCGGCCACGCCCGGCGCGGCACCCAGCACCGGTCCCGCGATCGGCACCGGCCGGTGCCCCGCCGCCAGGCGATGCACCACCACGCCGATCAGCGTCGCGGTCCCGGCCAGGATCAGCACCCCCATGGCGATCACCAGCACCAGCATCGCCCTGTGTGGCACCGCCTTGTCAGCCTGCATTCCCAAGCGTCCCTCACAAGCGCAAAACCGGGCCGATGACCGAACCACCCGAAACCATCCTGGCTGTCGCCGGGCCGGAGCATGACGGCATGCGGACCGACCGCTTCCTGGCGGACGCCACCCCTAGCCTGTCACGGTCGCGCGTCAAGGGGCTGATGGAGGGCGGCCATCTGCTGCGCGACGGGGTGGAGCTGCGCTCGCCGTCCGAGCCGGTGCGGGCCGGCATGCGCTTCGCGCTGGCGCCGCCGGCGCCGGTTTCGGCCCGGCCCGACCCGCAGGCGATCCCGTTTCGCATCCTGTTCGAGGATGACAGCCTGATCGTGCTCGACAAGCCGGCCGGGCTGGTGGTGCACCCGGCACCGGGCAACGAGGACGGCACCCTGGTGAACGCCCTGCTGGCGCATTGCGGCGACCGGCTGCCCGGCATCGGCGGCGAACGCCGGCCCGGCATCGTGCACCGGCTCGACAAGGACACGTCCGGCACCATGGTGGTCGCCAAGACCGAGCAGACGCTGGCGGCGCTGTCGGAGGCGTTCGCGACCCGGGTGATCGAGCGCAGCTATCTGGCCCTGTGCTGGGGCCTGCTGACGCCCGCCGCCGGCACGTTCGAGGGCGCGATCGGCCGCGACCCGCGCGACCGCAAGCGGATGACGGTGGTCGGTCGCGGCGGCAAGCCGGCGCTGTCGCACTACCGCACCCTGGCGGTGACGGACGGCGCGGTCAGCCTGGTCGAATGCCGGCTGGCGACCGGGCGCACCCACCAGATCCGGGTGCATTTCTCCCAGGCCGGCCACGCCCTGCTCGGCGACCCGGTCTATCTGCGGCGGGTGCCGGCGGCGGCGAAACTGCTGGAGCCGGACGCACGGCGCGCCGCGCTGGACTTCCCGCGCCAGGCGCTGCACGCGGCGACGCTGGGCTTCAGCCACCCGGTGACCGGCGCCGACATGCGGTTCGAGACCGAGCCGCCGGAGGATTTCACGACGTTGCAGCGTATCCTGTTCAGATGAACGGAAGTTCAGGCTCAATTTCTTGACAGGACCGGAGCGGTCCTGTTACACGATCGCAGGTCCGAGTGGCGGGCGTGCCCCTCGGACCAGGTCGTCCTGGGATTGCTCCGCCTTGCCACAAGGGGAGACTCTCAGGGACGTGAAGCCCTGTTCCGCGCCCATGCCGGCTAGGCTCGCAACCCGTTTCGCTCTGTGCCGTAAGGACAAGAGCAAGCGCAGCCTCTCAGGCGAAAGGAGCCGTTCGATGGTCTCAGCCGTCATCAATGTCAGTCCGGAAGGCAACCTTTCGCGTTACCTCCAGGATATCC
>CAZZZA010000034.1:0-24236 GCA_964658455.1 uncultured Lichenihabitans sp.
CCGTTCGCCGCGCCGCCGACTGCGGAGGCAACCGCGAAGCCGGTCAGCCCGATCTCGTCGCGCGTCTCGTCCAGCGTCAGCAGCGTGTCCGCAGCGGCGCCGAGCAGGGCGACGCGGAGCATGGCGGCAGGCAGCGAGGCGGGCGTGGTCGGCATCGGGTCGGTCTCTCCGCGCGGGATGCGCACAGTAGCGCAACCGCCGCCCCGCGCGAGAGCCGCTGTTCCCGGCGGCCGGCGGCAGCGCGTATGCTCGCACCATGACCACCACACGCGACGGGCCTGATCTGTTCGGCCCCGGCAAGCCCGAGCCCGGCCCGGCTGCCAGCGGCACCGGCCATGGGCCGGGCCGGGACCATGCCGCGACCAGGCCGCTGGCGGACCGGCTGCGGCCGGACAGCCTCGATGCGGTGGTCGGGCAGCCGCACCTGCTGGGTGCGGAGGGCACGGTGCGTCGGATGCTGGATCGCGGCTCGCTGGCCAGCCTGATCCTGTGGGGCGGGCCAGGGGTGGGCAAGACCACCATCGCCCGGCTGCTGGCGCAGGCGGCAGGGCTCAGCTTCGTGCAGCTCTCGGCGGTGTTCTCCGGCGTCGCCGACCTGAAGCGCGTGTTCGAGGAGGCCGGTCGCCGGCAACGCGCCACCGGGGCGGCGACGCTGCTGTTCGTGGACGAGATCCACCGCTTCAACCGCGCCCAGCAGGACGGTTTCCTGCCGGTGGTGGAGAACGGCACCGTGGTGCTGGTGGGTGCCACGACCGAGAACCCGTCCTTCGCCCTGAACGCGGCGCTGCTATCGCGGTGCCAGGTGCTGGTGCTGCGCCGGCTGGACCAGGCGGCGCTGGAGGCGCTGATCGGCCGCGCCGAGCAGGAAGCCGGCCGCGCGCTGCCGCTGCGCGACGAGGCCAGGGCGGCCCTGATCGCCATGGCCGATGGCGATGGCCGCTACCTGCTGAACATGGCCGAGCAGCTGCTGAGCCTCGAGCCCGGCGCGTCGCTCGACAGCGCCGGGCTGTCGTCGCTGCTGGCCAGGCGGGCGGCGCTCTACGACCGCGACCGCGAGGAGCACTACAACCTGATCTCGGCGCTGCACAAATCGCTGCGCGGCTCCGATCCCGACGCGGCGCTGTACTGGTTCGCCCGCATGCTGCGCGGCGGCGAGGATGCGCGCTTCATCGCCCGTCGGCTGACCCGCTTCGCCGCCGAGGATGTCGGCCTGGCCGACCCGTCGGCGCTGACCCAGGCGATCGCCGCCTGGGAGAGCTACGAGCGGCTGGGCAGCCCAGAGGGCGAGCTGGCGCTGGCGCAGCTGGTGATCTACCTGGCCACCGCGCCGAAATCCAACGCCGTCTACAAGGCGTTCGGCGCCGCGATGCAGGCCGCCGGACAGACCGGCAGCCTGATGCCGCCGGCGCATATCCTCAACGCGCCGACCAGGCTGATGCAGGAGATCGGCTACGGGCACGGCTACGCCTACGACCACGATACCGAAGCCGGGTTCTCGGGCCAGAACTACTTCCCCGACGGCATGGAGCGCGCCCGCTTCTACCGCCCGACCCGGCGCGGCCTGGAGGCGGAGATCACGAGAAGGCTGGACAGTTGGGCCAAGCTGAGGGACAGCCAGCGCCCATGAGCGTCGTCAGCCTTCCGGTGACCGAGGATGAAGCCGAGATCCGGCTCGATCGGTGGTTCCGCCGTCACTATCCGCATCTGACCCAGGGGGCGCTGCAGAAGCTGTGCCGCACCGGACAGGTCAAGGTCGATGGCAGGAAGGCAGAGACCTCGACCCGGCTGCAGCCGGGCCAGATGGTGCGGGTGCCGCCGATCCCGGGCGCCGCCAGGCCGGCGCCGATCGCCAGGACCGTCGACGAGCGCGACGTCAAGGAGATGGCGCGCCTGGTGGTGTATCGCGACGCGGACCTGATCGTGCTGAACAAGCCGGCCGGGCTGGCGGTGCAGGGCGGTCCGGGCATCGTGCGCCACGTCGACGGGCTGCTCGACGCGCTGCGCGACGAGTCCGAGCACCGGCCGCGGCTGGTGCACCGGATCGACCGCGACACGTCGGGCCTGCTGCTGCTGGCGCGCACGCCAGGGGTGGCGGCGAAACTGGCGGCGTCGTTCCGCACCCGCGAGGTCAGGAAGCTGTACTGGGCGGTGGTGATCGGCCGGCCCAGCCCGGCAGAGGGGGTGATCGACCTGCCGCTGGCGCGTCTCGGCGCCGGGCCCGGCGCGCTGACCATCGCCGCCGGGCGCGACGATGCGGATTCCGCGCATGCGCTGACCGAATATGCGGTGCGCGACGCGGCGGCGCGCAAGCTCTCCTGGCTGGAACTCGCGCCGCTCACCGGCCGCACCCATCAGCTCCGGGTGCATTGCGAGGCGCTCGGCACGCCGATCCTCGGCGACCCGAAATATGGCGGCGAGGCGGCGCATCCGGACGGGTTCACCGACCAGCTGCATCTCCATGCCCGCGCGCTGGAGATCCCGCACCCGGCGGGCGGCAGGCTGCGGCTCGAGGCCGAGCTGCCGGGGCACATGAAGGAAACCTTCCGTCTGCTCGGCTTCGAGGCCGGCCAGACGCACGCGGCGCGGCGGAGCTAGGGCATGGCGATCAGGGCGAGCGGGCGCGCGGCCAGGGGGGCTGGCACGCAACCGGTCAGGCGGCGCCGTCCGCTGCGGCGGCTGGTGGCGACGCTGCTGCTGGTGGCGCTGCTGGCGGGCGGCCTGGTGCTGGTGCAGTCCAGGCTCGACCAGCAGGCGCTGCGAACGCGGCTCGAACGCCAGGTCTATGAGAGCACCGGCCGCACCCTGACGCTGGGCGCGCTGCATATCGCGCTGCTGCCGGTGCCGACGGTGGTGGCCTCGGATATCGCGCTGTCCGACATGCAGGATGGCGGTCGCGCCGCGATGCTGACCGCGAGCGGGCTCTCGGCGCATCTGGCGCTCTGGCCGCTGGTGCATCACGTGGCGCGGCTCGAGGGCGTGACGCTGACCGCGCCGGACCTGCTGCTGGAGCGCGACGCCGACGGCCGGGCCAACTGGCAGTTCCACCGCGTGCCGGCCCAGCAGGGCGCGTCGTCGCCCGCCGACGCCACCGCCGGCACCGCGGAGCCCTGGGCGGTCGAGGTCGGCAGCGTGCGGCTGCGCGACGGCACGGTCGCGTGGCGCGACAAGCAGCATGGCTGGACCGGCAATGCCAGGATCGACCAGCTCGACGGCACCGGTCTCGCCGGCAGCGACCCGGTGGTCGATCTCGCCGGCCACCATGGCGGCGCCGGCTTCACCGCGCATCTGGCGACCGGCGCGCTGGCCGGCATCACCGAGGCCGGCGCATCGCCGTGGCCGGTCCATCTGCTGCTGCGCACCGAACGCAACGAGCGCCAGGATACCAGCCTGTCGGTCGACGGCACGCTGGGCGATCCCGCCCGTCTGCGCGGCTATGCGCTCGACATCGCGCTCAAGGCCGACCGCCCGGACGGGATCGGCGCGCTGTTCCCGCATGCGGCGCTGCCAGCACTCGGCCCGCTGTCGCTGAACGCGCGGCTGGTCGATGGCGCGGCGGAGGATGCCGCCGCCGCATCGCCGCGCCTGGACCGTCTCTCGCTGCGCGCCGCGCAGATCGATGCCGGCGCGCTGCTGCATCGCGCCTGGAGTCAGGGGCTGACCATCGACACCCTGTCGATCGAGGCGCCGAACCGCACCGCGCCGCTCGCCCTGTCGGCCGACGGCGCCTGGCAGGGACGCGCGCTGACGCTGTCCGGCACCGCCGGGACGCTCGACGACTGGCGCGGCGGGCTCGCCGGCCCCGGCAAGGCGCCGTTCGACCTGGCGCTCGGCGCCGGCGATGCGCGGCTGTCGCTGAAGGGCGTGGCCAATGCCGGCGCCGCGGAGCTGGCGGTGCAGGCGAAGATCCCGTCGCTGCGGGCGCTGAGTTCGGTCGGTCCGGCGCTCACCGACCTGTCGCTCGCCTCGATGCTGACGGTCGGGCCGGGACGCAGCCTCGCTCTGTCCGGCCTGACGCTCGAGTCGCGGCAGATCGGGCTGCGCGGCCAGGCCAGGATCGAGGCCGCGCCGGACGCCGCCCGCCCGGCCATCACCGCCGCGCTCACCGCCTCGCATGTCGATGTCGATGCGCTGCGGGCGGGCTGGCGCCGACCGGCCCTCGAGACGCCGCGCGCGCCGGTCGGGGAGGCCGCCCCGCCTGCTGCTCCGTCTGCTGCCCCGCCCGCCGCTCCGGCTCCCCCGGCCCTGTTCGCGCCGCTGCTGCAGGCCGACCTAGCGCTCACGCTCGATGCCGATGCCGTCACCTTCGACGGCGACGCCTACAAGGGGCTCGCCGCCACCGTTTCGCTGCATGACGGCGTGCTGTCGCTGTCGCCGTTCAGCGTCACCGGCCCCGCCGGGCCGATCGCCGGCCGGTTCGGCGCCGATGCCGGCAGGCAGAGCGTCTCTTTCGGCCTGTCTGCGTCGATGCTGCCGGCCAGGACGCTGGCGCGCTGGCTCGGCAAGCCGCCGGTGCTGGACGGCACCGCCGAACTGGTCGCCGACCTGCACAGCGACGGCGCCACCGGCGACGCGCTGGTCGCGGCCGCCAGCGGCCATGCCGGGCTGTCGATGGTCGATGGCAGCATCGGCAATGCCGCCCTGGCGGCGCTGGTCGGGCGCCCCGCTGACCTCCCCGACCAGGGCAGCACCGGCTTCCGCTGCCTGGCGCTGCCGGCGACGCTCTCCGGCGGCGTGGCGACGCTCTCCCCGCTGGCGCTGTCGACCAGCCGCCTGGAGGTGGAAGGGCGCGGCACGGTCCGGCTGCTGGATGGCGGGCTCGACCTGCATCTGCTGCCGCATTTGTCGATCGGCAGCGCCGGCGCCTCGCTGCCGGTGAGGGTCGGCGGCACGCTGTCGGCGCCGGTGGCGGCGCTCGATCCGGCGGCGCCGGGCGGCCGCTTCGCCTTGACCATCGGCGGCGCCGGCGACACCCCCGACCCCTGCGCAGCGGCGCTGTCGGCCGCCCGGTTCGGCGCCGCCGGGCCGGCAGCCGGCGCCGCGCCGCAGGCCGGCAAGCACAAGCTCCCCCGGCCGATCGACATCCTGCGCGGGCTCGGATTGTTCCATTGAGCGGCCCGCAGCGCCGCTTCTGGCGGCAGGTCGAAACGGTGCCGGATGGCGACGGCTTCCTGGTGGCGCTCGACGGCAAGCCGGTGCGGCTGGGGCCGGCCGGGCCGTTGCGTGTGGTCCGGCAGGCCCTGGCCGATGCGATCGCCGAGGAATGGTCGCAGGCCGGCGGCGGCGCGACAGGCGGCAGCTACAGCCCGGATGCGCTCGGCCTGACCCGGCTGGCGGGCACGCTGCAGGGCCGCGTCGCCATCGACCGGCCCGCTTTCATCGACACGCTGCTGGAATTCCTGCACGGCGAGACGCTGTGCTACCGCGCGGACCGGCCGGCGGCCCTCGCCGAGCGGCAGCAAGCGGGCTGGCAGCCCTGGCTGGACTGGGCACGAACGCACCTCGGGGTGGCGCTCGCGGTGGGCGAAGGGGTGATGCCGCGCCCGCAGCCGGCGGACGCCGTGGCGGCGATGCGCGCCGCCCTGGAACGCCAGGACGATGCGGCGCTCACCGCGCTGGGCGTGCTGACGCCGCTCGGCGGCAGCCTGGTGCTAGGCCTGGCGGTGGTCGACGGCGCGCTCGAGGCGGCGGCGGCGCACCGGCTGGCGCTGCTGGACGAGACCTTCCAGGCCGAGCAATGGGGCACGGATGCGCAGGCGGCGGCGCGCCGCGACGCCATGTTGCGCGATTTCGTCGAGGCGGAACGGTTCGTGGCGCTGGCGCGGCCGCCCGCCGCGACCCGGCTGCTGATCTCCGGGCGGGTGCAGGGGGTCGGCTACCGCGACTGGCTGCGGCAGGCGGCGATCGCGGCGGGAGTCGAGGGCTGGACCCGCAACCTTTCCGACGGGCGGGTCGAGGCGCTGCTCTGCGGGCCGGAGGCGGCGTGCGCGTCCCTGGTGGCGCGCGCCTGGACCGGCCCGGCCCTGGCGCGGGTCGATGCGATCGACGTGTCGGCGCAGCATCGTCGTCCGGAAACGCACGGTTTCGTGATCAGGCCGACAGCAACGCAGCCCGGCAACGGCTAGAATCGTCGCGACGGCGCAATAATCACAGTTCGCGGATAAGCATTCGCAACGGTTGCACAGCCCGATATTCCGTGATGTTTGGTTACACCGCCGGGCCCGACTTCCGGCTAGCCTCGCGTGATGATCGACATGGAGCGAAACCCGATGGCGCCTGCCACGCGCAACGTTGCGACCCGATCCCACGCCGGCCAGACCCGCATCCGCCGCAAACTGGCCAGCTTCGCGGCCCGCTGCGCGATGGGTTCCTGGGTGGTCCTGGCGGCGATGCCGGTCGCCGTCGTGGTGCTGTCGATCGCCTGAGACGGCGTCGCCCGCGTCCTACTAAGGCTCTGGCTGCGGCTCCGGCACCAGCACCGTCACCGAGGCGAGGCAGGCAATGCCCTCGCCACGCCCGGTGAAACCGAGCCGCTCTGTGGTGGTCGCCTTGACCGAGATCCGGTCCACCCGCACGTCGAGCAGTTCGGCGAGACGTGCCCGCATCGCCTCGGCATGCGGGCCGATCTTCGGCCGCTCGCAGATCAGCGTCACATCCGCGTTCACCAGCATGCCGCCACGGGCGCGGATGCGCTCGCCGGCATGCACCAGGAAGCGGGCGCTGTCCGCATCCTTCCAGGCCGCCTCGCTGGGCGGGAAGAACCGGCCGATATCGCCCTCTGCCAGCGCGCCGTAGATCGCGTCGCACAGCGTGTGGATGCCGACATCGGCATCGGAATGGCCGGCCAGGCCGCGCTCGAACGGCACCGCGATGCCGCACAGGATGAGCGCGCGGCCGTCGGCGAACGCATGCACGTCGAAGCCGCTGCCGGTGCGGGGCAGCAGGGTGCCGGGGCCGATCGGGAGTTCGAGGCGCATCGCGACATCCTGTCTGGTTCAATCCGGAGCGGGCAATTGCACGGTCTGGTGGCAGCGTCTAGATTGCACAAATCATGAGCAATACCCTTCACTCTGACCTTTCGGCCGGTGACGCGCGCGCGGTGGCCACGACGCGGCACGGGCGGTCGGGCGTGGGGCAGGGCGGCGGTGCGGCGGCCGGCCTGGCGCCGATCGACCTCGGCGGCGCGGTGATCGAGCGGCCGGTGATCCTGGCGCCGATGTCCGGCGTGACCGATCTGCCCTACCGCCGGCTGGCCAGGAAGATGGGCGCCGGGCTGGTGGTGTCGGAAATGATCGCCTCCTGGGCGATGGTGCGCGAGAACGCCGCGACGCTGCGCATGGCCGAGATCGCCGATGATGCCGGCGCCGGCGCCGCCGGGCCGAATGCGGTGCAGCTCGCCGGCTGCGAACCCGAGGCGATGGCGCAGGCGGCGAGGATCGCGGTCGATCGCGGCGCCGACATCGTCGACATCAATTTCGGCTGCCCGGCCAAGAAGGTGGCGGTCGGCCAGCAGGCGGGATCGGCGCTGATGCGCGACGAGGCGCTGGCGGCGCGTCTGCTGGAGGCCACGGTGCGGGCGGTCGCGGTGCCGGTGACGCTGAAGATGCGGATGGGCTGGGACCATGGCAGCCTGAATGCGCCGGCCCTGGCGCGGATCGCCGAGCAGTCCGGCATCCGCATGGTCACGGTGCATGGCCGCACCCGCCAGCAATTCTATACCGGCCGCGCCGACTGGGCCTTCGTGCGCCGGGTCAAGGAGGCGATCGGTCTGCCGGTGATCGTCAATGGCGACATACTCGGCGTCGAGGATGCCAGGGAGGCGATCCGCCAGTCCGGCGCCGACGGGGTGATGATCGGCCGCGGCTGCTACGGCCGCCCCTGGCTGCCGGCCCAGGTCGCGCACGCGCTCGCCACCGGCGAGACCCTGCCGGACCCGGATCTGGCGACAGAGAAGGCGATCGTGCTCGAGCACTACCAGGCGATGCTGTCGCATTTCGGGATCCATCCCGGCCTGCGCCTGGCCCGCAAGCACGTCTCCTGGTACTCCGCCGGTCTGCCCGGATCGGCGCAGTTCCGCGCCGCGATCAACAAGCTCGACGACGCGCCGCAGGCGATCGCCATGATCGCCGCCTTCTACGAGCGGCAGCAGCAGGCCGGCGGCCGCCGCGACCAGGCGTCGGCGGCCGACCGCGACGCCGACCGCGATCTCGCCGCATGACCGTGGCGCTGCAGCAGCGCCGTCGGCGCGGGCGCGAACCGGCCGCCGCGCTGGCCGCGGTGCCGGCGCCGATGCCAGACATCGCGGTGATGATGGACAGCCTGCCGGTGCCGGTGCTGCTGCTCGATGCCGGGCAGCGCATCCGCTACGCCAACGGCGCCGCCGAGCCGTTCTTCGGCATGTCGAAATCGCAGCTACGTCTCAGCCGGCTGCAGGACCTGGTGCCGTTCGACCATCCGCTGTTCCTGCTGATCGGCCAGGTGCGCGATACCGGCGTCACCATCGTCGAACACGACCTGATCCTGCACGGCCCCCGGCTGCGCCGGCGCGCGATCACCGTGCAGGGCACGCCGCTGCTCGACGACCAGGGCGCCGGCACGCACGATCCCGGCGACCGCAGCTTCGTGCTGCTGACGGTGCATGACGCCTCGGCGGCCAAGGCGCTGGACCGCCAGCTCACCTTCCGCAACGCCGCGCGCAGCGTCTCCGGCATGGCGGCGATCCTGGCGCACGAGGTCAAGAACCCGCTGTCCGGGATACGCGGCGCGGCGCAATTGCTTGAAAGCACGGTCGGCGAGAGCGACCGCGAACTCGCGGTGCTGATCCGCGACGAGGCCGACCGGATCCGGGCCCTGGTCGAGCGGATGGAGATTTTCGACGAGAAGCCGATTGACCGCCGCTCGGTGAACATCCACCGGGTGCTGGAGCATGTGCGGCTGCTGGCGCAGCAGGGCTTCGCGGCGCACATCCGCTTCGTCGAGCATTACGATCCGTCGCTGCCGCCGGTCTGGGGCAACCGCGACCAGCTGGTGCAGGTGCTGCTCAACCTGGTCAAGAACGCCGCCGAGGCGATCTCCGGCGACCAGGGCACCGGCGAGATCACGCTCAGCACCGCCTACCAGAGCAGCGTGCGGCTGGCGGTGCCGGGCTCGGACCAGCGGCTGCACCTGCCGCTGATGGTCAGGGTGCGCGATACCGGTCCAGGGATCCCGGATTCGATCCGGCCGCATCTGTTCGAGCCGTTCCTGACCACCAAGGTGTCGGGCAGCGGCCTGGGGCTGGCGCTGGCCGCCAAGATCATCGGCGACCATGGCGGGCTGATCGAGATCGACAGCCGGCCGGGCCAGACCGACGTCGTGCTGTATCTGCCGGTCCTGATCGAGGATCACGGCGACGCCTAGGGCCTGACCGCCGCATCCGTCCCGCTCTCTCATCCGGCGGCGGCCGGACCCACACGCTGCTCAGAAAGTCCCCGGCTCCGCGATGACCTTGCCCACCGTCCTGGTCGCAGATGACGACCGCTCCATCAGAACCGTGCTGAGCCAGGCGCTCGGCCGGTCCGGCTACCAGGTCCGCACCACCGGCAACGCCGCGACCTTGTGGCGCTGGGTCGAGGATGGCGAGGGCGACCTGGTCATCACCGACGTGGTGATGCCCGACGAGAACGGGCTCGACCTGATCCCGCGCATCAAGCGCATCCGGCCCGAGCTGCGGATCGTGGTGATGAGCGCGCAATCGACGCTGATGACCGCGGTCAAGGCGGCTCAGCGCGGCGCGTTCGAGTATCTGCCGAAGCCGTTCGACCTCAAGGAGCTGCTCTCCGTGGTCGGCCGCGCCCTGGCGGCCCCGGCGGTGCCCGCCTCGGAGCCCGGCCAGCCGCTCGATGCCGACGAGCGCATGCCGCTGATCGGCCGCTCGATGGCGATGCAGGACATCTACCGGGTGATCGCCAGGCTCACCAATGCCGACCTGACGGTGATGGTCAACGGCGAGAGCGGCACCGGCAAGGAGCTGGTCGCGCGGGCGCTGCACGATTATGGCCGCCGCCGCGGCGGCCCGTTCGTCGCCATCAACATGGCGGCGATCCCGCGCGAGCTGATCGAGAGCGAACTGTTCGGCCATGAGCGCGGCGCCTTCACCGGCGCCACCAACCGCGCCCAGGGCCGGTTCGAGCAGGCGGCCGGCGGCACCCTGTTCCTCGACGAGATCGGCGACATGCCGCCGGAAGCGCAGACCAGGCTGCTGCGGGTGCTGCAGGAGGGCGAGTTCACCACCGTCGGCGGGCGGCAGCCGATCCGCGCCAACGTGCGCATCATCGCCGCCACCCATCGCGACCTGCGGCTGCTGATCCGCGCCGGGACGTTCCGCGAGGATTTGTTCTACCGGCTGAACGTGGTGCCGATCCGCCTGCCGCCGCTGCGCGAGCGCACCGAGGACATCCCGGTGCTGGCGCGGCATTTCCTCGACAAGAGCCAGCGCAGCGGGCTGGGCGGCAAGACGCTGAGCGAGGAGGCGATGGAGCGGCTGCAGGCGCATCGCTGGCCCGGCAACGTGCGCGAACTCGAGAACCTGATGCAGCGCCTGTCGGCGCTCTATCCGCAGGAGCTGATCTCCGCCGAGGTGGTGGCCACCGAACTCGCCGACACCGCCGCGCACGACGAACCGCCGGCGGTCGCCAACGACCAGGAGCATCTTGCCCACGCGGTCGAGCGGCACATCCGCCAGTTCCTGGCCTCGGCCAAGGACGGCATGCCGATGCGCGACATCTACGACCGCGTCATCGCCGAGATCGAACGGCCGCTGATCCAGATGACGCTCGCCGCCACCAAGGGCAACCAGATCAAGGCGGCGGCGATGCTCGGGCTGAACCGCAACACGCTGCGCAAGAAGATCCGCGACCTCGAGATACCGGTCGTCCGGGGGGTCGGCTGATGCGATGAGCCAGACCACCGATCGCGGCCGTCGCCCGGCCACAGCACTGCTGGCCCGGATCGCCGACCTGGCCCTCGGCAAGACCGCGACCCTGGTGGTCGCGGTCACCGCGCTGGCGCTGGGCATCGCCACCTTCGCGGTGCTGTCGCGCGGCATGTCGCTGGCGCAGCGGCCGCACGCCGAGGCCACCCTGCTGGTCGGCAACCTGCTGGTGCTGCTGCTGCTCGCAGCCGCGCTGATCGTGCGGCTGGCGCGGGTGATCGGCGAGCGCCGCAGCGGCACTGCCGGGGCCAAGCTGCATGTGCGGCTGGTGCTGCTGTTCGGCGTGGTGGCGGTGACGCCGACCATCGTCGTCGGCGTGTTCGCCGCGGTGTTCTTCCATTTCGGCATCCAGATCTGGTTCAGCGATCGGGTGCGGACCGCGCTCGAGGAGGCGGTACAGGCCAGCCAGGGCTATCTGCAGGAGCACAACAACAACATCAGCACCGATGCGATCGGCATGTCGAACGCATTGGCCGGCCGGCTGATGCTGCTCAACAGCGACCACGAGGCGCTGAACCAGGCGCTGCAATATCTGGTCGACACCCACGACCTCAACAACGCGGTGGTGTTCGACCCGCGCACCGGCGCCACCATCGGCTCCGGCAGCACGCTCGGCGCCCCTGGACCGGCGATCCCGCCGCAGGCCGCGACCCTGCTGGTGCGGCCGGACGAGCCGGCGGTCTCCGACAGCCCGGACGGCCAGACCGTGAGCGCGATCATCGGCATCCCGGACAGCGGCGGGCTGATGCTGCTGGTGTCGCGTCCGGTCGATCCGGTGATCCTGGCCCATGCCCGCCATACCCAGAGCGTGGTCACAGATTACGAGCGGCTCGACCATAACCGCTCGGCGCTGCAGATCACCTTCGTGCTGATCTTCGCGCTGGTGGCGCTGCTGGTGCTGGCGGCGGCGGCGCTGATCGGGCTGGTGCTGGCCAACCAGATCGCCCGTCCGGTCGGGCTGCTGATCCTGGCGGCGGAGCGGGTGCGCGAGGGCGACCTCGCGGTGCGGGTGCCGGAGGCGGAGCGCGACGACGAGGTGGCCGGACTGTCGCGCGCCTTCAACCGCATGACCGGCCAGCTCTCGGCGCAGCGTCGCGAGCTGATGTCCGCCTACGGCCAGATCGACGAGCGTCGGCGCTTCACCGAGGCGGTGCTGTCCGGGGTGTCGGCCGGGGTGATCGGGCTCGACGCGCAGCAGCGCATCGAGCTGCCGAACCGCACCGCCAGCGCGCTGCTGGAGACCGATCTGATGCAGGCGGTGGGGCAGCGCCTCGACCAGGTGGTGCCGGAATTCGCCGCCCTGCTCCGCGAGGCGGGGGCGCAGCCGGAGCGGGCGCAGACCGCCGAGGTGCAGCATGGCGCGGCGTCGAGCCGCCGCACCCTGCTGGTGCGGATCGGACCGGAAATGCGCGGCGCCGTCACCGAGGGCTACGTGGTCACGTTCGACGACATCACCGAACTGCAATCGGCGCAGCGCAAGGCGGCCTGGGCTGATGTCGCCCGCCGGATCGCGCACGAGATCAAGAATCCGCTGACGCCGATCCAGCTTTCCGCCGAGCGTCTGAAGCGGCGCTTCCTGCGCGAGATCACCACCGACCCCGACACCTTCGCGCAATGCGCCGACACCATCGTCCGCCATGTCGGCGATATCGGCAGGATGGTCGACGAATTCTCCGCTTTCGCCCGCATGCCGCAACCGATCATCCGGCCGGAGGATCTGTCGCGCATCGTGCGCGAGACCCTGATCCTGCAGAAGAGCGCGCACCCGGAGATCCATTACGCGACGGACTTGCCCGATCGCGGTCCTTCCGTATCGTGCGACCGGCGGCTGGTGGGCCAGGCGCTGACCAACCTGCTGCAGAATGCCGCCGACGGCATCGCGATGCGCGGCAGGCCGGAGACGGTGACGGTCGACGGGGCGGTGGAGGAGAACCAGACCGCCGGCACCATCTGGCTGTCGATCCAGACAAGGGACCGGGAGTTCAGGGTGGTGGTCGCCGATGACGGGGCGGGATTACCGGACGAGGACAGGCAGAAGCTGATGGAGCCTTACGTTACGCACAAGCCGAAGGGCACCGGCCTGGGGCTTGCCATCGTCAAGAAGATCATGGAGGACCATGGCGGGTCGGTCATGCTCGGTGACCGCGAAGCTGGTTCTGGAGCCGTCGCCACATTGGTCTTGCCGGTCAAGCCGTCCGAGGGAAAGCCCGCCGATGGCGCATGAGATCCTGATCGTCGACGATGAGCCCGACATCCGGCTGCTGCTGGAAGGGATCCTGCGCGACGAGGGTTTCGAGACCCGGCTTGCCGCTGATTCCGACCAGGCGATCGCCGCGTTCCGGGCGAGACGGCCGTCGCTGGTGATCCTGGATATCTGGCTGCAGGGATCGAGGCTCGACGGACTCGGCATCCTCAAGGCGATGCAGGGCGAGGAGCCGGCGGTGCCGACGGTGATGATCTCCGGTCACGGCACCATCGAGACCGCGGTCGCGGCCCTGCAGCAGGGCGCCTACGATTTCATCGAGAAGCCGTTCCAGTCCGACCGGCTGCTGGTGGTGGTGCGCCGCGCGCTCGAGGCGGCGCGTCTGGCGCGCGAGAATGCCGAGTTACGGCTGCGTGCCGGGCCGGAAACCACGCTGCACGGCGAGAGCCAGGCGATCGTGGCGGTGCGGGCGCAGATCGAGCGCGTGGCGCCGACCGGCTCGCGGGTGCTGATATCCGGCGCCGCCGGCGCCGGCAAGGAGGTCGCGGCCAGGATGATCCACGCCCGGTCACGACGCGCCGACGGGCCGTTCGTGGCGCTGAACTGCGCCACCCTGGCGCCGGGTCGGTTCGAGGAGGAGCTGTTCGGCATTGAGGGCGCTGCCGACGGGCAGGGGCCGGGGCGCCGCACCGGGCTGCTCGAGCGCGCCCATGGCGGCACGCTGCTGCTCGACGAGGTTGCCGACATGCCGATGGAGACCCAGGGCAAGATCGTGCGCGCGCTGCAGGACCAGACCTTCGAGCGTCTCGGCGGCGCCACCCGGGTCAAGGTCGATGTCAGGGTGCTGGCGATCACCAACCGGGACCTGCAGGCGGAGATCGCCGCCGGCCGGTTCCGCGAGGATCTGTACTACCGGCTGGCGGTGGTGCCGTTGCGCGTGCCCAGCCTGCGCGAACGGCGCGAGGACATTCCCGACCTGTCGCGCCTGTTCCTGGCGCGCTCGGCTGAGACCGCCGGGCTGGCGATGCGCGAACTCTCCGCCGATGCGCTGGCGGCGCTGCAGAGCTACGAATGGCCGGGCAACTCGCGCGAACTACGCAACCTGATGGACTGGCTGCTGATCATGGCGCCCGGCGGCACCGATACCATCAGGGTCGACATGCTGCCGCCGACGGTGGGGCAGGGCGCGCCGGCGCTGCTCAAGTTCGACAATGCCGCCGACGTGATGGGCCTGCCGCTGCGCGAGGCGCGCGACCTGTTCGAGACCCAGTATCTCCAGGCGCAGCTGTTGCGGTTCGGCGGCAACATCAGCCGCACCGCCGGCTTCGTCGGCATGGAGCGCAGCGCCCTGCACCGCAAGCTCAAGCAGCTCGGGGTAAATTCCGAGGATCGGATTCCGGGCTGACGCCGATCCGGCCATGTCGCGATTTTGCTGCGACGCGGCGGGACTGCTATCAGATGGCCCAACAGGCGCCCCGGCCGGTCCGGGGACGCTGGAACAATAAGAATAAAGGGCTTTAGCCGTGGCTAAGGACAACTCGCAGAACGTGCAGGACGTGTTTCTCAATCACGTCCGCCGCTCCAAGACCCCGGTGACGATCTTCCTCGTCAACGGCGTCAAGCTCCAGGGCATCATCACCTGGTTCGACAATTTCTCGGTGCTGCTGCGGCGCGACGGCCATACCCAGCTCGTCTATAAGCACGCTATCAGCACGGTGATGCCGTCGGCGCCGATCGCCCTGTTCGACCAGAGCAAGGTGGAAGGGGGCGCCGCCGAGGCCGGAGACGAGGCAGCGCCAGCCAAGAGCAGCCCCTGACCGTGCCCGGATCCCGGGATTCGGTGGATCTCGCGGCGCCGCCGGCGCGCGCCGCGGTGATCCTGCCCTGGGACCGGCAGGAGCATGCCGGCGGGGCCGCCGAACACAGGAGCGGCACCGGTGCTGCCGGCGAGGTGCGCGCCGCCGAGGCGCGTCTGGGCGAGGCGGTCGGCCTGGCGGCCTCGATCGGGCTGGTGGTGGTGCGCCAGGCGGTGTTGCCGATCCGTGGCCGCCGGCCCGCGACGCTGCTCGGCAGCGGCCAGGTCGAGGCGCTGGCAGAGGCGGTGCGGCAGGACCAGGTCGGGCTGGTGATCGTCGATGCGCGGGTGAGCCCGGTGCAGCAGCGCAACCTGGAGCGCGCGCTCGGCTGCAAGGTGATCGATCGAACCGGGCTGATCCTCGACATCTTCGGCGAGCGGGCCGTCACCCGGGAAGGGTCGCTGCAGGTCGAGCTGGCGCATCTGGACTACCAGCGCAGCCGGCTGGTGCGGTCCTGGACCCATCTCGAGCGGCAGCGCGGCGGTTTCGGCTTCCTCGGCGGTCCCGGCGAGACCCAGATCGAGGCCGATCGCCGGCTGATCGACGACCGGATGGTGCGGCTGAAGCGTGAACTCGAGCAGGTGCGGCGCACCCGCGGCCTGCACCGCGACGCCCGCAAGCGCACACCGTTCCCGATCGTGGCGCTGGTCGGCTACACCAATGCCGGCAAATCCACCCTGTTCAACGCGCTGACCGGCGCCACGGTCCATGCCCAGGACCAGCTGTTCGCCACCCTGGACCCGACCATGCGTGGCCTGACGCTGCCGTCCGGACGCAAGATCATCCTGTCCGACACGGTGGGCTTCATCAGCGAGCTGCCGACCGAGCTGGTCGCCGCCTTCCGCGCCACGCTGGAGGAGGTCGCCGAGGCGGACATCATCCTGCATGTCCGCGACGCGGCGCATCCCGACAGCGCCGCCCAGCGCGGCGACGTGATCGCGGTGCTGGGCGGCATGGTCGAGGACCGGACGCTCGACGAGGGCTGGCCAGACCGGGTGATCGAGGTGCTGAACAAGGCCGACCTGCTGGGCGGCGTCGTAAATGTCGAGCCGCGCGGCGACGCGGTCGTCATCTCGGCGATCACCGGCGACGGGCTCGACCGGCTGACCGCCTCGATCGACCGGCACCTGACGCAGGCGATGGAGCAGGTGGTATACGACCTGCCGGTGGCCGATGGCGCCGGGCTCGCCTGGCTGTATGCGCATGGCGAGGTGGTCGGCCGCCGCGACGGCGAGGAGATCGTCAGCCTCGACGTGCGGCTGCTGCCCGCCGACCGTGCCCGCTTCGACCGCCGTAAGGACGTTACGCCCGCTCCTGGCGCTTGACCGCCTGCCACTGCGCTTCCATCACCGCGATATCCACCTCGGAGAGCGACGCGCCGTCGGCCTCGATGGCGCGCTCCATCGCCTCGAAGCGGCGCTGGAACTTCGCATTGGCCTGACGCAGGCACGCTTCCGGATCCAGCCCCAAAGTCCGCGCCAGGTTGGCGACGGTGAACAGCACGTCGCCCAGCTCGTCGCGCAGCCGCTCCTTATCCGCGCCGTCGATCTCCTGGCGGAGTTCGGCCAGCTCCTCGTCGATCTTGCCCACGACCTGCAGCGGCTGCTCCCAGTCGAAGCCGACCCGCGCGGCGCGCGCGCACAGCTTTGCGGCGCGGCTTAGGGCAGGGAGCCCGACCGGGATGCCGCCCAGCGTGCCGGTCTCCGCCCGCGCCGCCCGTTCGGCCTGTTTGGACGCCTCCCAGCTTGCCCGCACATCGTCGGTGGGGCGATCGCCGAACACATGCGGGTGCCGGCGCACCATCTTGTCGGCGATGCCGCGCGCGATGGCGGCGAAGTCGAACCGGCCCTGTTCGGCGCCGAGCTGCGCGTAATAGACCACCTGGAACAGCAGGTCGCCCAGCTCGTCCGGCAGGTGCGCCCAGTCGCGCCGCGCGATCGCGTCGGCGACCTCGTAGGCCTCCTCGATGGTGTAGGGCGCGATGCTCTCGAAGCGCTGCGCCAGGTCCCACGGACAGCCGGTCGCGGGATCGCGCAGCGCCGCCATGATCGACAGCAGGCGGGTCAGTTCGGCCGCGGCATTGGTCTCGGGCTGTTCCATGGGCATGATGGTGCCAGAGCACGCCGGCCCGGAGAAGGCCGGGTCCGCACGGCGCGTCCGCGCATCCTCCGACCGTATAATAAGTATTATGCCAACTCAGATCAGGTTCAGGATCGGGGCGGCGATGCCAGATGGGTGGCGAGCACGCTGCCGGTCTGGCGGTCGGTCTCCAGCAGCTTGACCTCGTAGCCCCAGAGATCGGCCAGTTGGCGCAGCGCCGCGCGGGCGTCCTTCTCGTCGAGCAGATGGCCGGCCTCGGTGCGATGCTCGAGACGCAGGCAGCGGTCGCCGGACAGGTCGACATCCACCACCTCGATGTCGGCGTAGAAATTGCCGGGATCGTAGAATCGGGCGACGCTGCGACGGATGTCGCGGTAGCCTTCGCGGTCGTGGATCGCGTCCACCAGCAGATACGGCTTCTCGGTATCGTCGCGCAGCCGGAACAGCTTGAACTGCCGGATCACCGCCGGCGACAGGAACTGCTGGATGAAGCTCTCGTCGCGATATTCCGCCCAGGCATGCTTGAGCGTGCCGATCGCATCGCCGTTGCCGGCGATGTCCGGGAACCACGCCCGGTCCTCCTCGGTCGGCGCGTCGCAGACCCTGGCGATGTCGGTCATCATCGCATAGCCGAGCGCATACGGGTTGAAGTTCGGCCCGCCGCCGGTGTCGAAGCCGGGCTGGGTGATGACGTTGGTGGTGGAGTGGATCGTCTCCAGCATTGCCGCGTCGTCGATCCGGCCATGATCGTGCAGGCGCTGCATGATCTGGTAATGCACCCAGGTGGCGCAGCCCTCGTTCATCATCTTGGCCTGCGGCTGCGGATAGAAATACTGCGCGATCAGCCTGACGATGCGGATGATCTCGCGCTCCCAGGCTGCCAGCCGCGGTGCGTTCTTCTCCAGGAAATACAGCAGGTTCTCTTCCGGCAGACCCAGCCGCGCGCGTCGCTCTGCGGCGCTGTCCGGGGTCTTTTCCGCCTTCGACGCCGGGACGGTGCGCCACAGATCGTTGAACACCCGCTCCTCGTGATCGCGTCGCTCGCGCGCCCGCGCCTGCTCGGCCTTGAAATCCATCGGCCGGGCGCCGCTATGGCGGTGCACGCCCTGGTTCTGCAGCGCATGCGCCGCATCCAGGATGCGCTCAACCGCCCGCACGCCGTGGCGCTCCTCGCACCGCGCGATGTAGGACCGCGCGAATTCGAGATAGTCCAGGATCCCGGCCGCGGCAGTCCATTCCCGGAACAACCTGTTGTTCTTGAAGAAATGGTTGTGCCCGAACGCGGCATGCGCGATCACCAGCGCCTGCATGGTCGCGCTGTTCTGCTCCATCAGATAGCTGATGCAGGGATCGGAATTGATCACCACCTCGTAGGCCAGCCCCATCAGGCCGCGCTTGTAGGCGTTCTCGTGCCCGACGAAGCGCTTGCCGAACGACCAGTGCTTGTAGATCAGCGGCATGCCGTGCGACGTGTAGACGTCGAGCATCTGCTCGGCGGTGATCACCTCGATCCGGTTGCCGTAGACATCGAGCTTGAGTTCATCGAGGGCGATGCGCTCGATCGCGTCGTAGGAGCGGCGCAGGATGTCGAAATCCCACTCCGGCCCGCTATACAGCAGACCCTGATCGCCGGCCGCTTTCCCGTCGATCACCGTACTCATGCCGTCTCCGTGCGCCTGGCGAACAGGTCGCGAAACACCGGGAAGATGTCGCGCTTGTCGCTGACCTGGCGCATCACCATGCGCGGATCGGCCTCCGATACGGCGCGATAGCCGCGCCACAGGTCGGTCTCGCCGCGAATGATCGCGCCGGAGCCGCCGATCTCGATATAGGCGTAGTACTGCACCGCCGGCAGCACCCGTTCGCGCAGCAGGCTGCAGCATGTCGGCGTGTCGGATCCCGAATTGTCGCCGTCCGAGGCCTGCGCGACGTAGATGTTCCAGCTGTCCGCGGGATAACGCTCCTGCTGCACGCGCAACATCTCCACCAGCGCGGTCGAGACCACGGTGCCGCCGGTACGGGGGTCGTGGAAGAAGACCTCCTCGTCCACCTCCTCGGCGACCTCGGCGTGACGGATGAACACCAGATCGACCCGCCTGTAGCGTCGTTCGAGAAACACGTGCAGCAACAGGAAGAACTGCTTGGCCAGGTCCTTCATGCGCTCGGTCATCGAGCCGGACACGTCCATCAGGCAGAACATCACCGCGCGCGTCGCCGGGACCGGCACCATGGTGAAGCGCCGGAACCGCATGTCGACCGGATCGATCCACGGCACCCGGTGCATGCGCCGCAGCGCCATCGCGAGCGCCGCCTTCAGTTCCAGCACATGCTGCGCGTCGCCGGACGGCTCGAGTTCGGCGATCTGGCGCTCGAGATCCGCCACCAGTTCCGGCTTGGGACGCTTCAGGCCGATCCGGCGCGCCATCGAATGGCGCATGGTGCGCCCCAGATCGAGCTGCGAGGGCGAGCCGTCGCTGCTCAGACCGGCGCGGCTGACCTTCATGCTGTCGGTGGTCGCGATCTGGCGCTTGACCAGATCGGGCAACTCCAGATCGTCGAAGAACAGTTCCAGGAACTCGTCGCGGCTGAGCACGAACCGGAACCCGTCCTCACCGCTGCCGTCGCGCCCGGCCTCCCTGGCGCCGCCGCCACTACCGGCCGCACCCGATGGCGGCCGTGCGAGCTTGTCGCCAGGCGAGAACAGCTTGTTGCCGGACAGGACGATATCGCGCACGCCCTTGGAGAACACGCGGTGCAGGCTCGGTTCGTGCAGGGCATCGGACGGTATCGAGACCGCGCCGCCCTGCCCTACCTCGCGCAGCCGTCCGGCGGAAACCGCGTCGCGTGCCGCCGACTGCACCGCGTCCTTGGCGCGCACCAGGACGCGACGCCGGTTCTCGATGTTCTTGCCATGCGGATTCGGGCGTCGGTCGATGATATCCACGCTGTCAGCCGCTCCCGTTCAAGCAGACTGCTTGACGCGCATGTACCATTCCACGAGCCGCCTCACCTGCCGCTCGGTGTAGCCGCGCGCCACCATGCGTTCGACGAACTGGCCGTGCTTGGCTTCGGTATCGCCATCCTTCTTGCTGCCGAAACTGATGACAGGAAGCAGATCCTCGACCTGGCTGAACATGCGCTTCTCGATGACGTCGCGGATCTTCTCGTAGCTGGTCCAGGACGGGTTGCGCCCGCCATGCGCCGCCCGCGCCCGCAGCGAGAACTTCACCACCTCGTTGCGGAAATCCTTCGGATTGGCGATCCCGGCGGGTTTCTCGATCTTGGTCAGTTCGGCGTTCAGCAGCTCCCGGCTCATCATCTGCCCGGTATCGGGATCCTTGAAGTCCTGGTCCTCGATCCAGGCATCGGCATAATCGAGATACCGGTCGAACAGGTTCTGGCCGTAATCGTTGTAGCTCTCGAGATAGGCCTTCTGGATCTCCGCGCCGACGAACTCGGCATAGCGTCCGGCCAGTTCCGATTTCAGGGTCGCGAGGTAGCCCGCCTCGACCTCAGCGGGAAACTGCTCGCGCTTCACTGCCTGCTCCAGCACATACATCAGATGCACCGGGTCCGCCGACACCTCGACCGGGTCGTGGTTGAAGGTCGCCGACAACACCTTGAAGGCGAAGCGGGTCGAGATGCCGTCCATGCCCTCGTCGACGCCGGCGGCGTCGCGATATTCTTGCATGGTCTTGGCCTTGGGATCGGTCTCGCGGATATTCTCCCCGTCATAGACACGCATCTTGGCGAACTGCGAGGAGTTCGGGTGCGGCTTGAGGCGCGACAGCACGGCGAACCGCGCCAGCATCTCGAATGTGTTCGGCGCGCACGGCGCGTTGCCCAGCGCCGACCCGCGGATCAGCTTCTCGTAGATGCGCGTCTCCTCGGTGGCGCGCAGGCAATAGGGAACCTTGATGACGCACACACGATCGAGGAAAGCCTCGTTGGTGCGGTTGTTGCGGAACGACTGCCATTCCGCCTCGTTCGAGTGCGCCAGGATCACGCCGGTGAACGGGATCGAGCCGATGTTCTCGGTGCCGACATAGTTGCCTTCCTGCGTCGCGGTCAGCAGCGGATGCAGCATCTTGATCGGCGCCTTGAACATCTCGACGAATTCGAGCAGCCCCTGGTTGGCGCGATTCAGGCCGCCCGAGAATCCGTAGGCGTCGGGGTCGTTCTGGCTGTGGGTCTCGAGCTGGCGGATATCGACCTTGCCGACCAGCGCAGAGACGTCCTGGTTGTTGTCGTCGCCGGGCTCGGTCTTGGCGATGGCGATCTGGCGCAGTTTCGACGGATGCAGCTTCACCACCCGGAACCTGGAGATGTCGCCGTCGAATTCGTCCAGCCGCTTGAGCGCCCACGGGCTGGCGATGCCGCTCAGCACGCGCCTTGGAATACGGTAGCGATCCAGCAGGCTCGGACCCATGCGCTCGACGTCGAACAGGCCGAGCGGGCTCTCGAACACCGGGCTGAGGGCGCGGCCGGCCTTCAGCACATAGATCGGCTCCTTCTCCATCAGCGTCTTGAGCCGTTCGCCGAGCGAGGATTTGCCGCCGCCGACCGGGCCGAGCAAATAGAGGATCTGCTTGCGCTCCTCCAGACCCTGGGCGGCGTGACGGAAGAAGCTGACGATCCGCTCGATCGTCTCCTCCATGCCGTGGAAATCAGCGAACGCCGGATAGACCCTGATCGTGCGGTTCATGAAGACCCGCGCCAGCCGGCTGTCCTTGGAGGTGTCGATGGTGTCCGGCTCGCCGATCGCCTTCAGCATGCGTTCGGCCGCGCTGGCGTAGCAGCTCGGGTCGGTGGCGCAGAGTTCGAGATACTCCGCGAGGCTCATCTCGGTTTCGCGACGTTCGTCGCGCATCGCCGCGGCAAGCGTGAATACGTCGTCCAGCGGTGCCATGCCTCACTCCTCACGAGTGCCGCACGCCCCTCCCTTCCGGAGCACGGCGCCATGCAGGCGGCCGCTACCCGATCGGGCTCCTGACAGTTTCGGTTGGCCGTGGCGGATCAGCAATCGCGCAGCGAGTGCTTCCATCCAGGGCCAGGGTCGCGTCGGCTGCCATCCCCGTCCGACGGGCCGTTCGGCCCGCCATCACCACAAAGGCTATCGCCGCCTCAGCGAATGTTTCAACTAAATTGCGCACCACAGATCACGGAGACCGCACGCTGTTGCAAACGGGAGCGTTACGAAATCGTATGGTCTCAGACCGTGAGCACGAGACCGTCATAGGCCGGCTCGAACCCGTCGGGCAGGTTGGCGACCAGCCAGCCATAATCCATGTCGACGCCCATATGCGTCAGGATGGTGCGCTTGACGCCGAGCCGCGCCGACCAGTCGCGCACCAGCTCCAGCGACGCATGCGCCGGGTGCGGCGCGCGCTGGAAACAATCCACCAGCCAGGTCTCGACCCCGGCCAGCACCGAGAAAGCGGCGTCGTCGAGCTGCACCACGTCGGTCGAATAGGCGAAGGCGCCGATCCTGAAGCCGAGCGTGTTGCCGTGACCATGCTGCTGCTCGAACAGGCGGAACGCCTGCCCCGCCATCTCGACCGTCTCGCCAGCGGCGACGGGGCGCGGCAGCAGCACCGGCCGGTAGAAGCTCGGCGGCTTCCAGGGCAGGAACGCATAGGCAAAGCGGTGCGCCAGCTCGTCGAGCACCGGCTGGGTCGCGAACGCCTCCAGCGGCCGCCCGGCGATGCGGTTCAGGCTGCGGACGTCGTCCAGGCCGGCGACGTGATCCGCATGCGCGTGGGTGTAGAACAGCGCGTCGATCCGGCCGATGCCGCATGCCAGCAGCTGGGTGCGGAGTTCCGGCGAGGTATCGACCAGCACCCGCCCGCCATCCGCCGCCTCGACCACGATCGAGCAGCGCGTGCGGGCGTTGCGCGGCTCCTTCGGGTCGCACAGGCCCCAATCGCCGGTGGTGGCGCCATCGCCGCCGGCGCCGCCCAGCATCGGCACCCCCGCCGAGCCGCCACAGCCGAGGATGGTGACGCGCATGTCAGCCGGCCTTGGAGAACAGGCGATGGAAATTCGCCGTGGTCAGCGCCCGGAACGCGGCATCGGACAGGCCGCGCGCCTCTGCCAGCACCGAAGCGGTATGCGCGACGAAGGACGGTTCGTTGCGCTTGCCGCGGCGCGGCACCGGGGCGAGATAGGGCGCATCGGTCTCCACCAGCAGCCGGTCGGCCGGCATCGCGCGGGCGATCTCGCGCAGCGCCCCGGATTTCGGGAAGGTCACGATCCCGGAGAAACTGATCGACCCGCCAAGCGACAGCGCCGCCTCGGCCAGCGCCGCGGTGCCGCTGAAGCAATGCAGCAGGAACCGGAACGGGCCGCCCGCCGCATGCTCCTCGCGCAGCACGCTGGCGGTATCGGCCTCCGCGTCGCGGCTGTGGATCACCAGCGGCAGGTCGGCCAGCCGGGCGGCGCGCAGATGGGTGCGAAAGCTCCGCGCCTGCAGCGGCCGCACCTCCGGCGCGCCGTGGAAATAGTCCAGCCCGGATTCGCCGATGCCGACGATCTCCGGCGGCCGCGCCAGGTCGGCCAGCGCCTCGGCCTCGGGACAGTCCTCCTCGGCGACGTGGTCGGGATGGGTGCCGATCGTGCACCAGATCGGCAGGCCGGCGCGGGCGTGCCTGGTCAGCGCCCGCTGCCTGGGCGCCTGCGACAGCCTGGTGCCGATCGTGACCATCCCGGACAGCCCGGCCGCCTCGGCGCGGTCCAGCAGGCCCGCCATCTCCTCGTCGCCGAAATGGTCGAGATGGCAGTGGCTGTCGATCAGCATCAGGCCGCCACCGGCTCTTTGAACCGGGGAAAGATCCCCTGCGGCGCCGGCAGCGCCGTGCCGTCCGGCAGCGCGGTGCGCAGCGACGCGAAATCGCGCGCCTCCGGCGCCACGCCGAGCTGGTCGAGCATGCGGTCCATGCTGTCCGGCATGAACGGCCGCAGCGCGGTCGCGACCGGCCGCAGCACGTCGACCACCACCCGCAGCACCGTCGCCATGCGCTCGGGATCGGTGGTCCGCAACGCCCATGGCGCATTATGGTCGATATAGGCGTTGCCGGCGCGGATCACCTTCCAGGCTTCCTCCAGCGCC
>CAZZZA010000035.1:0-23845 GCA_964658455.1 uncultured Lichenihabitans sp.
CGCCAAGCTGATGTCGCATTCGTTCGGCCAGACCGCGATGCTGGCCGGCGCCGCCGGCTGGCTGATCGGGCTGATGGTCTGGCTGCTGCCGGGCGCCGGGCCGGCGCGGCCGCTGATCGTGATCATCCTCACCTATGTGGTGGCGCTGTGCGAGTTCCCGCATGCGATCGCGGGCTCGGTCGAGGCGGCGTTCGCGGTCTGGGCGGGCGATGCCGCGGTGGGCGACTACCTGTGGAAATTCCTGGCGCCGACCCTGCTCGGCAACATCATCGCCGGCACCGCGCTGGTGGCGCTGCTGAACCACGCGACCGTCGCAGAGGAGCTGCGCGGACACGGGAGCGGCTGAGACCGGGTCCTAGCGTTCCAGGATCTCCGCCTGCGCCGCCCGTCTCTCCCAGCCGGCGCGTTCGAGTTCCGGGGTGTCGTGCTCGGAGGCCGGCCAGCCGAGGCAGACATAGGCGATGAAACGCCAAGAGCGCGGCACGTCGAGCAGCGCGGTGATCCGCGCCGGATCGAGGATCGAGACCCAGCCCAGGCCGATCCCCTCGGCGCGCGACGCCAGCCAGAGCGTGTGCAGCGCCAGCACCGCGGAATAGTCGGTGGTCTCCGGCATGGTGCGGCGTCCGAGTCCGCGCCCCTGCGCCGGGTCGGCGTCGGCGAACACCGCCAGCTGGCAGGGCGCCCGGTCCAGGCCGGCGAGCTTGAGCGCCGCATAGCGTTCCCGGTCCGCGCCGCGCGCCGACAGGGCGGCGGCGTTGCAGCGCAGGAACTCGTGGCGCACCGCCGAGCGGCCGGCGTCGGAGCGCACCCTGACCAGCCGCCAGGGCTCGCTGAGCCCGACCGACGGCGCCAGCCGGGCGATCGCCAGCAGCCGGTCGAGCGTTGCCTCCGGGATCGGCGTGGTCTGGAAGTGCCGGACGTCGCGGCGCCAGTGGAACAAGCTGGTCAGCTGGTCGCGGAACGCCTGGTCGAAGCCGGGCTCGCGCACCGGCGTCACGCGCCCCGTCCCAGCGCCGGCACGCAGAGCGCTGCCGCCAGGCAGGCCGCCTGGATCAGGCAGGCGGCGCAGTAGCAGCGCAGCGCCGCGCGCAGATCGCCGGGGCGCAGCGTCGCCCGGCCGTCGCCGATCCAGGCGCAATCGGCCGGCACGCCGTGATAGAGCCGCGGCCCGCCCAGCCTGATCCCCAGCGCCGCCGCCATCGCCGCCTCCGGCCAGCCGGCGTTCGGCGAGCGATGGCGGGGCGCGTCGCGCCGCAGCGCCGCCAGGATCGCCCGGCTGCGGCGGGGGGCGGCGAGCCAGAGCCATAGCGCCGCCAGTCGCGACGCCGGCAGGTTGACGAGGTCGTCGAGCCGGGCCGACGCCTGGCCGAACGCCGCATGGCGCGGGGTGAGATGGCCGATCATGCTGTCCGCCGTGTTGACCGCCTTGTAGAACACGATGCCGGGCAGCCCGAACAGCGCGCACCACAGCAACGGCGCCACCACGCCGTCGGAAAAATTCTCCGCCAGGCTCTCGATCGCCGCCCCGACGACGCCGCTCTCGTCGAGCGCGCCGGTCTCGCGGCCGACGATCATCGCCACCGCCCGGCGGCCGGCTGTCAGCCTGTCGCCGTCGCCCTCGGGCCCGCCGTGCGACAGCGCGCGCTCCACCGCGCCGACATGCCGCGCCAGCGAACGCTGCGCCGGCAGCGTTGCCGCCAGCAGCCCCAGCAGCCCCAGCGCCGCGGGGAGCGGCAGCAGCGCCAGCGTGGCGGCCTGCAGCAGCGCCGCACACCCGGTCGGCAGGCCGGCGATCAGCGCCAGCGCCAGCAGGCCGTTGAGACGCCGCCGCCGCTCGGGCAGGATAGCGCGGTTGAGCCTGCGGTCGAGCGCGCCGATCAGCGCGCCGATCCAGGTCACCGGGTGCCCGACCAGTCGGAACAGCCGGTCCGGGTAGCCGACCGACGCTTCGGCGCATAGGGCGATGGCGGCGACGGCGAGGGTCTGGACCACGCGCTGGCAGGCTCCGGTCGGTCGGAAGGGGAAGCGTTCGGTGACGGCGGCACGGGGTCTAGCACGATGAACGAGCCGGTCGCAGTGCCGCATGGCGGACGGCTGCTGGCGGCGCGACGCGCCTTCCCGGAGGCGCCGTCGCCGTTCCTCGATCTCTCGACCGGCATCAGCCCGTTCGCCTACCCGTTCACCATGCCGCCGCCCGACCGGCTGGCGCGGCTGCCGGAGCCGGAGCAGGAATGGGCGCTGCGGGTGCTGGCGGCACGCAGCTACGCCGCCCCGGGGCCCGCGCATGTGGCGATCGCCCCCGGCTCGCAGATGCTGATCGCGCTGCTGCCGCTGGTGCTGGGCTGCCGTCGGGCGGTGGTGCTGGGCCCGACCTATGCCGAACATGCGGCATGCTGGCGCCGGCATGGCGCCGAACCGGTCCAGGTCGGCTCGGTGGCGGCGCTGCACGACGCCGCCGCCGCCGATACCGCGCTGGTGCTGTGCAACCCGAACAACCCCGACGGCGCCAGGATCGATGGCGCGACCCTGGCGGCGCTCTCGGCGCGGGCGGCGGCGTGCGGCGGCTGGCTGGTGATCGACGAGGCCTATGCCGACCTGGAACCCGAGCTGGCGCCGGCCGCGCCGCTGCTGGCGCGCGACCGGCGGACCGTGGTGCTGCGCTCGTTCGGCAAGGGCTACGGCCTGGCCGGGATCAGGCTGGGGTTCCTGCTGGCGGCGGTGGAGGTCGTGGACGCGATGGCGGCGCTGCTCGGACCGTGGCCGGTCGGCGGGCTGGCGCTGGCCGTGGGGGAGCAGGCGCTGGCGGACCACGCTTGGCGCGAGCGCACCGGCCGGATCGCGGCGGCGGCCTCGGCGCGGCTCGAGCAGACGCTGCAGGCGGGCGGGCTGACGGTCGTGGGCGGCACCAGCCTGTTCCGTCTGGCGGAGACGGAGGATGCCGCGTCGCTGTGGCGGGCGCTGGCCCGGGCCGGGCTGCTGGTGCGCCGGTTCGAGGCGCAACCGCGATGGCTGCGTTTCGGTCTGCCGGGCGATGCGGCGGCGTGGGAGCGGCTCGGCCGGGTGATCGGCGGCAGCGGCGGGTCCGGCGCCGGCTAGGACGCTTTCGGCTTCGGCGTGTCCTGGCCGGGGGCGACGTTGGTGCCCGGTTTGACCGGCGCGTCGGGGATCGGCGCGACCTGTTCGTTGATCTGGTTCGGCGTGTCCTGCAGCCGCTCGGAGGGCGGGACCGGCTGATGCTCGCGCGGCGCCGGACGGGACGGGTCGGTAGGCGTGGTCTGCACGGTTTTGGACGCCTGGTCCTTGGACGCCTGGTCGGTCCGGGCGAAGGCCGGCGCGGCGGCGGCGAGCTGGGTTGCCAGGATCAGGCCGGACAGCGCCTGCGTCACCCGCGCGAATCTCATCGTCTGCTTCTCCATCGGGAATAAGGCGGTCACGCGATCGTTTTCGCCGCGCCGATCACAGAAGCGTTCGATGTGGTGGGGAGTTGCGTGCCGCCAGGGGGCCTGCGCCCGGCCATGCGGGACAGCCGCCGTTTCGCCAGGACGATCCCGGTCACGCTGAGCAGGAAACCGGCGCCCAGCAGCGGCAGCATGATCAGCTTGCGCAGCAGCTCGTGGGAACCGAGCCCGGGGATGTCGAACGTGTGCAGGCCGTTGAACAGCCAGCGATACAGACGCCGTCGCCAGTCCTGGACGTCGATGATGCGGCCGGTCGACGCGCTCACATGCACCCATGTCGCGGCGCGGTCCCCGAGCTTGAAGCGCAGCGCGTCGTCCGGCAGCCCGTCATAGAGCAGGTGGGCATAGTCGTCCTGTGGCGTGATGGCGGCGGCGATCGGATGGCTGGCCGGCCAGGCGGATCGGACCGCCAGCAGCAGCGTCGACGGGCCGAGATCGCCCCAGGCGCCGTCGAGGAACAGGCGGGTGGTAGGGCTGCCGGTCCCCGAGCCATAGCCGGTCAGCACCGGCAGGCCGTGCACCGCGTCGATCTCGAGCGATGCCTGTCCGCGCGCCAGCGCCAGATCAGCCAGCCTGATCTGGCCGGCCGCCTGGCCGAGCGTCTCGCCGCGGAAGGCGTCGGTCTGACTTTCGGTGGGCTTGCCGGTCGGAAACAGGATGCCGTGATCGACCGACAGCCAGCCGCTGAAGATCCAGGTCAGCAGGAACAAGCCGCCGCCCAGCCCGAGCAGGTGGTGCAGCCTGAACAGGCGGCGGAACGGCGAGATGCCGGGTCTGCGGGCATTGCGGAGCGAGGTCCAGCTTCGGGTGCAGCCCAGCACCAGGCCGGCGAGCGCCATCGCGATGCCGACCAGCGAGATCGCCCAGACCGTGTACGACCAGACCGTCGGATAGCGTCGCAGGATCGTCGGGTAGATCCAATGCACGATGGAGCCGGGATAATTGGCGAGGCGCTGCAGCCTGGTGGTGCGTTGCAGCGCCTCGCCGGTCCGCGTCGAGACATAGACGCTGCTGCCGGCGGCATCGGCGAAATCGACGCGCAGGAACGGCCGGTACGGGTCGAATTTCTGGGTGACGATCCACTGGTCGTCATGGAACGGGCCGCTGACCGCGCTGATCTCGCCGCCGACCAGCGCTCGCGCCCGCCAGCGGGCCGCGACGGCGGTCGTGGCTGGCAACACCCGGCCGTCCATGGCGCTCACCGCGGTGAACCGGCCCGCCCTGGGCTGCAGCAGGTAGACCGGTCCCTCCGGTCCCTCGATCAGCCGCATCGCCTCCAGCCGGTCCGGTCCGACGCCGCTCCGCGCCACCGCGTCTGCCGGCGACAGCCGGATCGATGCCACGTCGATCGGCGGCATCGCCGCCAGACGGCGGGTTTCGTCGAGGGCCGGGAAGGGGACGAACAGCATCAGCGCGCCGGAGGCGAACCACATGCCGAAGAACAGGCACATGACGATGCCGAGCCAGCGATGGATCTTCGACAGGCTCCTGGACAACGACGCGATCGACGGTTTTACCGTCAGCACCATTCAGAAGCCCGCATGCAGATCCACCTCGAAGTAGCGCGGCCGGCCCAGGAGCACCTGCGTGGGATAGTTGGTGTCCGCCCAGGAGACATAGGTCTTGTCGAGCAGGTTGTTGATCCGGCCGGTCACGTCGAGCGTCTTGTTGACGTGGTAGGTGGCCTGGATGTCGACCAGCGTGTAGGCGTCGAGCTGCAGGGTGTTGTCGAAACTGCCTGCGCGGTGGCCGACATAGCGGACGTCGCCGCCGATATCCAGCGGCAGCCCGCCAACATGGCTCAGGGTCGAGTAGATGCCAGCGGTCCAGGTCGGCACGTCGGGCGGCCGGTTGTCGGAATCGCTCAGGCCGGAATACGGGTCGGTGAACTGGCCGTAGCGCGCATCGGTGTAGGTGGCGTTGGCGCTGATGGTCCAGTTCCGGAGCGGCCGGAAGTCGGTCTCGAACTCCACCCCGCGCGAACTCTGGCCGCCGACGGTGCCGACGCTGTTGTTGGAGGTGGCGATCAGGATGTTGTTGCGCTCGATGTTGTAGAGCGCCAGGGTCGCGGTCGCCCGGTGATGCAGGAAGTCGCCCTTCACACCGATTTCTTCCTGACTGGAACTCGTCAGCCTGGTGAACTGGCCTCGGTTCGCCAGGAAGATGTTGCCGCCTGGCGGATCTTGCGCGGTGGTGTACGACACGTAGGTGGTGATGTCCGGTACGATGTCGTAGACCAGGGCGACGCGGAAATTGGTGGGGTTGTAGCTCTTGGCGAAACCAGTGTTGGGGTTCTCGACGCCGGCCTGGTTGTAGTTCTCGCGGTCGAGACGCAGCCACTCGTCACGCAGGCCGGTGATGAAGTGCAGCCGTGGCGTGAGATCGAGCGCGTCCTCGAACAGGCCGGCGATGTCGGCGATCTGGGTCGGACTCTGCGCCTGCGGGAACTCGCCCGGGAAAGCGCCGAACGTGCCCTGTGCCGGATCCGCCAGGCTGACATAGTCGGCATAGCCGGCATCCGGAAAACCGCGCGAGCGCAGGAACTGCAGGTAGCTTGCGTCCACCCCGAACGTCACCCGGTTCCTGAAGCCGAACAGCGGCTCGTCGATCAGCACATGCGCCTGGTCGCCGTAGAGATGCTGCTGGTGATAGACGTAGAACCGGTCACGGGCGATCGAATTGCCGGGAATGACGTCGCCGGCAGCGTCGGTGGCGGTCGAGCCGGGCGCGATGTAGGTGTAGGTCTCCGCGTTCTGCCAGCGGCGCTCGGCATAGTACAGATATGCCCGGTCGGTGACGGTGACGTGGCTGTTCGCCTCCCAGGTCAGCAGCAGGCTCGGTGACATGCTGGTGTTCTTGTGGACCGCGTCTGCGACGTTGTAGTTGGCGTATTCGGTCGCCTTGTTGACGACCAGCCCATTGCTCGAACTGAGGATGCCGCCCTGGGCGTTGGCCACGTCGGCCCCGGGGATCAGCGGCGTGCCATAGTACGAAGGCAGATGGTCGGTCACGAAGTCGAAACCGGCCTGCAGATGCAGGTTCGGCCGCAGGTTCCACAACAGCGAAGCGGTGAAATTGAGCGAGTCGGGATCGTCGTGCGCGACGTAGCCCGACGAGGAGGTGCGGCTGAAAGCGAGATTGACCGCGACGGTGTCGCTGAGCCGCGAATTGACGGCGAGTCCGCCCTGGATCGTGTTGAAGCTGCCGTAGCTGAACAGCGCGTCCCAGGACGGCGCGGTGAAGGTCGGCTGCCGCGTGACGACGTTGATCACGCCGCCGATCGCGCCCTGCCCGTAGAGCACCGAGGCCGGTCCCTGGAGGACCTCGATATCCTTTAGGTTGAAGCTGTTCTCCGGCCGGTTCACGATGTCCGAAGGACCGTAATAGACGTCGTCGCGCAGCAGGTTGATCTGGTCGCCGGTGAAACCGCGCATCGAGAACGATGACGGGTCAGCGGGCGATCCGCCGAAGGTGATGCCGGGCGCGCGCTGCACCGCTTCCTGCACCGTCTGATAGCCGCCCTGCCGGATGGTCAGCGCGGAGACGATGTTCACCGTCGCCGGGGTTTCCTTGACCGTCAGACCGAGCTTGCTGCCGGTGGCGTTGGCCTCGCTCAGGTGGCTCACCGGACGGTTCCCGGTCACGGTCACCCGCTCGGCGACGCCTGACGCGTTCGCGGCCGCGGCATCGGCCGGAACCGGATCGGTCTGCCCCCATGCGTTCATGGCGACCAGCGTCGCCAGCACCGAAACCGAGCCGCCGAGCTTGTGGCGCAGAAGCATCCTGACCTCCCCTTCGTGGCGCCCTGGCGGATGTCTGCCTGCCTGCGAGACGGGCTGGTTGTTGCGATCTGATCTCGGGATTGTTACCGGCCGACCATGTCCTTGTAAGAGGCAAGAGCGCCAACTACGGTAAGGATCGTGCCAATTAGGTCTATACAATGACAGTGCGGCCGATGGTGGTGGTGGTCGGCTACGAGGGTCTCGCGACCTTCGAGTTCGCGATCGTCACCGAGATCTTCGGCACCAGCCGACCCGAGTTGATGCCGAACTGGTATCGCTTCGCCCTGTGCGCGACCGCGCCCGGCCTGATGCGCACCTCGAGCGGTTTCGAGATCAGGATCGATGCGTCGCTGGCGTCCCTGGCCAGCGCGCACACGGTCATCATCCCGGGCTGGAGCGGGCCGCACGACACGGTGCCGCCGTCGCTGATCACCGCCCTGCGGGACGCGCACGCCGCCGGTACCCGGATCGTCTCGATCTGCACCGGCGCCTTCGTGCTGGCGGCGGCGGGGCTGCTGTCCGGGCGCCGGGCGACCACGCACTGGCAGCATACCGAGGCGCTGGCGGCGGCCGACCCCAGCATCCGCATCCTGTCCGACGTGCTGTATGTCGACGAGGGCTCGATCCTGACCTCGGCGGGCAGCGCGGCCGGGATCGATCTCTGCCTGCATATCATCCGTTCCGATTTCGGCGCCGATCATGCGAGCCATGTCGCGCGCCGGCTGGTGGTGCCGCCGCATCGCGAGGGCGGGCAGGCGCAGATGATCGGACGGCCGGTGCTCGATCTCCAGGAGGGGTCGCGGCTCAGCCCGCTGCTCGACCGGCTGCGGCGGCGGCTCGATGGCAGGCACAGCGTCGCCGACATGGCGCAGGCGGTCGGCATGAGCCAGCGCACCTTCATTCGGCGTTTCAGGACGCTGACCGGCAGTTCGCCGGCCGACTGGCTGCTGGCGGAACGCCTGTCGCGGGCGCGCGAACTGCTGGAGACGACCGCGCTGAGCATGGAGCAGATCGCCTTCCTGTGCGGGCTCGGGTCGGTGGTCAATTTCCGCACCCATTTCAAGCAGCGCCTGGGCATGACGCCGTCGGAGTTCCGCTCGCGGCCGGATCAGCGCGCGCTTCAGCGCGACGAGACAGGCGAGAACCGGCCGGAGAACCGGTAGCGCGAAGCGGCGTAGGTCAGCCTGACGTCGGTGACCAGGGCACCCTGCAGCCAGGTCCGGCGATGCAGCTCCAGGCAGGCATCGCCTGCCGCGATCCGCAGCTGTCCGGCGAGATCGGCGCCGGCGTTCAGGCCGGAGATCACGTGTTCCGCCTCGGTCCAGGGAACATGCTGCAGCAGCCAGGTTCCGGGCGCGATCGCGGCGAAGCTCTCGCCGGCGGCGTTCGGGACGGTGCCGAGCGCGATCAGCCGCTCCTCCCAGGCCACCGGCAGGCCGTCCACCTCGTGCCGGCAATGGATCTCCAGCAGCCGGGCCTTCGGCGACAGGTGCAGCGCGGCCCGCTCGTGGGCGGTCGCCGCACGCGGCACACGCCTGAGGATCTGGTGCCGGTAGCTCTGCTGGTTGCGGGATGCCACCTCGGCGAGATCCTCGATCCGCATGATCGAGCGTTCGCCGGACGGGCTGGCGACAAACGATCCGGCCCGATGGCGCCTGACGATCAGGCCGCGCGCGCTCAGCTCGTTCAGGACCTTGCTCACGGTCATGCGCGAGCAGCCGAACTGGTCCATGAGCTGATGCTCGTAGGGAATGCGGCTTCCCGGCGGCCAGGCCCCCGACAGGATCTTGCTTTCCAGATCGCGTTCGATCCGCGCCCCGATCGAGAGCTGCATCAGGCGGCGGCCAGCCGCCCGATGCGCCGCGCATAGGCACCGCCGATGGCGGCCGCGCGGACGTGCCGCCCCTCGGCCACCACCTGCCGGCCGCCGACCCAGACGTCCCGGACCAGCGAACGATCGCCGGCGAACAGCCAGCAATCCAGGATCGCGGCCGGATCGCCGCCGGCAAGGGTTGCGGCAGCGGGATCGAGGGCGACGATGTCGGCGGGCAGGCCGGCCCGGATCGCGGGCGCCGGCGCGTCCAGCACCGCCGCGCCGCCTGCCGCCGCGACGGCGAACAGGGTCTCGCCGGTCGACGCACCCAACCCGCTCGCCATCACGTTCCGCAACCTCGCCGTCAGCCGTTGCGCATATTCAAGCTGCCGCAGTTCCTCGGCAACCCCGATGGCGACGTTGGAATCGGTCCCGATGGCGATCCGACCGCCGGCCTCCCGCCATTGCGGCGCGGGGAAGATGCCGTCGCCGAGCGAGGCCTCGGTGATCGGACACAGGCCGACCGTGGCGCCCGACGCCGCCAGACGATCGCATTCGCGCGGGTCGATGTGCGTCGCATGGATCAGGCACCAGCGATGATCGACCGGAGCATGATCGAGCAGCCACTCGACCGGTCGGCGACCGCTCCAGCCGATGCAGGCCTCCACCTCCAGGCGCTGCTCGGCGGCATGGATGTGGATCGGTCGTCCGGCCGCCAGCGTCACCAGCGCGTCGAGTTCGGGCGGTGAGACCGCGCGCAGGCTGTGCGGCGCGATGCCCAGCGTCGCGCCCTCCAGGCCACCGACCAGCGCGCTGCAGCGCTCGACCAGCCGCGCATAGCCGTCGATATCATGCAGGAAACGGCGCTGTCCGGGTCCGGGCGGCCGCGGTCCGAAATCGCCGTGCGCGTAGAAGCAGGGCAGCAGCGTCAGTCCGATGCCTGTGGTCTGCGCGGCGCCCGCGATCCGCGCCGACAGTTCGGCCGGATCGTCGTAGGCGGCGCCGTCCGGGGCGTGATGCAGATATTGGAACTCGCCGACGCGCGTGAAGCCGGCTTGCAGCATCTCCATGAAGGCCTGCGCCGCGATCGCCTCGACATCCTCCGGCGTCATGCGGTCCAGGAAGCGGTACATGGTCTCGCGCCAGCTCCAGAAACTGTCGGCGGCGCGCAGCCGCCGCTCGGCGAGGCCGGCCATGCCGCGCTGGAAGGCGTGGCTGTGCACGTTGGCCATCCCGGGCAGCGCATAGCCGCCGCGGTCGTCGCCAGGCCCCGGCGCGGCGCCGGCCGTCACCGACTCGATCAGGCCTCCGGTCATCACGATGCGGACGTCGGCTGCCCATCCGTCGGGCAGCAGCGCCTGCTTGAACAGGATCGACGGCACGGTGCGCTCCGAGCGGTTGCAGCGATTTTGAGTCTAGACACAAAGCCGGCTTGCCGACAACGTATAGACACAAAAGGGGGTGCCGGTGAGGGTCGACACGATTTGGCGCGGTGCCCGGCTGGCGACGATGGCCGAGGGCCGGCAGGGGCTCGGCGTCGTCGAGCGCGGCATGATCGCGGCACTCGACGGACGCATCGTCTATTGCGGCGAGGAGGCCGCCAGCCCGGCGCTGAGGGCGGACGCGGTGATCGATTGCGAGGGGCGCTGGATCACGCCGGGCCTGATCGACTGCCATACCCATCTGGTGTTCGGCGGCGATCGCATCGACGAGTTCAGGCTGAAACTCGCCGGCGCCAGCTATGCCGAGATCGCCGCGACCGGCGGTATCCTGTCGACCATGGAAGCGACCAGGCGGGCAGGGACGGAGCGCCTGGCCTCGGACGCGCTGCTCCGCCTCGATGCGCTGATCGCCGAGGGGGTCACGACCGTGGAGGCGAAATCCGGCTACGGGCTCGACGAGGCCACCGAGCTGCGCCAGCTCGCCGTAGCCCGCGCCCTGTGCAGCGAGCGCCGGATCAATGTCAGTCCGACCTATCTCGGCCTGCACGCGCTGCCGCCGGAATTCGCGAACGATGCCGACGGATACGTCGATTTCGTCGCCGGGCGCATGATCCCGCAAATCGCCGCCGAGCGCCTGGCCTGCGCGGTGGACGCGTTCTGCGAGACCATCGCCTTCACGCCGCGTCAGGTGGATACGCTGTTCGCCGCGGCACGCCGGCACAGGCTCGCGGTCAAGCTGCATGCCGACCAGCTGTCCGATAGCGGCGGCGCCGCCCTGGCCGCCCGTCACCAGGCCCTGTCGGCGGACCATCTGGAATACGCCTCCGAGCCTGGCATCGCGGCGATGGGGGCCCGGGGCTGCGTCGCGGTGCTGCTGCCCGGCGCCTTTCTCAGACTGCGGGAGACCCGGAAGCCGCCGGTCGAGGCGCTGCGCCGGCACGGGGTGCGGATCGCTGTCGCCACCGACCTCAATCCAGGCTCGTCGCCGCTGGCCTCGCCGTTACTGGCGATGAGCCTGGCGGCCAGCCTGTTCGGGCTGACGGTGGAGGAGTGCCTGCTGGGCATGACCCGTCAGGCCGCGCACGCGCTGGGTCGCGCCGCCCGGACCGGCACCCTGGAGGCGGGCAAGGCCTGCGACCTGGCGATTTGGTCGATCGAGCAGCCGGCCGAGCTGATCTACTGGCTGGGACTGAACCGGCTGCACCGACGCGTGTGCGGGGGACGATGAGGATGGTGGACCTGATTCCCGGCGCCATCTCGCTCGAGCAATGGCGCGCGATCTATCGCGGCGCGCCGGTAGCGCTCGATCCGCGGTGCCATTCCAGCATCGAGGCCGGCGCCGCGACGGTGAAAACGCTGCTGGCCAGCGGCGAGCCGGTCTACGGCATCAATACCGGCTTCGGCCGCCTGGCCTCGATCAGGATCGGCGACGACGATCTGGCGGTCCTGCAGCGCAACATCGTGCTGTCGCACGCGGCCGGCGTCGGCGATCCGATGCCCGCCCCGATCTGCCGACTGATGCTGGCGCTGAAGCTGGCGTCGCTCGCCCAGGGCGCGTCGGGCGTGCAGATGCAGACGATCGCGCTGCTGGAGGCGATGCTGCGGCATGGCCTGGTGCCGGTGATCCCGGCCCAGGGGTCGGTGGGCGCGTCCGGTGATCTGGCGCCACTGGCGCACATGGCCGCGTCGATGATCGGCGTCGGCACGATCCTGCGCGCGGGACGCCCGGAGCCGGCGCAGGCGGCGCTGTCCGCCTGCGGCCTGACGCCGCTGGTGCTGGCGCCGAAGGAGGGGCTGGCGCTGCTGAACGGCACCCAGTTCTCCTGCGCCAATGCGCTGGCGGGCCTGTTCGAGGCGGAACGCCTGCTCGGCACCGCGCTGGTGACCGGCGCGCTCGCCACCGACGCCGCCCGCGGTTCGGATGCGCCGTTCGACCCGCGCATCCACGCCCTGCGGCGGCATCGCGGGCAGATCGAGGTCGCCGCCACCCTTGCCGCGCTGATGCAGGGCAGCGCCATACGCGCGTCGCATCTCAAAGGCGATGCGCGGGTGCAGGATCCCTATTGCGTGCGCTGCCAGCCGCAGGTGATGGGCGCCGTGCTCGACCTGCTGCGCCAGGCGGCGGCGACGCTGGCGACCGAGGCCGATGGCGTCACCGACAACCCGCTGATCATGACGGACACCGGGGAGGCGCTGTCCGGCGGCAATTTCCACGCCGAGCCGGTCGCGTTCGCCGCCGACATGATCGCGCTGGCCTTGTGCGAGACCGGCTCCATCGCGGAACGCAGGATCGCCATGCTGGTCGATCCCGCGCTGTCGGGCCTGCCGGCCTTCCTCACCCCTCGTCCTGGTCTGAACTCGGGTTTCATGATCCCGCAGGTCACCGCCGCGGCGCTGGTGTCGGAGAACAAGCAGCGCGCGACGCCGGCCAGCGTCGACAGCATCCCGACCTCCGCCAACCAGGAGGACCACGTCTCGATGGCGGCGCACGGTGCGCGGCGCCTGCTGCCGATGGCCGAGAACCTGACCGCGATCCTCGGCATCGAACTGCTGGTGGCAGCGCAGGGCTGCGACTTTCACCACCCGCTGCGCAGCAGCGATGCGCTGGAACGGGTCCGGGCGCTGCTGCGGCGGGACGTCCCGCATCTCGACGACGACCGCTACCTCGCGCCCGACATCGCGCATGCCTCCGCGCTGGTACGCGACGGCGCGATCCTCGGCGCGGCGGGGCCGACGCCGCTGGCAACACTCGCCTGACGACCAGGCGACGATCGAAGGAACGCCCGATGAGCCGCAGAGACAATGCCCGCACCGTTCGCGCGCCGCGCGGTACCGACCTCTCGACGCGGAGCTGGCAGACCGAGGCGCCGCTGCGCATGCTGATGAACAACCTCGATCCCGAGGTGGCGGAGCGCCCGGAGGAACTGGTGGTGTACGGCGGCATCGGCCGCGCCGCCCGCGACTGGAACAGCTTCGACCGCATCGTCGAGACGCTGCGCCGGCTCGAGACCGACCAGACCCTGCTGGTGCAGTCCGGCAAGCCGGTCGGCGTGTTCCGCACCCATGCCGATGCGCCGCGCGTGCTCATCGCCAATTCCAACCTGGTGCCGCACTGGGCGACCTGGGAGCATTTCAACGCGCTCGATCGGCTGGGCCTGATGATGTACGGCCAGATGACCGCCGGGTCCTGGATCTATATCGGCACCCAGGGGATCGTGCAGGGCACCTACGAGACCTTCGTCGAGATGGCGCGTCGGCACTATGGCGGCGATGCCACGGGCCGCTGGATCCTCACCGCCGGCCTGGGCGGCATGGGCGGCGCGCAGCCGCTGGCAGCGGTGATGGCGGGCTTCTCGTGCCTGGTGGTCGAGTGTCAGCCGAGCCGGATCGAGATGCGGCTGCGGACCCGTTATCTCGATCGGCAGGCGGGCAGTCTCGACGAGGCGCTGGCCATGATCGAGACCGCGCGCCGCGAGGGCCGGCCGACCTCGATCGGGCTGCTCGGCAACGCCGCGGAGATCTTTCCGGCGCTGGTCGAGCGCGGCGTGCGGCCCGACTGCGTCACCGACCAGACCTCGGCGCACGACCCGCTGCACGGCTACCTGCCGATCGGCTGGAGCCTCGGCGACTGGGAGGAGCGGCGCGCCCGCGATCCTGCCGGCGTCGAGCAGGCGGCGCGGCGCTCGATGGCGGTCCAGGTGCAGGCGATGCTGCGCTTCCACGCCGACGGCGTGCCGACGGTCGATTACGGCAACAACATCCGCCAGCGCGCGAAGGAGATGGGTGTTGCCGCCGCCTTCGATATTCCCGGTTTCGTGCCGGCCTACATCCGGCCGCTATTCTGTCGCGGGGTCGGTCCGTTCCGCTGGGCGGCGCTGTCCGGCGACCCGCAGGACATCCATCGCACCGACCAGAAGGTGAAGGAGCTGCTGCCCGACGACGCCCACCTGCACCACTGGCTCGACATGGCGCGCGAGCGGATCGCGTTCCAGGGGCTGCCGGCGCGCATCTGCTGGGTAGGGCTTGGCGACAGGCACCGGTTGGGGCTGGCGTTCAACGAGATGGTCGCCAGCGGCGCGTTGTCCGCTCCCGTGGTGATCGGGCGCGACCATCTGGATTCCGGATCGGTCGCCAGCCCGAATCGCGAGACCGAGGCGATGCTGGACGGTTCCGACGCTGTGTCCGACTGGCCATTGCTGAACGCGATGCTCAACACCGCGTCCGGCGCCACCTGGGTGTCGCTGCATCATGGCGGCGGCGTCGGCATGGGCTTCTCGCAGCATGCCGGCATGGTGGTGGTGTGCGACGGCACGCCGGAGGCGGCGGCGCGTATCGGCCGCGTGCTGTGGAACGACCCGGCGTCCGGTGTGATGCGGCACGCCGACGCCGGCTACGCGGACGCGGTCGCGTGCGCGCGGGCGCAGGGCCTGGACCTGCCGGGCATCCTCGGATGACCGATCCGGTCCCGGACCTGGCGCTGGCGGGCGCCTTGTTCCGGGCGCTGCACGACGACAGCGCCGACGGCGCCGGGGTGACGCGGGACGCCTATGGTCCGGGAGAGCAGCGCGCGCACGACCGCATCGCGCGCGAGGGCGCCCGGCTCGGCCTCGAGCATCACGTCGATCATGCCGGCAACCTCGCCCTGACATTGCCCGGCCGGGACCGGAACCGGCGCAGGCTGGTCATCGGCAGCCATCTCGACTCGGTCCGGCAGGGCGGCGACTACGACGGAACCGCCGGCGTGCTGGCGGCGCTGGCCTGTGTCGCCGGCTACGTCCATGCCGGACGGACGCCGGCGGCCGACATCATGGTGCTGGTGCTACGCGCCGAGGAGGCGGGCTCCTGGTTTCCGGTCAGCTTTCCCGGCAGCCGGGCAGCACTCGGATCCCTGCCGGCGGACGCGCTCGAGGTCCGGCGCGCCGATACCGGACAGACGCTCGGCGCGCATATGCAGGCCTGCGGCTTCGATCCGGCCCCGGTGCGCGCCGGTGCGAAATGGCTCGGTCCCGACAGCGTCGACGCGTTCCTCGAACTGCATATCGAGCAGGGACCGGTGCTCGACGCCCTCGGCATGCCGATCGGCATCGTGACCGGCATTCCCGGATCGCGGCGCTATCGCCAAGCGCGCATCGTCGGCGAGACCAACCATTCCGGCGCCACCCCGCGCGCGTTTCGCCGCGACGCGGCGATCGCCGCCGCCGAACTGGCCTACCGGCTAGACCTGGCCTGGGCGGCGATGCTGGCGGAGGGGCACGCGCTCACCTGCACGTTCTGCGTGCTGGCGACCGACGGCGACGCCGGCTTCACCCGGATCGCCGGATCGGCGCGGTTCGAACTCGACATGCGCAGCCTCGACAGGGCGTGCCTGGACCGGCTGCACGAGACCCTGCTCGCCCTGGTGGACGACATCCAGGCGCGTCGCGGGGTGTGGATCCTGCTCGGGCCCGAGACCGGCAGCGCGGCGTCGCTGCTGAACCCCCGGCTCCAGGCGGAGCTGTCGCAGGCAGCGGAAGGTCTGGGCATCGTGACCTTCAAGATGCCGTCAGGGGGCGGTCACGACGCGGTGGCGTTCGCGCAGGCCGGCGTGCCCGCGGCGCTGCTGTTCGTCAGGAACCAGAACGGCAGCCATACGCCGGCGGAAGCGATGCGGATGGAGGATTTCGCGCTGGCGACCAGGGTCATCATGCGCTGGCTGACCGATCGCGACCGGCGCTGATCTAGCCGTTCGGCCGCGGCAGCGGGATCGCCGTGGTGTGCTTCATCTCCTCCATGGCGAAGGCGGAACTCACGTCCGACAGCCGCACGCTGCGGATCAGCGTCTTGTAGACGCGGTCGTAGGCGGCGATGTCGGCGACCTGGATCTTGAGCAGGTAGTCGATCTCGCCGCTCATCCGGTAGAATTCGACCACCTCCGGCATGACCCGGACTGCGGCGGCGAAATCGGCGAGCCAGGCGTCGGAATGCTCGGCGGCGCGGACGGTGACGAACACCGTGACCCCGGCGCCGAGTTTCGCGGCCGACAGCAGCGCCACCCGCTTGCGGATCACGCCCTCGGCCTCCAGCCGCTTCACCCGCTTCCAGCAGGCATTGCTCGACAGGTTGATGCGCTCTGCCAGCTCGGCGATCGAGAGGGTGGAGTCCTCCTGCAGCAGCGCCAGCAGGCGCAGATCATGGGAATCGACGGAAACGGTCGCGGACAATCAAAGTCTCCCCTCGATGCTGCGAAACGGGAGACAGTTTGGGATCATTTCCCCCGCCCGAGCAACTACCCTGGATGGGTTGCACGGATCGGAGATCTGCCATGATCGAGACGCTTTTCCTTCGCCATCCGCGCGCGGTGGGCGAGAGCTATGGCCGGCACCTGCTGGTGGCGCTGGGTTTCGCCAGGGATCTGCTCACCGCCGGACTGGCCTGCGGCATCCATGCGCTGCTGCCGTTCCTGTTCACGAAAACCGCCAGCCGGACCATCGAGCGGCTGCATGCCAGGCTGGTGCTGCACCGTGCCGCCTCCGCCGCCGCCATGCCTGCCGCCGTGGCCGACGATCGCGTCGCCGCATGATTGTCGCCGCGGCCGGGGCGGGCCTGGCCGCGCGCGCCCGGCCATGGCTCGGCCGGGCAGCCTCGCTGGCGCCGGGGATGCTGCTGTGTCTCGTGATCGCGGCGGCGGCGCGCGGCGTCCAGGGTCTGGAGCTGCGCTGGCTGCGCCATGCCTGGCTCGAACCGGTGGCGCTGTCGATCCTGCTCGGCGTCGCGGTCAGGCTTCCCGGCCGGTGGCGAACGGCGTGCCGGCCGGGCATCGTGTTCAGCGCCAGGACGGTGCTGGAGATCGCCGTGGTGCTGCTCGGCGCTTCGGTGAGCCTCGCGCTGCTCGGCGCCGCCGGCCCGCTGCTGCTGCTGGGCGTCGCGGCGACGGTGGGGCTGTCGCTGGCGGGCAGCTATCTGCTGGGCCGGCTGCTCGGGCTCTCCCGCAACCAGGCCACGCTGGTCGCCTGCGCGAACTCGATCTGCGGCAACTCCGCGATCGCCGCGGTGGCGCCGGTGATCGGGGCCGACGCCGACGACGTCGCTGCCTCGATCACCTTCACCGCGGTGCTCAGCATCGTGGTGGTGGTCGGCCTGCCGCTGCTAGCGCCGCTGCTGCATCTGACGCCGATGGCCTACGGGGTGCTGGCCGGCCTGACCGTCTATGCCGTGCCCCAGGTGGTCGCCGCCACCGCGCCGCTGGGCGCCGTCGCGATGCAGGCCGGTGCGCTGGTGAAGCTGACCCGGGTGCTGATGCTCGGGCCGGCGATCGCCGGCGTCGCGGCGCTGTCGCGCGCCTACCCAGGCGTGGCGGCCGACCTGTTCCGGGAGCCGGCGGCCGGGCGGCGCTCGCGCCTGCCGGTGCCCTGGTTCGTGATCGGCTTCGCGGCGCTGCTGGCGTTGCGGGCCAGCGGCATGCTGGGCGAGGGGTCGGCGCAGGGCGCGGCGCGGCTCTCGCTCTGGCTCACCGGCCTGTCGATGGCGGCACTCGGCCTGATGGTCGATATCCGCACCGTGTTCCGCGCCGGCTCGCGCATGAGTGCTGCGGCGATCCTGTCGATCCTGCTGCTCGGCGGCATCGGCTGTTTGCTGCTCCGGCTGCTGGGGCTAGCCTGAGCCCGGCAGGCATCAAGCGGGACGGACCGGGGATGAGCGAGATCGGGTTCTACCATCTGACCCGGTCGGCGGCGGCGGAGGCGCTTCCGGCCCTGCTCGGGCGGACCTTGCAGGCGGGCCGGCGGGCGGTCGTGCGCTGCCGCGACGCCGCCAGGGTCGAGGCGCTCGACGAGGCGCTGTGGCGCGCGCCGGAGCCGGTCTGGCTGCCGCACGGCACGGCGCGGATGGGCGATGCGTCGCTGCAGCCGATCTGGATCACCGACGACGACGCGGTGCCGAACCAGGCAAGCTTCCTGTTCCTGCTCGACGGGCTCGATGCCGGCGACCTCGCCGCGTTCGAGCGCGTGTTCGACCTGTTCGACGGCAACGACCCGTCGCAGGTCGAGCAGGCCCGGCAGCGCTGGGCTCGGGCCAAGGCCGCCGGCCATGCGCTGGCCTATTGGCGCCAGGAGCCGAAAGGCTGGATACGCGCCGGCTGAACCGCACGCACTCTTCAGCGCCGCCTGTGGCGCGCCGTCGCAACCAAGCGGGTGCCGCGCGGTTTCGATGGATGGGAATGGAGAAGCGTTCGATGACCGACCCTAAGCAACAAAAAAAAGACGAGCAGACGCGGGCGACCCACGGCATCCCCGAGGGCAGCCAGGAAGGCGAGGCCAAGGGCGTGCCGTCCTCCGACCGCGAACAGACCGAAAAGGCGGCGAACGGCGATGCGTGAGCCGGCGCTGCGCACCATCAGGCTGGCGGACGGCGCGCAGGTGCCGTGCCTCGGCCAGGGGACCTGGCGGATGGCGGAAGACCGCGCGCGGCGCCAGGGCGAGATCGCCAGCCTGCGGGCGGGGATCGAGCGCGGCATGACGCTGATCGACACCGCGGAGATGTATGCCGACGGCGAGGCCGAGATCCTGGTCGGCGAGGCGATCCAGGGGCTGCGCGACCAGGTTACGCTGGTGACGAAGGCGCTGCCGTCGCATGCCGGGCGCAACGAGTTGGCCGCGGCCTGCCGCGCCAGCCTGAAGCGGCTGCGCGTGTCGCGGATCGACGTCTACCTGCTGCACTGGCGCGGTGGCACGCCGCTGGCCGAGACCATCGAGGCGTTCGAGCGGCTGCGGGCCGACGGGCTGATCGGCAGCTGGGGGGTATCGAACTTCGACGTCGACGACATGGAGGAGATGGCCGGCATCGCCCGCGCCTCCGGCTGCGTGACCAACCAGGTGCTCTACAACCTGGATTATCGCGGCATCGAACTCGACCTGCTGACCTACGCGGCGGAACGGTCGATCCCGCTGATGGCCTATTCGCCGGTCGGCCAGGGCGGCAAGCTGCTGCAATCGCCGGCGCTGGCGGAGGTGGCGCGCGCGCACGGGGTGACGCCGGCCCAGGTCGCGCTGGCCTGGACCCTGCGGCGGCCCGACGTGATCGCGATCCCGAAGGCGGCCAGCGTCGCGCACACGCACGAGAACGCCGACGCCGCGTTGGTGCGGCTAGGCGAGGCGGATCTGTCGCTGCTGGACCGGGCGTTCCCGCCGCCGGCCACCAAGCAGCCGCTGGCGATGCTCTGAGCGGCCGCAAGACGGTGCACGGGGCCGGGCGGCGAGGCTGGCGCCGCCCGGCGAACGCGTCCTAGGCTGCGCAGGGTCCGACTCGGTGAGGTCGGACCGTCGCCGCGGACGGGGACCGGACCGTATTGACCCTGCTGATCCTGATCGCGCTGTTCCTGCTCGGCGTCGCGATCGCGATCAGGGGCGGCCTGGCGCTGCTGATGCCCGGTGCGGCCCCGCAGCGTCCGCGTCTGGCCGGGCTGCTGCCGGCGATCGGCGTCGACTGCGCGGTGCTCGGGCTCGGCAACCAGCGCTCGGCGGCGCTGCCGATCCCGATCGGCTATGCCGGCGGCGATGGCGGGCTGGCGCTCGATCCGCTCTCCTGCCTGTTCGCGCTGCTGCTGTTCGCCACCGCCTGGTTCGTCGAGTGCGCGCCGATGCGAGACCGGGCCCTGGATGCGCGCCGGGATCTGACGGTCGCCGCGATCCTGCTGGCGCTGCTGGCCGGCGACGTGTTCCTGCTGGCGACCGGCGCGGTGCTGGCGCTGCTGGCGCTGGACGCGGGCGGCGGCAGGACGCGGCGGCTCTCGATCGCCGCCGCGATCGGCATCGCCGGCGCCTGCGCCCTGCTGTCGCAGCGTGCCGCGCCGAGCGGGGCGCTGCTGGCGGCGTCGGGGTTCGCGCAGGTGCGGGCCGAGATTTCGGGCGGCGGGGTGCTGCTGCCGGTGCTGGCGCTGCTGGGCACGGTGCCGCTGCTCGGCCTGTGGCCGGCGCCGCGGCTGCTGCTGCGACGCGCCGGCTTCGCCCCGGTCTGGGTGCCGGTGCTGGGGAGCCTGCTCGGGCTGTTCCTGCTGGTCCGGCTGCTGCTCGATCTGGCCGGGCCGGTGCCGTCGGGCTGGTGGGGTGCGGCGCTGGTGCTGCTGGGTCTGGGTTCGGCGATGCGGGCGGGGATCGACGGGCTCGGCCAGGGCCGGCTGCGGACCGCGATCGGCGCGCTAATCGCGGTGCAGAGCGGTCTCGCGGTGGCCGCGATCGGGCTCTGCCTGCTGGCCAAGGCGGACGACATGCCGGTGCTGGCCGATTCGGCGTTCGCGGCGATGCTGCTGTTCCTGCCGCTCTCCTCGCTGGCCGGCCTGGCGGCGCTCAGCCTGGCCGCCACCATGGAACAGGAAGCCGGGTCCGGTCTGGTGATCCGGCTCGGCGGGCTCGCGATGTCGATGCCACGGGCCTGCCTGGTCATGGCGGCGTCGCTCGGCCTGCTGGGCTTCCTGCCGCCGGGCGGCGGCTTCGCCGCGCTGTGGTTGCTGCTGCAATGCGCGCTGGCGGCCGATCTGCCGCTGCTGGCAGGCGTGCCGGTGCCGACCGCCATCCTGGTCGCCGCGATCGCGGTGGTGGCGTCGCTCGGCGCCGCGTCGGTGATCCGGCTGGCCTGGGTCGCCGGGCTCGGCAGGCCGCGCACGCCGCGCGGCGCGGCGGCCACCGACAGCCAGGCGCCGGCGCTGCGCAGGCATGGCGCGGTGCTGGCGCTGGCACTGTTGGCGTCGCTGCTGCCGGGGGTGTGGCTGCGCGGCCAGGGCGGCTCAGGCGCCGCGTCCGGCGGGCAGGCGGGGTCGGCGCATCCGCTGCTGGCGCTGGTGTCGCCGGGTGGGACGACGATGCTGGCGCCGCTGCCGATCCTGCTGGCGGTCGGGCTGATGCTGGGCGCGATCGTCCTGGCGCTGCGGCGTTTCGCCGACCAGCCGGAGCGGCGCGAGCCGGCCTGGGAGGGCGGCGCGCCGCCGCCGCCGCCCTGGCTGCCGTTTGGCGATCCGGCGACGCAGATCGCGCCCCGCACCCTGGTCCTGGCGCTGGGTCCGGCGCTGCGCCACGCGCTCGGGCTGCCGGCGGTCGGCGGGCTGCCGGTGTGGCGACTTCCGTCCTGGTCGCGGGCGCGGCCGGCGCTGCTGCGCATGCGCGCCGCCAGCGCCCTGGCCGGCCGGCTACTGGCCGACCGTGGCGAGAGGCTGGCGGCGGTGGCGTCGCTGCTGCTGCTGCTGGCGCTGGCACTCGGCTGGCTCGGGACCGGCCCGGTGTCGGCCGGTCCGGCGGGAGCCGGTCCGTGAACGATCTCGCCGGCCTGCTGCTCGGCGCCGCGGCGCTGCTGGTGCACGGGCTGCTGACGCTGGCGGCGGCGCCGCTGGCCGGATCTCTGGTCGAATGGGCGAGCGGGGTCGCGCAGGGACGGCCGGCCCCGGGGCCCGGGCTGGCGCCGATCGCGCCGGCCGCCTGGCGGGCGCTGGCGGGGCAGCCGTTCCGGTCGTTGCGCGCGTTGCTGGCGCGCCCGCCGGTGCGAACCGAAAACGCCTCGCCGCTGTTCGTCGCCGCACCGCGGCTGGCGTTCGCCCTCGCCCTGGTCGCCGCCTGCCTGGTGCCGTCCTTCGCCTCCGGCCTGCTCGATGCGCCGGCCGCCGACCTGCTGCTGGTGCTGGGACTGCTGGCCGCCGCGCAGGCGGTGCTGCTGCTGGCGGCGGCGGATGACGGGCAGGCGGCACCCGGTCTGGAGGCGACCGGGCAGATGGTGAACGCGGTGCTGGCGGTGCCGGGGGCGATGCTGGCGGTGCTGGCCCTGTCGCTGCTTGGCGGCGGCACCGGGCTCGATCCGCTGCTGGCCGCGCGCCAGGGGGCGGTCGGGCTCGCGGCGTCCGACGCGCCGGGGATGCTGGCGGCAGTGGCGCTCGGGGTCTCGGCGATCGCGGCGTCGGGCCGGCGCGACGCGCTTTCGCAGGGCTGGTCCGGGACCGATCTCGCGCTGATCAGGATCCAGGACGGGGTGCAGATCCTGGTCTGGATCGATCTGGTCGGCGGCCTGGCGCTGCCGGGCAGCGTCGCGGTGGCGCAGTCCGGACCGCTCGGCTGGCTGGCCGGGCTGGCCTGCTGGGCGGCGCGGCTGCTGCTGGGCTGCTTGCTGCTGGGCGTGGCCGGCGCCAGGCTGACGACGCTATCGTCCAGGCGGCGGCTGGCCGGCCTGTCGGTGCTGCTGGCGCTGATCGCGCCGATCCTGCTGCTGGCCGGAAGGGGGATCGCGTGAGCGGGCTGGCCGGGCTGCTGGTCGGCGCGCTGCTGATCCAGGCGATCCTGTGCGCGCGGCCGGCGCCGCTTTCCGCATGGCCGGCGCGCCTGCTGGTGCAGGGCGGGCTGCTGGGAAGCTGCCTGCTGGCGCGCGCGCTGGCGGCGGCGCCCGGCGGCGCGCCGGTCGAGATCGCGCTCGCCGGCATGTTGGCGCTGATCGCGCAGGCGGCGTGGCTGATCGTGCAGCGGCCGGCGCTCGCACGCCGGGTAGCCCCCCGGCCGGCGGGTGCGGCGGCGGCTCCGGTCTGGCCGATGCTCGCGGCGGTGCTGGCGGCGTGGCTGGCGCTGCGGCTGCTGCCGGAACCAGCCCTGCTCGCCGGCGCGCGCGGCGTACCGAGCGCGTCGCTCGGCATCGTGCTGGCCGGTCTGATCGGCGCGCTGGCGACCGCGGCGACGCGGGCGCGGTTCGCCTGCCTGCTTGTGTCGGCGAACGGCCTGCTGCTGGCCGGCTGCGCCGTCGCCGGTCCGGGCTGGGCCTCGCTGCTGGCGCTGCTGCCGCTGCAGGCCCTGGCGCTGCATGGCCTGTGCGGCCGACACGAAGCCGATCCGGTATGACCGGAACCCTGCCGGCGATCCTGGCCCTGCCGTTCCTGCTGGCGCTGATGCCGGCGCTGCTGCCGTCGGCGGCGCGCGGGCGCGGCGTGGCGCTGGCCGGTCTCTGGATGGCGCTCGCCACGCTGCTGGTCGCGGTCTGGGGCGCCGGCGCCCACGGAACGGCGGCGGCGAGCGGGCCCTGGCGTGACGACGGGCTGTCGCGGGCGCTGTCGGTGCTGCCGGCGGTCGCCTGGCTGCTGACCGCCTTGCTGGCGGCGATCCGGCCCGGCGGCGGCACCATGGCGCGCTGGTCGCGGCGGCCGATCGCCACCCAGCTCTGCGTCGCTGGTGCGATGCTGATGTGCCGGGTCGAGCTGCTGGCGCTGGCGCCGCCCGGCTTCGCGCTGCTGCTCTGGGCGCTGGCGCGGCTCGAGGCCCGCTCCTGGCGGGTCGCCGCGTTCGGGCTGGCGTCGCTGCTGGCGCCGTTGCTGCTGATGCAGGCCGGGATCCTGGTGCTCGGCATCGGGCTGGG
>CAZZZA010000036.1:0-23319 GCA_964658455.1 uncultured Lichenihabitans sp.
GCCGGCTTCTCGGCGTCGAGCAAGGCGGATCCGCTGTTCTTGGCGCCCTACCCAGAAGACATGGCGGCGATGAGCGACGCCGTGCTCGCCCATATCGGCGGCAGCTTCCAGCCGATCCAGGCCGGAGCGGCGGCGCTGCTGTCGGACCTGAACACCGTGCTCGGCTGCTGCTCGACGGCGCTGTGCCAGAGCGCCGTCGGCGCGCCGGCCTGCACCATCGCCAGCCTGCCCTACGCGATCACGCCGAGCGGGAACTCGCTCTCCTGCACCGGCGGCCTGCTGACCGGGTCCAGCCTGGCGGAGATCTTCGAGCTCGAATACGCGAACGGCTTCACCGGAACCGACGTCGCCTTCGGCCGGACCGACGAGGCCGGGGTGAAGAGCCTGATGCGTCTCTACACCGTGAAATACCGCCTGTTCGATCGCACGCCGGCGCTGGCGCGGGCGACCGGCTCCAACCTGGCGCTGCAGATGCTGGATGCGATCGAGGGCGGCGCCGGGACGAGTGTGCCGGGTGGGCCGCCGGGCTGAACCTCGACTGGCACCAGCAGAGCTTCAACACCGACGACATGCCGCCGGGCGGCGCGCTCGGGTTCGAGTTGCTGAAGGACCGGGCCGGGCGGTTCTTCGTACGGCCGGTGTTCGTCACCATGACGCTCGACCAGATGCATGCCGGCAAACCGCTTCGCCTGACCACTGTCCCGGTCTACGAAGGACTGGCGTTGCCCGGGTGCGAGTATCAGGGCGGCCGGCTCTGCAGCCTGTCCCGGTTCGTCACGATCGTTACCGCCAGCATCCAGCCATCGGCGACGGGGCCGATCAGCTACCAGTGATCGGGCGTGATGGACGGACAGGACCAACCTATCTGGATGGCGGATAAGCGCCTTTGAGAGCCGGCCAGACATTCATCAATGTGGATCTCGGAATAGCCACCCGCACTCGCCAGGCCGACCGCCCCCAAGGCGGCTGACACTCCGCCCGACGGCCTCCCGGTGGTTCCAGACCGCCGCAAGCTTCCAAAACCAGAGCGCGCTGCTTGCGACGACGGCCTGGGCTCAAGCCGGTTGGGACGGGGAGATCGGCCGTCATTGCGTTTTCAAAACGGCCAGCGACGCGAGCACCTCTCACAATACTGGCGCGCCGGATATCGGGATGGAGCCGAGCCTTCAACAGGCTGACTGACCCGACCCCTATCCACAGATTTGGTTGCACCATGGTTGCAGGATTCGCCAAGGATTGTTGGCCGCCGGTCGGCCAAACTATCCATGGCCGCCATCGACAACCGTTAGTTTCAGGCATTTGCGCTACCGCCTGGCGGAGAGGGTGGGATTCGAACCCACGGTAAGCTTGCACCCACAACGGTTTTCGAGACCGTCTTTAAGCCTAATACTAACATTGCATCACTGCGTGATGCAGTCCTTGAGGGGTCTCCCGATGTGACCGGCGCTCTCACACGCAGTGATCTCCGCGCAGCAGCAGGGCGCTGCCGGAGTGACAGGCTGGCGGTCCGGAGCGCCAGAAAGCCGAGGAAGAACGCAGTCGCCAAGACAAACAGCAGACCGCAAGCTGACCGATAAGCGTCTGCGGGAGGGCGACACGCCGCAGGAAACAGCGTTGCGTCTCGCGATCGCGAATGAAGCGGATGCCGTTACTGACCCCGAGCCCACCAATAGAGCGCGGTTAATGACGGCTGCCGTCTTGGCAGGCGACGAAGGAACTGTCTTGGCGGTCACGACGAAGGGTGCCAGCGACCCCGAGAGCTTAGAAGCCGTCTCGTCGTTCACATCAAAGAGGTCGGCCGCAACCAAGTCGGCGGCAGAGCTGCTAAAGCTCACTGGTATGATCATGGGGTCGGTCGAGAAAGCTGCCGGGATGGGAATCTAACGCCCCACAGGTCACGGCCGCCCACGCTTAAACACACTGTTTCCCGATGCCTCTCTTGGGGCTTGAGACGCCTCCGGCCTTGGAAAAGACTGCTTCGCTTCGGGGTGCTGCCAGCGCAGCACCCTGGAGAGCATGGACGGCCTCTGACCGTTCGGAAAACCCTGCATTGACCTATATCACAAAAGATACTCGCAGCGGACCACGAAGCATGTCCAGCCATATTTCGGCTTCCGGAAATGTCTATCGCGGCCCACAAGCCTTCGCTGGCAACTTCCAGACTAAGGTTCGCCCATGTCAAGCGAACAGTTTGAAAAACTGCGATGCACCGAACGCTATACCGATCACAATACCTATAATCTGGGGCCCAAAAAGCCAGAATAGTTTTTGCTTCGCGATAGAGGACATTCCGCCATTGGTGATTATCATATCGGGAATTGTAAATTTCCTAATATAGTCTCCAACAAGGAATCCAATAAATCCAGGAATCACACAAATAAGCGAGCCAAAAAACTTCAAGAAAAAACCGGGGTGACCAGGAAGTTTTGTATTTACAAAGCAGATAATAAAGCTGATTACTACAGTTACAACAGCCCAAAGTGTGTAGTACCTGTTTTGATTTGTGGTAGAGCTCGCGTCACTCATCGTGTCACCAAATCCTGTCGATATCCAAAATTGCCCGGCTCAAGCAGCAGGAGACAGTAACTCCGCCTGCACATTTACGTAGATGGCATGATACCGGATTTGAAACAATCTTCTACCTACGCGCCTAAGCACCTTTCATCGAACGTGCGACGCTGGCCCAGGAGGTCTACACCCGCGACAGCAGGACCATCGATCCTGTCGTGCACATCATCAAGCATTTGAGCGTCCGGAAAAGCCGTCCAGATAATAGAAGCGCAAAACGGCAGATATCATATTTGAAGCGTTCGTCTCGGGCCAGGCGGCGATCTGTGCCGCTCACTTGGACAAAACCCACTCAGCTTGAATGATCTCGGAGGTGAGGTAGGGTAATTTTTCAGTTCAAATTCCGACGGGGAAACGTTTCTGCTAGACCGCAAAGGATTGGTTCGGCGGACGGACGGCGGCATTGCGCTGAGACAAAAGATGATCTGACGTCCTGACACGCCGTCCGCAAGGCAAGCTCCCCACGTGTTACCCGTCAGAGCAGCCACGTCCGTAACGCCCTCCTCGCAGGCGGCGCTGGGCCTAGGGCTGCGACAACGTCAGCAGGCGGGCTCCCGGCCATCAACTCATCCTGCGGCTTGCTCAGAACCCCGCAGTGGTTCGAAGGCTGCGCAAAACATGACTCGTCGCCACGTGATCAAAGCTGGAATGCTCGGAGCGAAGCGCGCTTCACTAATATCTGCCCATCGGAGCCGGGCGGCGAAACGCGTCTCGGCGGCGAGGGGGTCATCGCATTGATTTCGGAGTTGACAACCGGCACCAGGTATTCGGCAACCCGCCTCTTATGTCCGCCCGGCAGCGCCAGCAGCCGCCAAGGCAGGTTAGGTTCAGATCACCTTACCGCCTGCCCACAACCTCAACCGCTTGCGGCGCAACCGGTTTGTCAACTCACATCCGACTTGTCGCCAACGCACCGCTCGCTGGCTTACTGAAAATGCCCAAATGGCATTGCCCAACAGCGGCGACGCTTGCTCCCGTCCCTGTGCCAGGCGTACCCACGGGTTGTGTGCTTTCGCTGCGCCCCGGGCGACCCAAGGGGGTGTCTGCTATTCCCTCCTTCGATGCATGCGCAACAGGGCGGGTAACTAACCTCACAGCTCAACCGGAGGACACCCGTGACCTTCGAGAGGACGAAGAAAATCGCGATCAGCTCCGTCCAATTCGACCGACCTGAGCTGAAGGAGCCGAAACCAAGCCAAGCGAGCCGGCCAGTGTCCTGAAATTTAGTTGCACGATGGTTGCAGGATTTTTGAAGGATTGTGATTCATCACGCGGCCAGACTGTCCTTGGCCGCCGTCAACAAACCTTAGTTTTCAGGTGTTTGCGCTGCTGCCCTGGCGGAGAGGGTGGGATTCGAACCCACGGTAAGCTTGCACCCACAACGGTTTTCGAGACCGTCCCAATCGACCACTCTGGCACCTCTCCCGAGGCAGCAACGCGCCGGCTTATAGGGTTGTGCCGGTCCGGTTGGCAACAGCTTGACAGAGAAGACGGCTATCTTGTAAGCGCACCCCTCGTTGCAGTCGGCCCGCCGGGTCGGCTGCGTCGTCGTTCCGCCGCGTCGGGACCCATCATAAGAAGCGACTGGGATCGAGGACAGCCGGAAACCGGCGTCACCGGTCCTGAGAGATCGGAAAGCAGAGACAGATGTTCGCAGTCATCCGCACTGGCGGAAAGCAGTATCGCGTGACCCCGGAGCAGGTGCTCAAGGTCGAGAAGCTCGATGTCGAGGCGGGCGCCACCTACACCTTCACCGACGTGCTCGCGGTCGGCGGCGGGGACGGCGCGACCAGGATCGGCGCGCCCCTGGTGGCCGGCGCCACCGTGACCGCCACCGTCATCGCCCAGGACCGCCTGGACACGGTCATCATCTTCAAGAAGCGCCGCCGGCAGAACAGCCGCCGCCGCAACGGCCATCGCCAGCCCGTCACGGTGCTGCGCATCGGCGAGATCAGCGCCGCCTGAACCCGTAAGGAGGCGAACAAGCCTCCGGACGCGGCATCGGCAGCTCAGCAGCACAGGAGTTCAGGCTATGGCACACAAGAAGGCAGGCGGTTCATCCCGCAACGGGCGCGACACCGCGGGACGTCGTCTGGGCGTCAAGAAGTTCGGCGGCGAGAGCGTGATCGCCGGCAACATCATCATCCGCCAGCGCGGCACCAAGGTGAAGGCCGGTCGCAATGTCGGCGTCGGCCGCGACCACACCATCTTCGCGCTGATCGACGGGGCGGTGAAGTTCGAGACCCGCGCCGAGGGCCGCGTGCAGGTTTCGGTCGACGCGGCGCCGCTCGCGGCCGAATAATCCGACCGCCCCGGCCGGACCGTGCATCAAGGGGTCGACCTTCGGGTCGGCCCTTTTTCGTCGGCGGCAGCCGGACCAGGGCCCAGAGCACCGGACCGCACAGACCATGAAATTCCTCGATCAGGCCAAGATCTACGTCCGCTCCGGCGATGGCGGCGACGGCGTGGTGGCGTTCCGGCGCGAAAAATACATCGAGTTCGGCGGCCCGGACGGCGGCAAGGGCGGCAAGGGCGGCGACGTCGTGTTCGAGGCGGTCGCCAACCTGAACACGCTGATCGATTTCCGCTACACCCAGCATTTCCGCGCCCGCAAGGGCGGCAACGGCTCCGGCTCCGACCGCACCGGCGCCGGCTCCGACGACGTCCTGATCCAGGTGCCGATCGGCACCCAGATCTTCGACGAGACCAAGGAGGTGCTCCTCGCCGATCTCGATGCGCCCGGCAAGCGCATCCTGCTCTGCAAGGGCGGCGATGGCGGCTTCGGCAATGCCAGCTTCAAGACCAGCACCAACCGCGCGCCGCGCCGCGCCGACAAGGGCTGGCCCGGCGAGGAGCGCTGGATCTGGCTGCGGCTGAAGCTGATCGCCGATGCCGGGCTGATCGGCCTGCCCAATGCCGGCAAATCCACCTTCCTGTCTGTCGCCTCCGCCGCGCGGCCGAAGATCGCCGACTACCCGTTCACCACCCTGCACCCGCAGCTCGGCGTGGTGCGGCTGTCCGACACCGAGGAGTTCGTGCTGGCCGACATTCCCGGCCTGATCGAGGGCGCGCACGAGGGTGCCGGTCTCGGCGACCGCTTCCTCGGCCATGTCGAGCGCTGCGCCGTGCTGCTGCATCTGATCGACGGCGCCGACGGCAACGTGGTCGATGCCTGGCGCACCATCCGCGAGGAACTCATCGCCTATGGCGGCGGTCTGGCCGACAAGCCGGAGATCGTCGCCATCAACAAGACCGACGCGATGACGCCGCAGCAGCTCGGCACCCGGCGCCGCGCGCTGGAAAAGGCGACCGGCCGGCCGGTGATCACCCTGTCCGCCGCCACCCAGGGCAACGTCGCCGAGACGCTGCGCCTGCTGCAGAACGCCATCACAGACTACCGGCGCGGTTGACCGGCATGGCCGACAGCGCCGCGCCCGGCACCGGACCGCGTTTCGGCGCGGCGAAGCGGATCGTAGTCAAGATCGGCAGCGCGCTGCTGGTCGATGCCGAGGCCGCCGCGCCCCGCACCGCCTGGCTGGACGGGGTCGCCGCCGACATCGCCATGCTCAGGGCGCGCGATGTCGAGGTGATCGTGGTGTCGTCCGGCGCGATCGCGCTCGCCCGGCACAGCCTCGGGCTGAAGCGGCGCACGCTGCGGCTCGAGGAGAAGCAGGCCGCCGCCGCGGTCGGCCAGATCAGGCTGGCACAGGCCTGGAGCACCGCGCTGTCGGCGCACGGGCTGATCGCCGCCCAGCTGCTGCTGACGCCGGACGATACCGAGGACCGCCGGCGCTACCTGAACGCGCGCGCCACGCTCTCGACCCTGCTCGGGCTCGGCTGCGTGCCGGTGATCAACGAGAACGACACCATCGCCACCGCCGAGATCCGCTTCGGCGACAACGACCGGCTGGCGGCCCGCGTCGCCGAGATGATCCAGGCCGACCAGCTGCTGCTGCTCTCCGACATAGACGGGCTCTACACCGCCGACCCGCGCCAGGACCCGACGGCCCGGCACGTCCCGCTGGTGGCCGCGCTCTCGCCGGAGATCGAGGCGATGGGCGGCGCGCCGCCGCCCGGCTACTCCTCCGGCGGCATGCGCACCAAGCTGCTGGCGGCCGGCATCGCCACCCGCGCCGGCTGCGCGATGGCGATCGGCCTCGGCACCCTGCCGCACCCGCTGGCGGCCCTGTGCGACGGCGCGCGCTGCACCTGGTTCCTGGCCGAACCCGGCGGCCGGTCGGCGCGCAAGCGCTGGATCGCCGCCGGCCTGCCGCCCGCCGGCAGCCTGACCATCGATAAGGGCGCCGCCCGCGCGCTCGCCGCCGGCGGCTCGCTGCTCCCGGCCGGGGTGCGGCAGATCGAGGGCCGGTTCGAGCGCGGCGACCCGGTGCGGGTGCTGTCGGAAGTCGGCGAGCCCCTCGCCCGCGGCCTGGTCGCCTACGGCAGCACCGACGCCGCTCGCATCATCGGCCACCGCTCCGACGCGATCGAAACCCTGCTCGGCTGGCGCGGCCGCGACGAGATGATCCACCGCGACGATCTGGTGCTGGGCGACTGAGGATGGGCCGGGCCTGGACCTCGGACACCCGCAAAGTATCTGGAAATGGCGCGGCGCGCGTTCGCGCGCCGACTTCAAGGCCTTCGAGCGACTATGCGGGGGCGATCTACGAGGGCCAAGTTTAGACTCTGGACCGGACATGCCTCTACCACACCGAGCATTGGCGATCGGCGGCGAGCTATGTGGCGCTGACCCGGCAGCGGGAGAGTGCCGAGGTGTTCGTCGCGCGGGAGACGGCGCGCGACGCCGGCCAGCTCGCCGGGCAGATGGCGCGCGGCGAGGTGCGGGCCGCGTCGATCGCGTGGCCGACGCGCGACGAGCTGACCCAGGAGCAGAAGCAGGAGGCCGAGCGCGAGGAATGGGGCCGCAAGTTGCGGGACGCGCTGACCTACAACACGCGACAGGGCGGCACGCTCGACCAGGTGCGCGGGCTGCTATCGCCGGGCGGGCGTGAGCTGGTGGACGCCTTGGGCGCTAAGATCGACCGCGAGTTCCGGGGCACCGACGCCTAGCGCGGCGAGCTGAAGCTGCATGGCGTGCGGAAGCTGGCCGAGAAGGAGGCGCGCGAGGGTCCGGTCGATCCGGCTTACGTCCGCCGCCAGGCCGCCGCGTGGGAGCTTCAGGCGCAGGAGAAGGCGCGCGCGGCCGAGCAGGCGCGGAAGGCGGAGCGTGCGCCGGCCGTTGCTGCCGGCGTGGCGCGATCCGACCGGGCAGGGCCGGGACAGCCTCGGGCGCAGCACGTCGCCGGAGGAGCTGACGCGGGTTGCCGACCAGGCCCCGGCCGCCGTGCGGGAGGTGGAGGCGCAGAAATCCTATCTGCGCGGCGCCTACCGCGATCCCGACCAGGCTGGGGATACACTGGACAAGCTGATTGAGCGCTTCGGCTGCGACCTACGCGCCGCCGCACAGACCTTGCGTGAGGAAGGGCCGGAGGTGCTGGGCCCCTTGCGCGGGCGAGAAGGGTGGCTTGCCGGCCGCGCCGCCCAGGACGAGCGGACGCGCGCCCGATCGGCAGCCGTGGCGATCGGCGGCAGCTTGGACCGCGAGGCAGCGGCAAGGGATGCCGCCGTGCGCCACCATACGGGCGAGGTGGAGCAGCAGCGGGCGCGGGATGCCGTTGAGGTGCCGGGGCTATCGAAGGCGGCGCTGGACACGCTCAAGGCCGTGCAGATGGCCGGGCTGACGGCGGAGATACCGCGCGAGGGCGAACGCTATGACGCCCGGCAGCGGCGGCGCGAGGAGCTGGTATCCGCCGCATGGCGCGAAGGCCGGGCCGATCCGCGTGTCGCAAACGAGCTGGACGGGTTTATGGCCGCAGCCAGCCAGCGGCTTGGGGAGGAGGGCATGCGAAATGCGTCGCGCGCCGCCAGCAGCGGCAGATACATGACCGTGCCCGGCGTCGGGCGCGAGCACCAGGCCGGGCTGGACGAGCTGGCGCGCAGCTTCATCCAGGCGCGAGAGGGAGTGACGCTCAGCAAGGATTGGGGGCGGCGCGTCGAGCGGGAGGCACAGGAGACGGAGCGGCAGCCGGCGAGAGCCGAGGAGCGGGAACGCCGGGGATTGGCGCGGGAGCCGGAGCAGGACCGCGAGCGGCAGAGGGAAAGGGCATGGGCTGGGGCTGGGGCTGGGGAGGTAAACTTCGAATATCGAAAGGGCTGCGTAAGGAATGTTCGAGGATACTCGATGAGCGGCTTGTGCCACTCGCCAGGGCGTTCCAGAATCGGGCCTATGAATGTAAATTTTCCCCGATTCTCAGCCGACGACGAGCATTTTCCCCTTGCGCGTAGCGCCGTCCTGGCTGCCGCCTGTTCGCAGGCGAACGCTTGTTTACCTAGCGCAGAACCGTTTCGTCACCTGAGCACTGATCGTGAACAATGAGCGATCTTTTCGCCAAGCTGAAGAAGGATAGCCACGCCTGGGCCAATGAAGAGGAGGTCAGAAAGGGTTGGCTTAAGCACATTGAAAACGAACTCGGTATCACCTTTCACGCTGAAAGGGGCCGCAATGACGCGTCATACAACCAAGTCATTATCGAGTTTAAGGACCACGGGCTTTTTAAAGGAAGCACGACCAGCGCTGCCTTTAAAGAGGCCATTTACGACCGGCTCGATAAATACATACGGCGCCGGTCCAAGGCCGAGGGAATTCCGGTCGAGGATTATATCGGCATCGCCATAGACGGAGCGCACATTTGCTTCGCCTTCATAAAAGATGGGAAGATCAAGCCTCGTAATCTCCTTCCCTTCAACGCCGCATCCGTAGAGCTTGTAGCTCAAGCCTGCATGGACTCAAAAAGGCGGGCGGTGACCGCCGAAAACCTAGTCGAGGATTTTGGCCACTCGGCCAAAATCGGCCATGCCATGATGTCGGCCCTGGTCGCGGAGCTGGAAGTTCAGTTGACCAGGCCCGGCAACAACAAAATCAAAATGCTGTTTGAAGAGTGGCGAACCCTGTTCGGCCAGGTTGCCGATCTGTCGGCAGCGCAGGCTGCGGAAATTCGCAAGAGTATCCCGTTTTCTATGAAGTTGCCGACCGCTGATACTGTAGCGGCGGCCTTGTTCGCAATCCATAGTTACAATGCTCTTGTTATGAAGTTGCTGGCTGCGGAGATCGTTGCGCAATACGGCCTGACTGCCTACGCCGACTTCTGCGAGCATCTACTCGGGTATGATGACGACCAGCTTCTCGCCCTGCTGGACCGTGAGGTGGAGCGAGGTGCTTTCTTCGAGGCCGCCCGCATCAAGGGTTTTATCGAGGAAACCGTGTTCTCCTGGTATGTGGACCAGAGCATACCGATTGCTGGACGGAAAGCGCTTTGCAGCGCTATCCGCCCCCTGCTGACGCAGCTTTCGCTTTACCGGATGGACGATCTCAGCGCGGCCCGCTCACGCGACGTGCTGAAGTCCTTTTATCAGTCGCTGGTGCCAGAAACGCTGCGGAAGGCTCTTGGAGAATTTTACACGCCGGACTGGCTTGTAGATGTGGCTTGCGACAGGGCGGAAGTGAACGACTGGGCTGCTGTGCGGGTGCTCGATCCCACATGCGGATCAGGATCGTTCCTCCTCGAAGTGATCCGCCGCAAGCGCCGGCTTGCCATCAAAGCAAAAAAGACGCCCGACGAGATTCTTTCCAGTATCCTGGATGAGGTATGGGGTTTCGATCTAAACCCGCTTGCGGTTCAGTCAGCGCGGGTCAACTTCCTCATCGCGATAGCCGATCTGGTAGGAACAGCAAGCACCGAGGTCGAGCTTCCAGTCCTGTTGGCGGATGCCGTATATTCCCCGGCCCAGGCTCCGATCAAAGGCCAAGATTTTGTTGAGTATGGGATCGGCAGCACCCAGGCGAATCTAAATATCGTCCTGCCGGCCGCGCTCGCCTTTGACCGCGTGCGTCTTGATGCGGCATTTGTCGTAATGGCTACCGCTGTGCATGAGGAGCGGAACTACAAAGCAGTTGAAAAGATGCTGCTCGCGGACGGCCTCGTAAGTGCCGCCGAGGCGGCAGCATGGCGGGATGCCCTTAGCTCTACGTATAATCAGGTCCTGGAGTTGCACAAAAAGGCTTGGAACGGCATCTGGTTCAAAATCGTCCGTAACTTCTTCTGGTCTGCCGTCGCCGGCCAGTTCGATGTGATCCTCGGCAATCCCCCTTGGGTGCGATGGTCGAACCTGCCGGAGCAATACCGTAATCGTATCAAGCCGACTTGCGAGCGCTATACCATCTTTTCGGAGACACCGTATCACGGCGGGAACGAGCTCGATATCTCCGGCATGATAACCTACACGGTCGCGGACAAATGGCTGAAGAAGAACGGCACACTTACCTTTGTCATCACTCAGACGCACTTTCAGTCTCCGTCATCGCAGGGCTTCCGCAGCTTCAGGATCGACAAAAAAGCCAACCTGATTCCTGAGCGAATTGACGATCTCAAGCGGCTAAAGCCATTCGCAAAAGTAGCGAACAAGACCGCTATCATGCGGCTTCGAAAGGTAGGGAACAATCAACACCCGACTTATCCAGTCCCGTATGTGATTTGGGAGAAGGGCGACGGCATGCCGGCGTCCATTGCCGAAAACCTTACAAAAGAAGCTGTTCTAAAGCGCATTCAGCAAAAGACCTGGGAAGCGAATCCGGTCAACGGCGGCAACTCTCCTTGGGCCATTCTTCCCCCCGGCCGTTTTGCCGACATGGAAGCGCTGCAAGGTGAAAGTGATTGGATTGCTGGTCGCAAGGGTGTCACCGCCGACCTTAATGGCGTCTACATGGTCCGCATCGTCGGCGAGAACGCTGCCACCGGCCTTGTGCAAATCGAGACACGGCCGGAAGCCGGGAAGACGGATATTGGAGCTGCGCGCAAATTCTGGGTCGAGCCTGATCTTCTCTACCCGCTGCTAAAAGGGGCAGCAGACTTTTCTGCATGTCATACCCATGTTCAGGATCAGCTGTATATTCTGGTCCCAAATAAGGGTATCCAAAAGGGCGACTACGAGCTGGCTGAAGAGACGATGGCCGAGCTGAAGCAGACTAAGAAATACGTGCAGCATTTCAAGAATCTGATTGAGCGGCGATCAACATACAAGCTTCGCCAAAAAACAGCGCCCTACTACGTGGTCTATAACTCTGGGTCCTATACGCTCGCGCCTTACAAGGTCGTCTGGGCGGAACTCTCCACCACGTTCCAGGCAGCGGTGTTCACCAAGGCCAATGTGCCTCTAGTCGGCAACCGCCCGTTCGTGCCAGATCACAAAGTGTACTTTGCAGACTTCCAAACCGAGGACACGGCACATTTCGTATGCGGCATTCTCAACTCCACCCTCATTAGGGAGTATGTGGAAAGCCATACTATTCAGATTCAAGTCAGTAATATTTTTAAGCATTTAAGCATTCCGCAATTCGACGTAGCAGATAAGGACCACCTGAAGCTGGTTGCAGCGTCGAAAGCGGCCCACGCAGCGTCTTCGCAGGTGAAGCGCGATAAACACTTAAGCGAAATGAACGTAATTTCTGATCGTATCCTGATCCCATAACATCCACTTTCTTCCGTATCCTCTGTCAAACGTCCGTATGCCGAAGTGATACACTTGGCTGAGTTTGCAGCACCTTTCGACCACGCTCGATGGAGGCGATGCAAAGCTTGATATTAGCCGGACAGCACACGCTGCATAAACCAACGCTGAGGCCAGCGGTATGCAACTCCGCACCCCCTCACCTCGCCGCAATCATCACCGTGTCCGCCGCGCCCGTAGCACCGCCTCCGCACCCCTCGGCCCTAGCACCCCTACCGCGGCGGCCCGCGCAGCGTCGGTTCCGAGCGCCCGCGTTGAGGCTGGGGGTCGCGGGCCGCGTCGCGCAGCGTGGTGGCGCGCAGCGGCCGGCGGATCATCGGCCCGTCCTCGTCATGGTCGGGTTGCCGCGGCGCCCAGTCGCCGGCACCCGCCGCTCGCCCCGACCGCGCATCCAGCCGCGGGTCGGGCTCGACGCGCGGCGGCGCGGGGGCGCGGTCCTGGGGCGGGCGGGCCTGCACCTGCTCGAACACCGGCTCCCTCGCCGCCACCCTGGCCGGCTCCGGCAGCCGCATCGCCAGCATCCGCAGTTCGGCATGGATGTCGTCGAGCTGCGCCTCCAGGAAATCGAGCCGGCCCTTCAGCCCGAACACCGAGAACGGCATCATCAGCAGCGCGAACCCGAACAGGATCGCCACCACGATCACGATTAGCTGCCCCCACCAGGGCACCCAGTCCGGCAGAGGCAGGATCATTGGCATCATCGGAGCATAGCCGCCGGCGACGGCTGCCGCCAGCGACCCGCCCCGTCTACATCCCGAGCGCGCGGCGGTAGATGTCGAGCAGCGTCTCCTGCTCCTCGACGTCGGCCGGCTCCTGCTTGCGGATGCGGATGATCTGGCGGATCACCTTGACGTCGAACCCGGCCGACTTCGCCTCGGCGAAGATGTCCTTGATGTCCGAGCCCAGCGCCTTGCGCTCCTCCTCGAGCCGCTCCACGCGCTCGATGATGCTCCGCAGCCGGTCGGCGGCGATCCCGCCCACCGCGCTGTCGGTGGCGCCTGGGCGCTTGTCGTCCGCGCCGCCACTCTGGTCCGCAGCGTCCAGCATCATGGTCGTCTCCGCTCCCCCCGGGGCCCGATCGCCCGGCGAGGCGCGGGGCTTACCTTGGCAGAACGCGGCCGGTCAATGATGATAGAAGCCTCCAGACCAACAGGAGCTCACCCCATGGCCACCCTGAGTGCGGTCGAGGATTTCGATTACGTTGTGTTCGGCGCAACGGGCGACCTCACGATGCGCAAGCTGCTGCCAGCACTCTACCACCGCTTCCGCGACCGGCAGATCTCCGAGCGCTGCCGCATCATCGGCGCCGCCCGCTCCCGGCTGTCGCACGAGGAGTTCCGCGACCGCGCCGACAAGGCGCTGCACCGCTTCGTCAAGCCGGACGCGCTCGACGAGGCGACGGTCGCGCGCTTCCTCGGCATGGTGTTCTTCGCCAGCGTCAACGGCGCCGAGGCCGAGAGCAGCTGGGACAACCTGACCGGGCTGTTCGACGCCGCCAGCGCCGAGAAGATCCGGGTGTTCTACCTGGCGACATCGCCGGAGCTGTACGGCGCCATCTGCGGCAACCTGAAGAACCACGACCTGATCACCGCGCAGGCGCGCGTGGTGCTGGAAAAGCCGATCGGCCACGATCTCGACAGCGCCCGGCGCATCAACGACGAGGTCGGCGCCTTCTTCGACGAGCAGAAGATCTTCCGGATCGACCACTATCTCGGCAAGGAGACGGTGCAGAACCTGATCGCGCTGCGCTTCGCCAACCCGGTGTTCGAGCGGCTGTGGGACTCCGACGCCATCGACCATGTGCAGATCACCGCCGCGGAGACGGTCGGCGTCGAGGGGCGCGGCGAGTACTACGACAAGTCCGGCGCGCTGCGCGACATGATCCAGAACCACCTGCTGCAGGTGCTGTGCCTGGTGGCGATGGAGCCGCCGGGCTCGCTCGATGCCGACAACCTGCGCAACGAGAAGCTCAAGGTGCTGCGCGCGCTCAAGCCGATCACCGCCGCCGACGTGCCGCATGTCGCGGTGCGCGGCCAGTACGGACGCGGCCGGATCGGCGCCAGGGACGGCGGCGAGATCGTGCCGGCCTATCTGGAGGAACTCGGCGAGGGCAAGCAGAGCGACACCGAGACCTTCGTCGCCATCAAGGCCGAGGTGCATAGCTGGCGCTGGGGCAAGGTGCCGTTCTACCTGCGCTCCGGCAAGCGGCTGCCGAGCAAGGTCAGCGAGATCGTGGTGCAGTTCCGCGAGACGCCCTGGTCGATCTTCCCGACCAGCCTGGAGCCGAACCGGCTGATCATCCGCCTGCAGCCTGAGGAAGGCATCCAGCTCTCGCTGATGAACAAGGTGCCGGGCGGCGACGGCATGGCGCTGCGCCCCGCCAACATCGACGTCTCGTTCGAGAAGGCGTTCTCCACCCGCTATCCCGACGCCTATGAGCGGCTGCTGATGGACACGGTGCGCGGCGACCCGGTGCTGTTCATGCGCCGCGACGAGGTCGAGGCGGCCTGGAGCTGGGTCGAGCCGATCCTGAAGGCCTGGGAGACCGGGACCGGCTCGCTGCACCACTACGCCGCCGGAAGCTGGGGCCCGGAAGCGGCGAACACGCTGATCCAGTCCACCGGCCATGGCTGGCACGAGGAGAAGGGCTGAGCCCCCGGCGCGGCCCGGGGGCGCTCAGGCCGCCTCGCCAAACAGGGAGACGATCGCCGCGCAGAAGGCCGGCAGGTCGTTCGGGTTGCGCGACGTGACCAGCTTGCCGTCCCTGGCCACGGCCCCGTCGACCCAGGTCGCGCCGGCATTGCGCAGATCGGTCTGCAGCGACGGCCAGGAGGTGAGCGTCCTGCCGCGCACCGCGTCGGCCTCGATCAGCATCCACGGGCCGTGGCAGATCGCGGCAATCGGCTTGCCGGCGGCCACGAAGCCCTTGACGAAACCGACCGCCGCCGCGTCCTGACGCAGCGCGTCCGGGTTTGTGGTGCCGCCGGGCAGCAGCAGCCCGTCGAAGCCGTCGGGGCTGGCGTCGGCGACTGCCAGATCGACCGTGTAGGTGCCGGCGGCGTTCACATCCTGCTCCATCGCCTGGATCTCGCCGCTCTTCAGCGACACCAGGGTGACGTGCGCGCCCGCCTTGGTCAGTGCCTCGATCGGCTGCGTCAGCTCCACCTCCTCCACCCCGTCGGTGGCCAGCACGGCGATCCTGCGTCCCTTGATGTCGGCCATGTCGCATGTCTCCCTGTTCGGACCGACAGCGAACGGGAGCCGGCAGGCGCCGTTCCGCCGGCCGGCGGTCACGGCCGGGAGAGCGCCCGCCCTCAGGCTAGCCGGCGACGGTGCCGATCTGCTTGATGTCGACGAACCGCAGCTCCGGGTTCATCTCCGAGGTGCGGCGCATCATGAAGGCGGAACTGGCCAGGAACACCGGATCGCCGTCCAGGTCGTCGGCCATCGCGGTGCGGTTGGTGGCGACGAAGCCGGCCAGCTTGGCCTTCTCGCCATCCACCCAGCGCGCCAGCGAGAACGGCGTGTTCTCGAAGCCGATCCCGACCCCGTATTCGCCGGCCAGCCTGGCCTGCAGCACGTCGAGCTGCAGCGTGCCGACCACGCCGACGATCGGCGGCGCGCCGTCCTGCGGGCGGAACAGCTGCACCACCCCCTCCTCGGCCAGCTCCTGCAGCGCCTGGCGCAGCTTCTTCGCCTTCATCGCATCATCGAGGCGCACCCGGCGCAGGATCTCCGGCGCGAAATGCGGCACCCCGGTGAAGCGGATATCCTCGCCCTCGGTGAGGGTGTCGCCGATCCGCAGCGTGCCGTGGTTGGGGATGCCGACCACGTCGCCGGCGAACGCCTCCTCGGCAAGCTGGCGGTCGCGGGCGAAGAAGAATTGCGGCGTATGCAGCGCGAACTGCTTGGCGGTGCGGACGTGGCGCACCCGCATGCCGCGCGACAGCCGGCCGGAGCAGACCCGCGCGAACGCCATGCGGTCGCGGTGGTTCGGGTCCATGTTGGCCTGGATCTTGAAGATCAGCGCCGTCATTCCCGGCTCGTCGGCCTGCACGATGCGGCCGTCGGTGGCCTGGGCGCGCGGCGGCGGCCCGTATCCGACCAGCGCATCGAGCAGATCGGTGACGCCGATCTCCTTCATCGCGCTGCCGAAATAGACCGGGGTGAGATGGCCGGCATCGAAGCCGTCCTTGTCCCATTCCGGCAGCGCCGCCTGCACCAGCTCCAGCTCCTCGCCGAGCGCCACCATGCGCGGATCGGACTGGTCGAGCGGCGTGTCGAGATGCACCTTGCGGGCGCGCAGATCGTAGGTGCCGGCGAACTGCGCCGCACGGCCGATCGGCCAGGTGGCGGGCGCGGTATCGAGCGCCAGCGCCTGCGCGACCTCGTCGAGCAGCGCGAACGGATCCTGCGCCTCGCGGTCCATCTTGTTGACGAAGGTGATGATCGGGATGTCGCGCAGCCGGCAGATCTCGAACAGCTTGAGCGTGCGCGCCTCGATGCCCTTCGCGGCATCGATCACCATCACCGCGGAATCGACCGCGGTGAGGGTGCGATAGGTGTCCTCGGAGAAATCCTCGTGGCCGGGCGTATCGAGCAGGTTGAAGATGCAGCCGCCATACTCGAACGTCATCACCGAGGTGACGACCGAGATCCCGCGATCGCGTTCGATGCCCATCCAGTCCGAGCGGGTGCGCCGCCGCTCGCCCTTGGCGCGCACGTTGCCCGCCAGCTGGATGGCGCCGCCCGCGCGCAGCAGCCGCTCGGTGAGCGTGGTCTTGCCGGCGTCCGGATGCGAGATGATCGCAAAGGTGCGCCGGCGGGATATCTCGGACTGCAGGTCAGACAAGGTCCAGGGGCTCCACCCCTGGACCCGGCCAAGGGGTTGGCCCCCGGAACCCAGGGTTTGAGAGAGGGATGGGGCTCAGCGCGAGTAGAACTCGACCACCAGGTTCGGCTCCATCGTCACCGGATAGGGCACGTCCGACAGCTTCGGGCTGCGCTGGAACTTGCCCTTCATCGAGCGATGATCGACCTCGAGATATTCCGGAACGTCGCGCTCGCCGCTCTGGGCGGCATCGAGCACCACCGCGAGCTGCTTGGATTTCTCGCGCACCTCGACGACGTCGCCGTCGCGCACCAGGAAGGACGGGATGTTGACCTTGCGGCCGTTCACGGTGACGTGGCCGTGGTTGACGAACTGGCGCGCCGCGAACGGGGTCATCGCGAATTTCAGGCGGTAGACCACCGCGTCCAGGCGCCGCTCGAGCAGGTCGACCAGGTTCTCGGAGGTGTCGCCCTTGCGGCGCACGGCCTCGTCATAATACTTGCGGAACTGCTTCTCGCTGATGTTGCCGTAATAGCCCTTGAGCTTCTGCTTGGCCATCAGCTGGACCGAGAAGTCGGACGGCTTCTGCTTGCGGCGCTGGCCGTGCTGGCCGGGACCGTATTCGCGCTTGTTGATCGGCGACTTCGCCCGGCCCCAGAGATTGACGCCGAGGCGGCGGTTGATCTTGTACTTGCTCTCGAGGCGCTTGGTCACGAGCGCGCTCCTTTCGTCTTCGGTGCGGCCGCGCGTTCAGGCTCTCGCCCGTCGCCCTGTTCCGCTTGTTGCACCGGTAGGCCCCGACCGCAGAAGGTCGGGACGGGCGCGTTCCGTATCACCGCCCCCGCTTTGGCGGGGCCGGCCGGACCGTCCACGTTCCCGGCAGTAGCGGCGGCCTATAGGCGGCGGCGGCACCCGAGTCAATCGAAGTGACGGCCGAAGCGACGGCTTGCAGTTCGATACAGCCCCCGTCTCACCATTGCCACATAGCTCCGGCACCCTGTCACGGTAGAGATATGGGGCAATGATCATGTTCAACCGAGCCAGAAACGGCACCCGCGCGGTCGCGATGGCGGCCGCCCTGCTGCTGACCGGGATTTCCCTTGGCGGCTGCATCATCGTCGAGCCGCGCCACCATTATTACGGCTACTACCGCTGAGCCGGCCCCTCGTCCCGGCCGCGTAGCCGGCGGCCGAGCGCCAGCTCGGTCACCACCCCGTGCAGGGTGCGCAGCTCCTGCTCGGTCACCTCGCCGCGCTCGAAGAAGTGCCGCAGGTTGCGCACCATGCCGGGCCGCTTCGGCAGGTTGCGCAGGAAGCCGCATGCATCGAGTTCGCGGATCAGGTGGCCGAGGAAATTATCCAGCGCGCCCTTGTTGGCGATCCGGGTCTCGTTGGTCATCAGCACCCGCGGCGCGCTCTCGTCGGCCGCGACCCACCATTCATAGGCCATCACCATCACCGCCTGCGCCAGGTTCAGCGACGAGAAACCCGGATTGAGCGGGTAGCGGATCAGCGCGTCGGCGCGGGCCATGTCGTCGCTGTCTAGGCCGGCGCGTTCCGGACCGAACAGGATGCCGGCGCGCAGGCCGCGTGCGGCGATCCCGCGCAGTTCAGCCGCGCCGCCGCGCGCGGTCAGCACCGGCTTGACCACATGGCGCGGCCGCGGACAGGTGGCGAACACATGGTGCAGGTCGGCGACCGCGTCGGCGACATCGGCATGCACCGTGGCGCAGTCCAGGATGCGGTCGGCGCCCGAGGCCGAGCGCCAGGCCCGCTCCTGCGGCCAGCCGTCGCGCGGCGCCACCAGGCGCAGGTGGAACAGGCCGCCATTGGCCATCGCCCGGGCGACGCTGCCGACATTCTCCGCCAGCTGCGGCCGGACCAGGATCACCACCGGGCTGTTGCCGATCGGCACCAGCGCCGCGCCGCCGTCGCGGCCGGTCACGCGCCGCGTCGCCAGAGCGTCCCGGACGGTCCGTCCTCCAGCACCACCCCGCAGGCCAGCAGTTCGGCGCGGATCGCGTCGGCGCGGGCGAAATCGCGGGCACGGCGGGCGGCGAGCCGTTCGGCGATCGCGCGCTCGACCGCCGGCGCGTCGAGGCCGGCGCGGAACCAGTCAGCGGGATCCTGCTGCAGCAGGCCGAGCAGACCGCCGGCGGCGCGCAGTCCCGCCGCAGCCAGCCCGTCCCCGGCCAGGGCGGCGTCGGCCAAGCGGTGCAGCGCCGCGATCGCGCCGGGGGTGTTGAGATCCTGGCAGAGCGCGGCCAGGAACGCCGGCGGTAGCGCTGCCTCGTCCAGGCCCGGGTGCCGCTCGAGCGCCCGGTAGAACCGGTCGAGCGTGCGCCGCGCCTCGACGAGCCCGTCGCGGGTGAAGTTCAGCACCGAACGGTAATGGGTGCCGAGCAGCAGCAGCCGCAGCGCCTCGGCGGGGTGGGCGGCCAGGATGTCGCGGATGGTGTGGAAATTGCCGAGGCTCTTCGACATCTTCTCGCCATCGACGAGCAGCATCGCGTTGTGCAGCCAGTATCGGGCGAAGCCGCTGCCCGGCCAGCCGCACAGGCTCTGCGCCCGCTCGTTCTCGTGGTGCGGGAACAGCAGGTCGTCGCCGCCGCCATGGATGTCGAAGCCGGCGCCGAGATGGCGGTGCGCCATGGCGCTGCACTCGATATGCCAGCCCGGACGGCCGCGCCCCCACGGGCTGTCCCAGCCGGGCAGATCGGCGTCGGAGGGTTTCCACAGCACGAAATCGCCGGGATCGCGCTTGTAGCCGGCGATCTCGACGCGGGCGCCGGCCCGCAGCTCGTCGGGGTCGCGGCCGGACAGCGCGCCATACTCGGCGAACGACGCCACCTGGAACAGCACGTGGCCCTCCGACACGTAGGCGTGGCCGGAGCCGATCAGCCGTTCGATCAGCGCGATCATGTCGCCGATATGCCGGGTGGCGCGCGGCTCGACATCCGGCGGCAGCACTGACAGCGCCGACAGGTCGGCATGCAGGTCGGCGATGGTGACGGCGGTCAGCTCGTCGATGGCGATGCCGCGCTCGGCGGCGCGCGCGTTGATCTTGTCGTCGACGTCGGTGATGTTGCGGACGAAGGTCACGCGCGGATAGAGCACGCGCAGCAGCCGCACCAGGATGTCGGCGCAGACCCAGGCCCGCAGATTGCCGATATGCGCCAGGTCATAGACGGTCGGGCCGCAGTAATAGAGCCGCACATGCTGGGGATCGAGCGGCGTGAACGGCATCGTGCGCCGGGTCAGGCTGTCATGGAGGAAAAGCTCGGGCATCGCCGGGTTTTGCGTCATCGGCCGCAACCGGGCAAGCACTGCCGCATGGACACCGGAACAGAGAACGCCGCCGCCACCGAGGCAGGGCTGATCGGGCACGCCCGCGCGCTGCTGGCGCTGGCGGTGCCGCTCGCCGTGGTCAGCCTGTCGGAGATCGCGATGGGGCTGACCGACACCATCCTGCTGGGCGGGGTCGGCGAGCGCGCGGTCGCCGCCGGCGGCCTGTCGGGCACGCTGTTCTTCACCACCGGCGCGTCGCTGCAGGGCGCGCTGATGGCGGCCGGGGTGCTGACGGCACAGGCGCGCGGCGCCGGCGACCAGCGGCGGGCGGCGTCGCTGTACGGCACCGCGCTGCTGTTCGGGCTGGTGCTGTCGATCCCGGCCTTCACGCTGTTCAGCCTGATCGAGCCGCTGCTGCGGCTGCTGGGCGAGCCGCCGCCGCTGGCGCATGATGTCGGGCGCTATCTCGGCATCCTGCGCTGGGCGACGCCGGCCTTCCTGGCCGGGCTCGGCGTGATGCGGGCGATGCTGCCGGCGATCGGCCAGGCCACCTTGCTGCTGCGGGTGACGCCGGCGATGGCGGTGGCGAACGGGCTGCTGAACTACGCGCTGATCCATGGCGTCGCCGGCCTGCCGGGGCTGGGCCTGCTGGGCTCGGCGCTGGCTACCACCCTGACCCTCTGGTGCACGGTGCTGCTGCTGTTCGGCCTGCTGCACGGCAGCCGCAGGCGGCGCATGCCGGTCACGCCGCCGCTGCCGGACTGGGGCGAGGTGGCGCCGATGCTGCGGATCGGCCTGCCGATCAGCGCCACCATCGCCGCCGAGACGATGATGTTCCTGATCTCCAGCCTCGCCGCCGGAACGCTGGGTGCCGCCGCCCTGGCCGCGCACCAGATCGTGCTGAGCATCGGCACCTTTACCTTCATGGTGCCGATGGCACTGGGACAGGCGGCCAACGTCCGCACCGGTCTGGCCACCGGCGCCCGCGATCCGGTCGGCGTGCGGCGTGCCGGGCTGGTCGGCATCGGGCTCGGCGTCTCGATCATGGCGGTGATCGGGCTGGTGCTGCTGCTGGCGCCGGGGCTGATCGCCGGCGCGTTCCTCGACCCGTCGGCGCCGGCGAACCGGGACGCGGTGCTGCTGGCGATCCGGCTGCTGGGCATCCTGGCGCTGTTCCAGGTCGTGGACGGAACCCAGGTCACCGCGATCGGCGCGCTGCGCGGCATGGGCGACACCGCGGTGCCGATGCTGCTGGCGCAGGTCGGCTACTGGCTGATCGGGCTTCCGCTGGGCTGGCTGCTGGCGTTCCGGCTGGGATACGGCGTGGTCGGCATCTGGCTCGGCCTCGCCGGGGCGCTTACCGCGGTGGCGGCGATGATGGCGACGCGGTTCTGGCGGCTGACGCGGCGCACCGCGTAGCCGGGCGGAACCGCGCCCCCGGTCACATGCCCTTCATCGAGCCCATGTCGGAATGGCCGGTGGTCGGCACCGCCGGCACGTCCGGATCGACCATGCCCTCGGCCATGCTGTGCATGATGAACAGCGAGCCGATGATCAGGATGAACACCACCAGGATTGCGAACCCGAACGCGACCACGTTCCAGCGCTGCTCCGACGCGGTGCTCATGTGCAGGAAGAACACCAGATGCACGGTGATCTGCACGATCGCCAGGATCGCCAGGGTGGGCATGAGCCAGCCATGCGGCAGCGTGCCCGGCACCATGACCGGATAGAATGCGGCGACGGTGAGGATGACCGACAGCGCGAAGCCGATCCCGTAGGCGCCGTAGCCGCCATGGGCTTCACCGGACGCCGAGGTGTGATGCTCGTGCGACTGACCGTGGAGAGCAGGATGCGCCATTACTGGACCCCCAGCAGGTAGACGAGGGTGAAGACGCAGATCCAGACGATGTCCAGGAAGTGCCAGAACAGGCTGAGGCACATCAGACGGTTGATGTAGACCGTGTTCAGGCCCTTCTTGAGGATCGTCATCTGCGCGACCAGGGTCGCCATCCAGATCAGGCCGCAGGTCACGTGCAGACCATGCGTCGCGACCAGGGTGAAGAAGGCGGACAGGAACGCGCTGCGGTCCGGCCCGTGGCCCTCCGCCACCAGATGGTGGAACTCGTTGATCTCCATGCCGACGAAGCCGAGGCCGAGCAGGAAGGTCACCGCCAGCCAGGCGACGACCGGGCCCAGCCTGTGCTTGTAGGCGTTGATCATCGCGAAGCCGTAGGTGGAGGAGCTGACGAGCAGCAGCGCCGTCTCCACCCCGACATATTTGAGATCGAAGATGTCCTTGCCGCTGACATCGCCGGCGTACTGATGACGGGCCACCGCGAACCCTGCGAACAGGGTCGCGAACAGGATGCAGTCCGTCATCAGATAGAGCCAGAAGCCGAACACATTGTTCGGCTCGTGGGAGTGATCCTCAGCGAACTCGCCGTGGTGGGCGACGAGGCTGTCAGGCGACATGCGACAGCTCCAGCTTGGCGACGCGGGCGTTGTGCAGCGCCTCGATCCGCGCGACCTCGGCGGCCGGCACGTAGTAGTCGATGTCGTCGTTGCAGGAGCGGACGATGAAGACCACCGGGATCGCGATCAGGCTGATCGCCGCCAGCCACCAGATATGCCAGATCAGGGCGAAACCGAGCATGCCCGCCGCCACCGACATGAACAGGCCGGCGGGCGTGTTCCGCGGCATGTGGATGTCGGAATAGACCGGGGTCTCACGCGCCTCGTGGCCGCGCTGCTTGGTCTCGTTGAAGGCATCCAGGCTGTCGATGTGCGGCAGCACGGCGAAGTTGTAGAAGGGCGGCGGCGACGCGGTCGACCACTCGATAGTGCGGCCGTTCCACGGATCGCCGGTGACGTCCTGGTTCTCGTGACGGTTGCGGATGCTGACCACGAGGCCGATGACCTGGCAGCTGATCCCGGCGAGCACCAGCAGCGCTCCGACCAGGGCCACTTCCAGGAACGGCGTCCAGGCCGGGTTGTCGTAATGGTTCA
>CAZZZA010000037.1:0-23301 GCA_964658455.1 uncultured Lichenihabitans sp.
TCATCTCCAACCTGCGCAAGCGCCGCGACACCACCGACATCGACGACGTGCCGGCGTCGGCATTCGCCACCGAGGCGCCGCACGAGGATCGTCTGGCGCTGAAGGATCTCGGCAAGGCGATGACCAGGCTGCCGGTCGACCAGCGCGAGGCGCTGATCATGGTGGTGGTGCAGGGCATGAGCTACGAGGCGCTCGCCGAGGCCACCGGCTGTGCGGTCGGCACCGCCAAGAGCCGCGTGTTCCGCGCCCGTCGCCAGCTCGAGGCCTGGCTGACCGGCGAGGTATCGGAGAGCGACGAGAGCCGTGTGGCCGCTGCACGCGCCTCGGCGATCAGCCGCAGCCTGGACGCCCGGCTGATCGAGGCGGCGAAGGCCAGCCGCGCCGCCTGACACCCGGCATGACGGCGCGGCGACACCGAATGTCACGCGCCGCAGCAAATCGCAGCGACGGCATTTTTTGAAGGAACGGGCCCCGCGAGGGCCCGTTCTCGTTAATGTGCCGGTATCGACCGGTCTGCATCGGAGTGATCCAGGTTGATGACGTCAGCGAACGGAGATCCGCCAAACGGGCGTTCGCAGTCCTCGGCCAGGAAGAAGCGCAAGGGCGACAACGCCTTCGATGTGTGGCTGCAGCGCGGCCTGCATCAGATGTTCGACGCCGTGGCCGCCGAACCTGTGCCGGAGGATCTGCTCCGCCTCATCGAAGACGACCGCGGCCAGTAGCGTGGGCATCCGGCTACCGCCGCGCGTCGGCGGCCGCCCAGGCAGCAGAGGCGGCGACCGACCGCCGCGGCGCACCCGACCCTACGACACCGTCAGCTTCCGCCTGGTGGCGGTCATCCTGCTCTCCGTGGTGCCGGTGGGCGTGCTCGGCGCCCTGATGGCCTGGCACAGCTACATCGCCACCCTCGATGCCAGTTCCGCCCGCGCCTCGGTGGTCGCCGAGACGCTGGACGCGCAGATCGACCAGCGCCTGACCGATTCACGGCGTATGCTGAACGAGCTGGGCATGCAGCCGCAGCTGCAGCAGCCAGACAGCTGTGGTGCGCTGCTGCGGCTGGCCATGAAGCTGCAGACCGCCCCGCTGCTCGACCTGGTGCTGCTCGACGAGGCGCGCCATCCGCTCTGCGCCTCGTCGGCGCAGGTCGCTAGCCGCGCCGCCGGCGAGCCGGCACTGCTGCCGCTGCTCGACGGCGACGGCATCACCACGCGTCCGGTGCTGCGGCTCAACATGCCCACCACCGGCCCGCACGGCCCGGCGACCCTGTCGGCCGATCTGCCGCTGGGCTGGAACCATGACGAGCTGGCCGGCGCCGACCTGCTGCGCGCCGGACCGGATGGCGGCGCCACCGAGGCCTGGCTGCTCGCCCCTGGCGGACGCCTGGTGCCGCTCTGCGCCGATTGCGACTGGAAGGGCGCGCGGATGCCCGCCAGGGCGGCTGCCGGTCCCGCCCCGGCAGGCACGCAGCAGTTTGTCGACAGCACCGCGGTCGCGGAGGGCCGCCACATCAAGACCAGCGCGGTCGCCGGCCTCGACCTGCTGGTGGTGACCCAGCCGAGCCATGCCGAGACTCGCGCACTGGCGGTGTTCCTCTGGCGCGTCATCGCGATCGCGTCGCTGCTGCTGGCCGGCCTGGTCTGCGTGCTGATCGGCGCCAGCGCGCTGATCGTCTCGCCGCTGCGCGCCGTCACCCGTTCCGTCACCGCCTGGCGGGTGGCCGGCGACTACACCCCGCTGCATGGCCGGGCGACGCCGGTCGAGCTGCAGCAGCTCTCGCGCGCCTTCCTCGACGCCACCCGCGCGGTGGCCGCGCACGAGGTGCGGCTCGGCAAGGCCGAGGCCAAGCAGGAGCTGCTGATCAAGGAGATCCACCACCGGGTGAAGAACAACCTGCAGATCATCGCCTCGCTACTGAACCTGCAGGCCAACCGGATACGCCAGCCCGAAGCCCGCGCCGAGTTCGCCTCGGCGCGCGACCGGGTGCGGGCGCTGGCGACCCTGCACCGCCATCTCTATTCCGAGGGCGAGCTGCACACGCTGAACATGAAATCGTTCCTGGAAGAGCTGTGCGGCCAGCTGTTCCAGGCGATCGGCGAGAAGGAGGGCAGGCGGATCCGGCTCGAGATCGATGCGCCGGAGATCGTCATGTCCACCGACCAGGCGGTGCCGCTGGCGCTGGTGGTGACCGAGGCGGTCAGCAACGCCATCAAATACGCGTTTCCCGGCGGGCGCGGCGGCCGGGTCTCGGTGCGGCTGGCCGAGGAGGAGCCCGGCATCGCCACGCTGGTGATCGAGGATGACGGGGTCGGCATCCCGGCCGGGCGGGCGGAGACCGAGACCGGCATCCGCGACGGGCTGGGCATCCAGCTGATCCGCGGCTTCGCCCGGCAGCTCGGCGCCACGCTCGACGTGGTCGAGGGCGAGCCGGATGCGGATGGGCGCAGCGGCGGCACCTGCTATACGCTGATGGTCCCGCTGCATCCGGAAACCGAGACGTATGACGGTCAGGACGATACGCCGCACCAGGCGGCATGATGCCCATGCATTCTCGCGGGCGGTGTTCGGGGAGGGCGCCCGTTTCGTGAAAGACCCTGTGCAGCCGGCGCGTCCGGGCCTAGATCGTTTCCCAGCATGAAGCCCGATCGCACCATCGTCCGCGCCTGGTCCAAAGCCCAATCCAAAATCGGCCGAAAACAGGCGATGCCGTCGATCCTGCTGGGGCTGGCCTCAACCCTCCTGGCGATCGGCCAGGCCTGGTGCATCGCGGTGATCCTGGCGCATGCGCTGGCCTGGAGCGTCGCCGTCTCCAGCGCCGCCGCCCCGCCGAGCCTCTGGCCGATCCTGCTGTTCGCGCTGCTGGCGTTGGCCAGGGCGCTGGTGCAGATCGGCCAGGAGACCCGCGCCGCGCGCGCCGCCGCCGGGTCGCGCCGCCGGCTGCGCGGCCAGACCCTGACCGCGATCATCGCGCTCGGCCCGGCGCTGCTGCGTCGCGAGACCGCGGGCGCGCTCACCGCCCTGGTGGTCGACCGGATCGAGGCGCTCGACGGGTTCTTCGCCCGTTGGATCCCCGCCGCGTCGCTGGCGGTGCTGTCGCCCGCCGCCGTGCTGGCGGTGGTGTGGGTGGTGCAGCCGCGCGCCGCCCTGGTGCTGCTGCTCTGCGGCCTCGCGGTGCCGCTGTTCCAGGCGGTGTTCGGCATCGGCGCTGCGGTCGCGTCGCGCCAGCAATTCACCGCCATGGCGCGGCTGCAGTCGCGCTTCCTCGACCGCATCCGCGGCATCTCCACCATCGTGCTGGCAGGGCGCGCCGACGACGAGGCCGAGCGTCTGGGGGTCGCCGCCGACGCGCTGCGCCGCCACACCATGCGGGTGCTGCGCGTCGCCTTTCTCTCCTCCGCGGCGCTGGACTGCGCGTTCGCGATCGCCCTGGTGGTGATCGCGCTGCTCGACGGCCGCGCGCTGCTCTCTGGCGGCGCCACCACCTCCTGGGTCGGCGCGCTGCTGCTGCCGCGTTCGCTGTTCGCGCTGATCCTGGTGCCGGAATTCTTCGCCCCGCTGCGCGTCTTCGCCCTGGCCTACCAGGACCGCATGCAGGCGGCCGGCGCCGCAGAGGCGCTGGACCGGCTGACCCCGGTCGAGCCGCCGGCGATGCCGCACTCGGCCGCCGCCGTCCGCACCGTGGCGGCGCACGGCGTCACGGTCGCGTTCGAGAATGTCAGCTTCGCCTGGGACGAGAGCCGGGGTGCCGCGATCGACGGCGTCAGTTTCCGCATCCCGGCGCACGAGACCATGGTGGTGGTGGGCCCGTCCGGTTGCGGCAAATCCACCCTGATCGAGCTGCTGCTGGGCTTCATCACCCCCGATAGCGGCCGCATCACCATCAACGGCGCCGATCTGGGCAGCATCGTGCCGCAGGCGCTGGCGCAGATGAGCGCCTGGATCGGGCAGCGGCCGCTGCTGTTCGCCGGCTCGATCCGCGACAACGTGCTGTTCGCCCGCCCCGATGCCACCGCCGAGCAGCTCGACGCCGCTGTGCGCGCGGCGGCACTCGACGGTTTCGTGGCGACGCTGCCGGACGGGCTCGATACCAGGATCGGCGAAGGCGGCTACGGCCTGTCCGGCGGACAGGCGCAGCGCGTGGCGATCGCCCGCGCCTTCCTGCGCAACGCGCCGCTGCTGCTGCTCGACGAGCCGACCGCGCATCTCGATCCGGTCACCGAGCGCGAGATCTTCGACAGCCTGCGCCGGCTGGCGATCGGCCGCACCGTGCTGCTGGCCAGCCACTCCTCGGCCGCCCACGCCTTCTCCGGCCGCAGGATCGACCTGATGCAGGGCAGGGTGCTGCACAACCAGACCGTGGTGTCGGCATGAGCGAGACCGCCTCCGGGACGGCCGCGCCGAAGCCGGCCGGCCTCGCCCCGATCCTGCGCATCCTGCGGCTCTGGCGTGGCCATGCGATCGGGCTGGCGCTGGGCATCGTGCTGTCGATCACCGCCTTCCTGGCCGGGCTGTTCCTGCTGGCGTTCGCCGGGTTCCGTCTCGCCGGCACCGGCGCCGGGCTGATCCTGGCCTCGGCGCTGCTGCTGCGCCTGCTCGGCGCCGGCCGGGTGCTGCTGCGCTACATGGAGCGGCTGGCGACCCATGACGCGACGTTCAGGGCGCTGGCCGACCTGCGGGTGTGGTTCTTCCGGCGTGTCGCCCGCGCCTCGTCCGGAGGCCTTGGCTTCCGCCGTTCCGGCGACCTGCTGTCCCGCCTGGTCGGCGACGTCGAGGCGCTGGACGGCCTGTATCTGCGCATCATCGTGCCGCTCGCCGGCGCGGTGGTCGCGGTCCCGCTGCTGTTCCTGCTGGCCGAGCGCGCCGGGCTGGGGCTGGCCTGCACCATCGCCACCCTGCTGTCGCTGTCGGCGTTCGTGCTGCCGGCGCTGGCGGCGCGCATCGTCAGCGCCGACTCGCGCGCCCTGGCCGGCGCCTCGGCGGGGCTGCGGATCGCGGTGCTCGACCTGGTGGGCGGCCTGCGCGAGATCCGCGCCTTCAACGCCGAAGGCCGCATGCTGGCCGGGGTACAGGCGCGCGATGCGGCGCTGCTGGCCCTGCAGCAACGGCTAGCCACCCGCACCGCGATCGCCGGCGCCGGCGCGTTCCTGTGCCAGCAGCTGGCGATCCTGGCGGTGCTGGCCAGCCTCGCCGGGCTGCTGTTCGGCCGCATCCAGCCGGTGCTCGGCACGCTGGTGCTGTTCGCGCTGCTGGCGGCGTTCGAGCTGGTCGGCGGGCTGATCCGCGCCGGCGCGCTGGCCGGCAACGTCGCCAACGCAGCACAGCGGGTGCTCGATGCCGGCCCCGAGGCGGATGCCGCCGCCCCGCCCGGCCGGATGCCGGCCGCCAGCACCGCCATCAGCCTGCGCGATGTCGGCTTCAGCTGGCTGCCCGACCGGCCGCCGGTGTTCGAGCATCTCACGCTCGACATCCAGGAGGGCGCGCGCGTGGCGATCCTGGGCCCGTCCGGGTCCGGCAAATCGAGCCTCGCCGCGCTGCTGTTGCGGATCGCGGCGCCGCAGAGCGGCCGCATCACGCTGGGCGGGATCGATCTCGCAACGCTCGACGAATCCGCGCTGCGGGCACGGATGAGCTGGCTCAGCCAGTCGACGCACCTGTTCGCCGACACGATCCGCGCCAACCTGCTGCTCGGACGCCCCGACGCTACCGACGCGCAGCTCTGGGAGGCGCTCGACCAGGCGCAGATCGGCACGCTGGTCAGGGAACTGCCGGACCAGCTCGATGGCTGGCTCGGCGAGGGCGGCGCCGGCCTGTCCGGCGGACAGGCGCGACGGCTGGCGCTGGCCCGCACCCTGCTCTCGCCGGCGCCGGTGCTGATCCTCGACGAGCCCGCCGCCGGCCTCGACGCGCAGACCGAACAGGCGTTCCTCTCGACGCTGAACCAGGTCGCCGCCGGCCGCACCGTGATCCTGATCACCCATCGCCTGACCGGCGTGGAGCGACTCGACCGCATCTGGCGGCTGGCCGGCGGAGTCGCCTCCGCCGCCGCGGCGTGAGCGCCGGTTGTTCGGGCGTCGGCCGGGGATTCAGGCCGCAGCCGCATTGACGCGCCAGGGCGGTTGGCGGCACCTGTAGCGGGCAACATTCCGGGATCCAGATCGATGCGTCGCGTGCCAACCCTGTTCGCTTTCTGCGCCTCCCTGGGCCTGTCCGCGGCCCTGTTGTCGGGCTGCGCGACCGATGGTGCGGGCGGCGGCGAGACCGGCCGCAAATACGTGTTGTTCTTCACCACCGATTCGACCGCGATCAGCCCGGCCGGCGCCGAAGTCCTGCACCAGGCCGCCGCGGTCGCCGCGCGTCATCCCGACATGAACCTGGTGGTCGCCGGCTTCGCCGCGGCGCACGGCAATCTCGATGCCGACGCCGCCCTGTCGGAACGCCGGGCGCAGCGGGTCGCGGCGACCCTGCAAAGCGACGGCGTCGCCGCGTCGCGGATCAGCGAGCATGCGCGTCCGCCGGCCAACGAAAACCCGATCGTGTCGGCCCGCCGCGTCGAGGTCTCGTTCGTCCCCGCTTCCTGATCCGGCGTGCTGACACGCGCCGCCGCTGATCCCGACCCCGACCGGCAGGATACGCCGGACGCGGTCCTGGCCCGGGTGTTCGGCTTTCCCGCCTTCCGCGGCCTGCAGGCGCGCGCGGTCGAGCGGGTGATGGCGGGCGGCGACGCGCTGGTGCTGATGCCGACCGGCGGCGGCAAGAGCCTGTGCTATCAGATCCCGGCGCTGTGCCGTCCCGGCACCGGGCTGGTGGTGTCGCCGCTGATCGCGCTGATGGACGACCAGGTCGCGGCGCTGCGCCAGCTCGGCGTCAATGCCGGCGCGCTGCATTCCGAACTCGATCCGGACGAGGCGCTGCGGATCAACAACGATCTCAATGCCGGCCGCCTCGACCTGCTCTACGTCTCGCCTGAGCGCCTGCTCGGCGGCGCGATGCTCGACCGGCTGTCGCGGATCGAGATCTCGGTGATCGCGATCGACGAGGCGCATTGCGTCTCCGCCTGGGGCCACGAGTTCCGCCCGGAATACCGGCTGCTGGCGCAACTGCCGGAGCGTCTGCCCGGCGTGCCCAGGATCGCGCTCACCGCGACCGCGGATGCCCGCACCCGCGCCGACATCGTCGCCACGCTGGCGATGCCGGACGCCGACATCCTGGTGGCCAGCTTCCACCGCCCCAACCTGCACATCGCCGCCCGCCCCAAGGGCGCGGAGCTGACGCAGCTGCTGGAGATCCTGTCGCGTCACAAGGGCGAGGCGTCGATCGTCTATTGCGGCAGCCGCAACAAGACCGAACGCATCGGCCAGGCGCTGCGCGGCCGCGACTGGCCGGCGATCGCGTTCCATGCCGGCCTGTCGCCGCTGGAGAAGCGCGCCGCGCTGCTGCGGTTCCGCTCCGGCGAGCCGGTCATCATCGTCGCCACCATCGCGTTCGGCATGGGCATCGACCGTCCCGACGTGCGCAGCGTGGTGCATCTCGACATGCCGGACAGTCCGGAAGGCTACTACCAGCAGATCGGCCGCGCCGGACGCGACGGCGAGCGCTCCGACACGCTGCTGCTGTTCGGCGGCGAGGACATGGCCCGCGCCCGCCACTGGCTCGACCAGAGCCAGGCCCCGGAGGCGCAGAAGCGGGTGATGAGCCAGCGCCTGGAGGCGATGATCGGCCTGGCGGAGACCACCGGCTGCCGCACCCGCGCCCTGCTGCATTGTTTCGGCGAGTCGCTCGGCGACGATTGCGGCCATTGCGACAATTGCCGATTCCCGGTCGCCATGTTCGACGGCACCCTGGCGGCGCAGAAGGTGCTGTCGGCGATCTACCGCACCGGCCAGATGTTCGGCGCGCTGCACATCGTCTCGGTGCTGCGCGGCAAGCAGACCGACGCGGTGCGGCGCCATCGTCACGACGAGCTGGCGCTGTACGGCATCGGCAAGGAGAAGCCGGACGGGTTCTGGCGCAGCGTGATCCGCCAGCTTGTCGCCAGGGGCGCGCTCAAGATCCATGGCGACTATGCCAGCCTGGCGCTGCAGGAGTCGGTCGCCCGGCCGATCCTGCGCGGCGAGCAGCCGGTCATGCTCGCCGAGGATGCCGCCGCCTCGCTCGCCGAGGCCGCGGCGCCGGCCGGCAGCCGGTCCAGCCCGGCGCAGACCCGGCCGCTCGACCAGGCGGCGGAGGCGCGCTTCCAGGCGCTGCGGGCGTGGCGGCTGCGGGAGGCGCGGGCGCAGACGGTGCCCCCCTACGTGATCTTCGGCGATTCCACGCTGCGCGACATCGCCGCCGACCAGCCGGACAGCCTGGCCATGCTCGCCGAGATCAAGGGCGTCGGCGCCTCCAAGCTCGAGCGTTACGGCGATGCGGTAATCGCGGTGCTGCGCGCGTCCTGAGTCCGGCGCGGCCGTCGCGAACGCTCAGTCGCTGGCCAGCCTGAAGCGCACGCCGGCCGGGATGTCGCCCTCGACCGTCACCTCGCGCACCACGTCGCCGCGCCGCCAGCCCCCGACGGGGCGATAATCGTCGTAACCGCGCTGCCGCAGCGGCACGGTCCGATCCGGAAAGCCGTTGTTCCAGCGACACAGACGCAGCGCGCACCCCGCCTCGATCAGCGCGGCGCTGCGGACCTCGAGGATCACCTGGTCGATCCGCGCGTCGAGCGGGAAGGCGCGCAACCGCCTCGCATCGGCCAGCGACGGCGAGAAGAACACCATCGTGTTGATGAACCGCCGCCATTGCCCTGGCGTGATCGTCGCCGGCAGGCGTTTCTCCAGCACCTGGTCGCGCAGCCGCTGCCAGCGCAGCCAGACCGGCGCGCCGTCGGGACCGGGGCAGCGCGTCCATTCCCGGCGCTGCGCCTCGCCCGGATCACCGGCCAGCGACGCTGCCGTGCGCAGCCCGCGCCGGGCGATGCCGTCGATGGCGCTGCGCCGGGTCACGTGGAACAGGGTCGGATACCGGGCCACGAACGCGCGCGGATCGCCGCCGCCGGCCGCCGCGCCGGTCGGGTCGCGCTCGGGGGTCGAAGGATCCTGCATGCGAGGAGACGGTGCCGGAGCCTGCCGCATCCGGCAATCCGGCATGGTCCACGGATTGATTTCCGCGCATTATGTTCGTCCGTCTCTGCCAACCGAACATTCGCCGCGGGCGGGCGGCGCGATCATCCGGACACCAGACATGCCAGACATCGCCGTGCGCGGGCTGTTCGCCACCCCGGTCGCCGCCGTCCAGCTGCCGAACCCGGAGGCCCGCAACGCCGCCCTGCGCGCCACCATCCTGGCCAGGCGCGACGTCAGCCGATCGGTGCAGGCGTCGAATGCCGGCGGCTGGCACTCCGAGCGCGACCTGCCCAGCTGGGGCGGTACAGAGGCCACAGAGATCCTCGACCTCGCCCGCCAGGTCGCCACCCGGATGACCGCCGACCGCAACGGCCAGCCGATCCGCCCGCGCTGGTCGATGCAGGCATGGGCCAACGTCAATGCGCCCGGGGACGGCAACATCGCGCACTACCATCCCGGCGCGTTCTGGTCCGGGACCTACTATGTCGATGATGGCGGCTGCGCCGACGATCCTTCGCTGGGCGGCGAGTTCGAGATGCTCGATCCGCGCGGCGCCACGCCGGGGATGTATGCGCCGGGCCTGAAGTTCGCGAGCGAGGACGGCGCATCGGCCGGCAGCGCCGAAACCATCCGGCCGCGCCCGGGGCTGCTGTTCCTGTTCCCGTCCTGGCTGTTCCATCAGGTCCGCGCCTATCGCGGCAGCGCGCTGCGCATTTCCATCGCCTTCAATCTCGGCCTGGCGGACCACGCGCCATGAGTTCCGGGGCCAGGATTCCCCCCGCCAAGACCGAGGACGCCACGCAGCGTCTGTTGTCGCGGCGCCAGCAGGACATCACCGCGTCGCTGCGCGAGACCGGCCGGCTCACCGTGGAGGATCTGGCCGCCCGGTTCGCCGTCACCCCGCAGACCATCCGGCGCGACCTGGGCGAACTGGCCGAGGCGCGGCTCATCACCCGCGTGCATGGCGGGGCGATCATCGCATCGGGGTTCGAGAATCTCGCCTATGACGCCAGGAAGCAGGTCGCGCAGGCCGCGAAACGCCGGATCGGCGAGGCGGCCGCGGCAATGATACCGGACAACAGCTCGCTGTTCGTCAATCTTGGCACCACCACCGAGGAGGTGGCGCGCGCCATGGCCGGCCGTGCCGGGCTGATGGTGGTCACCAACAACGTCAACGTGGCGCTGGAACTGTATCGTAACGACCAGATCCAGGTGATCGTCGCCGGCGGGACGTTGCGACGCTCCGATGGCGGGATCGTCGGCCGCCTCGCCGCGGACGCGTTCCGTCAGTTCAAGGCCGATCTGGCGGTGATCGGCACCTCGGCGATCGATGCCGACGGCACGCTGCTCGATTACGATCTGCGCGAGGTCCAGGTCTCGCGGGCGATCATCGAGAATGCGCGGCGGGTGATGCTGGTGACGGATTCCTCGAAATTCACCCGGCGGGCGCCGGTGCGGATCGCCCGGCTGGAGGAGATCGACATCCTGGTCACCGACTGCCTGCCCGATCCCGGCCTGGCCGCACTCTGCCGCAACGCGGACGTGGAGGTGATCGAGACCGGACCGATCGAACCGGAGCCTTAATGCGCGCTTGCATGTTCGCTTTGCGCATGGGAAAACGAATACAGAAACAAGCGCGGCACAGAACGCGCATGTCCGGGACGGTTTTCGATGGACGCGTTGGCGGATCCGTACGACATCGCCATCATCGGCGGTGGCATCAATGGCTGCGGCATCGCCCGCGACGCCGCTGGGCGCGGCCGGCGCGTCTTCCTCTGCGAACAGAACGATCTCGGCTCCGGCACCTCCTCGGCCTCGACCAAGCTGATCCATGGCGGCCTGCGCTATCTCGAATATTACGAATTCCGGCTGGTGCGCGAAGCGTTGCGCGAGCGCGAGGTGCTGTGGGGCATCGCGCCGCACATCGTCTGGCCGCTGCGTTTCGTGCTGCCGTATCACAGCAAGCTGCGCCCGCGCTGGCTGCTGCGCCTCGGCCTGTTCCTCTACGACAATATCGGCGGCCGCAAGCGCCTGCCGCCGACCCGGTCGGTCGATCTGCGGCGCGATGCGGTCGGTGCCCCGCTCAAGCCGCAATTCGTTCGCGGGTTCGAATATTCGGATTGCTGGGTCGAGGATTCGCGTCTGGTGGTGCTGAACGCCGCCGACGCCGCGGCGATGGGGGCGTCGATCCACCCGCGCACGCGCTGCGTGTCGGCGGACAAGCAGGACGGGCTCTGGACCCTGACTCTCGAGCACGCCGACACCGGCAGCCGCAGCGTGATCCGCGCGCGCACGCTGATCAATGCCGCCGGCCCCTGGGTGGAGAGCGTCGTGCAGCACGTCGTGCACGACAACCACCGCGCGCCGGTGCGTCTGGTGCAGGGTAGCCACATCGTGGTGCCGCGTCTGTACGATCACGACCAGTGCTACATCTTCCAGAACGACGACAAGCGGATCTTCTTCGTCATTCCCTACGAGCAGGATTTCACCCTGGTCGGCACCACCGACCGCGACTATGAGGGCGACCCGGCATCGGTGGCGGCCTCCGAGGACGAGATCGCCTACCTTTGCGCCTCCGCCAGCGAATATCTCAAGACCCCGATCACCACCGACATGGTGTGCTGGACCTATTCCGGCGTCAGGCCGCTCTATGACGAGCAGGAGCAGACCGCCGGCTCCGCCGCCCAGGCCGCCACGCGCGACTACGTGCTGAAGCTCGCGGCCGAGCCGGGCGATCCGCCGATGCTGACCATCTTCGGCGGCAAGATCACAACCTATCGCCGGCTGGCCGAGGCGGTACTCACCAGGATCGAGCCGTTGCTGCCCGCCGCATCCGGTGCCAAACCGGTCGGCAAAGCCGGCTGGACCGCGAAGGCCAGCCTGCCTGGCGGCGATTTCCCGCGTGACGGCTACGATCGCCTGCTGTCCGAATTCTACGCGCGATACGGTTTCGTGCCGCGTCCGCTGCTCGCGCGGCTGCTGCGCCTGTACGGAACCCGGGCGAGCGTCCTGCTCGGCGATGCGGACAGCATCGAGGCGCTGGGACGGTGTTTCGGGGCGGGTCTCTACGAGTGCGAGGTTCGGTATCTCGTCGCCCATGAATGGGCGCGCACCGGCGACGACGTGCTGTGGCGCCGCACCAAGCTGGGGCTGCGGCTCGATGCGGCGGCGCGCGGCGCGGTGGACGAGGCGGTCCGTGCGATAAGCGCGTCGATGCGCCCGGCGTCGGGTGCGTCCTATGAAGTCGAGTATGCGCAATGAGCGTGGTGCTGGAGAAGGTCGGTCTGCGCGTCGGCGAGGCGCGCGTGATCGACGACGTCACGCTGGCGCTGGAACGCGGCACGATGAACGTGCTGCTCGGACCGACGCTGAGCGGCAAGACCACCCTGATGCGGTTGATGGCCGGGCTGGACCGGCCGACCACCGGTCGGATCCTGGTCGACGGCAAGGATGTGGTCGGCGTGCCGGTGCGCAAGCGCTCGGTGGCGATGGTCTACCAGCAGTTCGTCAACTACCCGTCCTTGTCGGTGTTCGAGAACATCGCCTCGCCGTTGCGGGTCGCCGGGATCGACAGAGCGGAGATCGAAGCCCGCGTCGCGGAAGCCGCGAGGGTGCTGCGTCTCGATCCGTTCCTGCGCCGCCTGCCGGCCGAACTCTCCGGCGGGCAGCAGCAGCGCACCGCCATCGCCCGCGCGCTGGTCAAGCGTGCGGCGCTGGTGTTGCTGGACGAGCCGCTGGCGAACCTGGACTACAAGCTGCGCGAGGAATTGCGCGAGGAGTTGCCGCGTCTGTTCGCCGCCTCCGGCGCGATCCTGGTCTATGCCACCACCGAGCCCTCGGAGGCGCTGCTGCTGGGCGGCCGGACCGCGACGCTCTGGCAGGGGCGGCTGACACAGGAAGGATCGACGCCGGCGCTGTATCGCGACCCCGGCAACATCGATGCCGCGCGGGTGTTTTCCGATCCGCCGCTCAACGAACTGCCGGTGGTGGTTCGCGGCGGGCAGGCGAGCTTGTCCAACGGCGAGGCGCTGCCGTCCGCCTTGCAGCCGGATCTTGCCGACGGTGCCTATCGCCTCGGTTTCAGGGTGGAGAACGCGCGGATCGCCGGCGACGAGTCCGGCCAGTTCAAGGGCCGGGTGTCGGTCACCGAGATCAGCGGCTCGGAGAGTTTCGTGCATGTCGATCTCGGCTTTGCGACCTGGGTCTGTCTGGTGCTCGGCGTACATGACTGGAAGCCCGGAGCGACCGCGTCGGTGTCGGTCGATCCGCGCGGGGTATTCGTTTTCCGCCAGGACGGCACACGGATCCCGGCGGTGCTCGGCGCGCGTGCCACCGCTCCGGTCGAGGCTTGAGGAACCGACATGGCCACCATCACGCTTGACGGCGTCGGACACGCCTACCCGACCCGCGATGCTAGCGAGGCCCGCCGCTATGCGCTGCAGCCGATCAACCATGTCTGGCGCAACGGCCGCGCCTATGCGCTGCTCGGACCGTCCGGCTGCGGCAAGACCACGCTGCTGAACATCATCTCCGGACTGGTGATCCCGTCGGACGGAAGGCTGCTGTTCGACGACCGCGACGTGACCCGTCTCTCGACGGAGAAGCGCAACATCGCCCAGGTGTTCCAGTTCCCGGTGATCTACGACACCATGACGGTGCGCGAGAATCTCGCCTTTCCGCTGCGCAATCGCGGCGTCGACAGGCATGTCGCCGAGGCGCGGGTGGTCGAGATCGCGGGCCTGCTCGATCTCGTGCCGGTGCTCGACCGCCGCGCCAGGGGGCTGACCGCCGACGCCAAGCAGAAGATCTCGTTGGGACGCGGTCTGGTGCGCGCCGACGTGTCGGCGGTGCTGTTCGACGAGCCGCTGACGGTGATCGATCCGGCGCTGAAGTGGGAACTGCGTTCCAAGCTGAAGGCGGTGCACCAGGCGCTCGACATGCTGATGATCTACGTCACCCACGACCAGGTGGAGGCGATGACGTTCGCCGACGAGGTGGTGGTGATGAAGGACGGGCAGGTGCTGCAGATCGGCACGCCGACCGAACTGTTCGAGCGGCCGGCGCACGCCTTCGTCGGGTTCTTCATCGGCTCGCCGGGGATGAACTTCCTGCCGGCGACGGTGGAGGGCGCGGTCGCGCATGTGGGCGGGATCGCCTTTCCGCTCGACGGGTCTCATCCGGCCCTGACCGGGAACGTCCAGCTCGGCTTCCGGCCGGATTATGCGACGGTCTCGAACGATGGCGATGGAGTCCCGGTATCGATCCTGCGGATCGAGGATCTCGGACGCCGCCGGCTGGCACGTGTCGCGCTCGGCGCGCACGAGATCGTCGCCACGGTCCCGCACGGCGCGCCGATCGGCCTCGGCGAGGCGTGTCTCGAAGTCGCGGCCAGCCATCTGCATGTCTATGTGAACGACCAGCGCGTCGAGGGGAAGGCAGCGTGATGGACAAGCCGCTCTACAACTGGGCCTGGCTGTTCGTGCTGCCGGTGCTGGTGTTCGTGCTGTTCTCCTCGCTGCTGCCGGTCATGACCGTGGTCAACTACTCGGTCCAGGACACGATGGGCCAGAACAACTTCTTCTGGAACGGCATCGCGTGGTTCCAGAACCTGCTCGATCCGAGCACCGACATCGGCGGCCGCTTCGCCAACGCGCTGGTGCGCAACCTGGTGTTCTCGTTCGTGGTCCTGGCACTCGAACTGCCGCTCGGCATCGCGGTGGCGATCTGCATCCCCCGCCATGGCTGGAAGGTCGGCGCCAGCCTGGTGGCGATCGCGCTGCCGCTGCTGATCCCCTGGAACGTGGTCGGCACGATCTGGCAGATCTTCGCGCGCGGCGATATCGGGCTGCTCGGCGCGGCACTCAACGGCCTGGGCATTCCCTACAACGACACGCAGGACCCGACCTCGGCCTGGGCCACCATCGTGGTGATGGATGTCTGGCACTGGACCGGCATGGTGGCGCTGCTCGCCTATGCCGGCCTGAAGTCGATCCCCGACGCGTTCTACCAGGCGGCGCGGATCGACGGGGCGGGGCGCTGGTCGATCTTCAGGAACATCGAACTGCCGAAGATGCAGAAGGTGCTGGTGATCGCGGTGCTGCTGCGTTTCATGGAAAGCTTCATGATCTATACCGAGCCGTCGGTTGTGACCGGCGGCGGTCCTGGCGAGTCGACCAGCTTCCTGTCGCTGGATCTCGTCAAGATCGCCCTCGGACAGGTCGATCTCGGCAATGCCGCGGCGATGTCGCTGGTCTACAACCTGATCACCCTGACGATCTGCTACGCGTTCTTCACCGTCATGACGCAGCTCGATCGCCGGAAGGATTTGTGATGCGCATCAACGGTCGCTCCCTGGGCATCACCGCCTATCTGCTGGCGCTGTTCCTGCCGATCTACTGGCTGCTGAACATGTCGTTCAAGACCAACGGCGAGATCGTCTCGAGCCTCAGCTTCTGGCCGCACCACCCGACCCTGAGCAATTACGGCCATATCTTCCATGACCCGGCCTGGTATCTCGGCTTCGTACATTCGCTGTCGTATGTGCTGTTGAACACCGCGATCTCGGTCACGATCGCGCTGCCGGCGGCCTATGCGTTCAGCCGCTATCGATTCCTGGGCGACAAGCATCTGTTCTTCTGGCTGCTGTCGAACCTGATGGCGCCACCGGCCGTCTATGCGATGCCGTTTTTCAATTTCTACTATTCGATCGGGCTGTTCGACACCGTCTGGGCGGTGGCGCTGGCGCATTGCCTGTTCAACGTGCCGCTGGCGGTGTGGATCCTCGAGGGATTCATCTCCGGCGTGCCGCGCGAGATCGACGAGACCGCCGCCCTGGACGGTTATTCGTTCCCGCGCTTCTTCATCAGGATCTTCCTGCCGCTGATCGGTAACGGCATCGGTGTCGCGGCGTTCTTCTGCTTCATGTTCTCCTGGGTCGAGCAGCTGCTCGCCACCACGCTCACCACGGTGAACGCGAAGCCGATCGCGGCGGTGATGTCGCGGGTCTATTCCGCCGCGGGCATGGATTGGGGCCTGCTGGCCGCGGCCGGCGTGCTGACGATGATCCCGGGCGCGATCGTCATCTGGTTCGTCCGCAACCATATCGCCAAGGGCTTCGCCCTTGGCCGGGTCTGAGGAGTGGCACCATGAAATGGATGGCATGGAACCCCTACACCGCCGCGTTCTTCGTCGTCATCGCCAGCCTGTTGGCGATCATGACGCTGCTGGCGATATACCGGCCCGAAACGCCTCGGGTCGGCATCCTGCGGTTCCCGACCACGCGTGGCGACCGGTTGTTCCTGTCGCTGGTCGGAACGGCGATGATCTATATCGGCTGGATACGCTTCACCGGCGGCACCACGATGTGGCCGGCAGCCGTGATCGCCGTCCTCTGCTGGGCGGCGATGTTTCGATTTGCCTGAGGAACGAGTAGTCACGATAACCACCGGGCCGTCAGCACGACGCGGCCGGACATAATGAAAATGGGGGGAAGAATGGACATCACGAGACGCGGCGCCATCAAGGGCGCTGCCGCGGCGACCGCCGCCACCGGCATCCTGATCAACAGCCGTCCGTCGCATGCGCAGCAGATGGATGCCGCCAAGAAATGGATCGACAACGAGTTCCAGCCATCCACGCTGTCGAAGGACGCGCAGATGGCGGAGATGGAGTGGTTCATCAAGGCCGCGAAGCCGTTCGCCGGCATGAAGGTGAACTGCGTCTCGGAGATCCTGAACGTCCATGAATACGAATCCAAGACCCTGACCAAGGCGTTCGCCGAGATCACCGGCATCCAGGTCAACCACGACCTGATGGATGAAGGTCTGCTGGTCGACAAGATCGAAGTCGAGATGCAGTCCGGCCGGCCGATCTACGATTTCTGGATGAACGATTCCGACTTCATCGGCACCCATCCGCGCTACAAGGACATCATCGGCGGCTCGCTGACCGATTTCATGGCCGGCGACGGCAAGGATGTGACCAGCCCGACGCTCGATCTGCAGGATTTCATGGGCCTGTCGTTCGGCACCTTCACCGACGGCAAGCTCTACCAGCTCCCCGACCAGCAGTTCGCCAACCTGTACTGGTTCCGGCACGACTGGTTCGGCCGTCCGGAACTCAAGGCGCAGTTCAAGCAGAAATTTGGCTATGAACTGGGCGTTCCGGTGAATTGGTCCGCCTACGAGGACATCGCCGACTTCTTCACCAACGACGTCAAGACCATCGACGGTGTGCGCGTCTATGGCCACATGGATTACGGCAAGAAGGACCCGTCGCTCGGCTGGCGCTTCACCGATGCGTGGCTGTCGATGGCCGGTGCCGGTGATCGCGGACTGCCGAATGGCCGCCCGGTCGACGAATGGGGCATCCGCATGGAGGGCGGGCTGCCGCGCGGCTCGTCCGTCACCCGTGGCGGCGACGCCAACGGTCCGGCGGCGGTCTACGCGCTGACCAAGTTCGTCGACTGGCTCAAGAAGTATGCGCCGCCGGAAGCGGCCGGCATGGATTTTCTGGAGGCGGGCCCGGTGCCCGGCCAGGGCCAGATCGCGCAGCAGATCTTCTGGTACACCACCTTCTCGGAATCGATGTCGAAGCCGGGCTCGAAGGTGATGAACGAGGACGGCACGCCGAAATGGCGCATGGCGCCGAGCCCGCACGGCGCCTACTGGAAGGAGGGGCAGAAGCTCGGCTACCAGGATTGCGGTTGCTGGACGATGCTGAAATACGCCGACCCGCAGCGGGTCAAGGCGGGCTGGCTCTACGCCCAGTTCTGCACCTCGAAGTCGGTGACGCTGAAGAAGGCCGTGTTCACCCAGCATCTGATCCGCGAGAGCGACGTGATCAGCCAGACCATGACCGACCTGGCGCCGAAACTCGGCGGCCTGGTCGAGTTCTACCGCTCGCCGGCGCGCAAGAACTGGACCCCGACCGGCGTGAACGTGCCCGATTATGGCAAGATGGCGCAGGTCTGGTGGCAGAACGTCTCCAACGCCATCGCCGGTTCGGTGACGCCGCAGCAGGCGATGGACGGGCTGGCGCGCGACCAGGATGCGATCATGGCGCGTATCGAGCGTTCCGGCGTGCAGGGCGATATCGGACCGAAGCTGAACCCGGTGATGACCCCGGAATACTGGTACAAGAAGTCCGAGGCCGACGGCAATCTGGCGCCGCAGCGCAAGCTGGCAAACGAGAAGCCCAAGGGCGAGACCATCGCCTACGAGGATCTGATCAAGAGCTGGACCGCGCCGCAGCCCAACAAAGGCTGATCCCCGCATGTGAACGGAGTCCGGACTTGAACGGTCCGGGCTCCATCTTTCCGGAATGGCGTCATGAGTTCCAGCACTCCGTCACGGTCGCGTGTCCTCGTGATCGACCAGGGCACCACCTCCACCCGCGCCATCATCTTCGACGAGCGGCTTCGTCCGGTCGCCCAGGCGCAGGAGGAGTTTCCGCAGATCTACCCGCAACCGGGCTGGGTCGAGCATAATCCGGAAACACTCTGGGCGACCGTGCTCGGCACCGCGCGCGCTGCGCTGCGCCAGGCCGGTCTGTCCGCCGCCGACATCAGCGCGCTCGGCATCGCCAACCAGCGCGAGACCACCTTGATCTGGGAGCGCGACAGCGGGCGCCCGATCCACAACGCCATCGTCTGGCAGGACCGCCGCACCGCCGCCACCTGCGACGCGCTCGACCGCGCCGGCCACGCCGAACTGATCGCCGAGCGCACCGGCCTGCGTATCGATTCCTATTTCTCCGGCACCAAGATCGGCTGGATGCTCGACCAGGTGCCGGGCGCGCGGGCGCGCGCCGAACGCGGCGAACTGGCATTCGGCACCGTCGACAGCTTCCTGGTCTGGCGCCTGACCGGCGGCCGCGTGCATGCGATCGACGCCACCAACGCCTCGCGCACGCTGCTGTGCGACATCCGCACCGGCACCTGGGACAAGGAGCTGATCGCGCTGCTCGATGTCCCGGAATCGCTGCTTCCGGAGATACGCGACAGCGCCGGCGCGTTCGGCGTCACCGTGCCCGACCTGTTCGGCGGCGGCATCGCGATCCGCGGCGTCGCCGGCGATCAGCAGGCGGCGCTGATCGGCCAATGCTGCTTCCGTCCCGGCACCATCAAGGCGACCTACGGCACCGGCGGCTTCATCCTGCTCAATACCGGCACGGTGATGAAGCGATCCGCGCACCGCTTGCTCTCGACGATCGCCTGGCAGCGTCGCGGCGAACGCCATTATGCGCTGGAGGGCTCGATCTTTTCCGCCGGCGCCGCGGTGCAGTGGCTGCGCGACGGGCTCGGCCTGGTCGAGAACTCCGCCGAGACCGGGCGTCTGGCCGAAGCGTCCGACCCGGCGCAGGACGTCTATATCGTGCCCGCTTTCACCGGTCTCGGTGCGCCGCACTGGGACAGCCATGCCCAGGCGCTGATCACCGGCATCACCCGCGGCACCACCAAGAAGGAACTTGCCAGGGCGACGCTGGAGAGTGTCGGGTTCCAGACCCGCGACCTGCTGGCGGCGATGCTGGCCGACGACGAGGACGGCGCGGAACCGGCCGCCAGGGAGCGGCGCGGCGTGTTCCGGGTCGATGGCGGTATGTCGGCCAGCGACTGGACCATGCAGTTCCTCGCCAACACGCTGGGGCTGCCGGTCGACCGGCCGCGCTTCCGCGAGACCACGGCGATGGGCGCCGGCTATCTCGCCGGGCTCGATGCCGGGATCTACCCCGAACCGGAAGCCTTCGAGCGCGAATGGCAGCTCGACCGCCGTTTCGTGCCCGAAGACCAGCCGGCGCTCCGCGAGCGTCGCTATCGCGGCTGGCAGCGTGCGGTGCGGATGGCGCTCACCGAGCGCGAGCCGTAGGCGCGGCTGCGATGATCGTCCGGTTCCGCTGCGATCCGGCGCTGCGCGCGCACCTGCCGCCGCCGGTTCCCGCCCGGGCGGCGCTGCCGGAGTGGCTGCGTGCGATGCCCGGCCACGCGCCGTCCGACCTGCATGACGGGGCGGCGATCCGCACCGTCAAGCAGTGCCCGCCTTTCGTCGATGCGATGATGCAGGGCTTCGTGATGACGCTGCCCTGCGACGTCACGGTCGAGGGCGGCGCGCTGTCGTGGGACTGGGACATCCCGACGCCGCTGACCGCGACCCACCCGCGCGCGCCGTTGTCGTTCCATGCCGCCGCCCAGGTCACCGGCACGCCGCTCGCCCGGCCCGACCAGCTGATCGTCAAGTTCAACGCGTTCTGGACCATCGGCCTGGAGGCCGGCTGGTCGTTGTTCGTCACCCATCCGGTCAACCGCGACGACCTGCCGTTCCGGCTGCTCGGCGGGCTGGTCGATAGCGACGCCTTCGACCAGGTCGGGATCCTGTTCCCGGCGGTGTGGCGCGACCCGGCCTGGGAGGGCGTGCTGCCGCGCGGCATGCCGGTCGCGCAATGCATCCCCGTACGGCGTGCGGCGCTGGAACTCGATATCGGCGTGCTCGGTCCGGGCGAGCGCGCCGCCTACGACGAGACCGCGCGGATCCTGGGCAGCCAGGCCGGGCATTATCGCCGCGTCAGCCGCGATGCGCGGTCAGAACGGCCGGGCGCGGCCCTGGAGCCTGGCCCGCAGACGGGCGGGGTCGAGCATGACCAGACCGGTCCTGCCTGAACTCAGCGCCTGCGCGATCCGTCCGAACAGCGACGGCAGCAGGGTGAGGGCGTGGCCGTAGGCATCGAGCGCCGCTTCGAGCTGGCCGCATTCGCCCAGCGCCACGCCGAGATTGAGGGCCGCCTCGTGGAACGCCGGCCGCGCCGTCAACGCCGCGCGATACGCTGCCACGGCGTCCTGGTGCCGGCCCTGGTCCTGCAGCGCCAGCGCCAGGCTGTACCAGCCCTGCGCATAGGTCGGGTCGGCGGCGGTCGCGGCCTCGAACGCTTGTAGCGCCGCCTCCGGCTCCCGGTCCGCGGCCAGCGCCTGCCCGTGCAGATGGTGCGCGCGTGCCGCCTGGGCCGGCGACAGCGCCGTCACGCCACGCAGGCCGCGCGCGACCGCCGTGCGCGCGGCCGCCGGCTGCCCACGTTCGAGCAGCGCCTCGCCGACCGCCAGCCAGCCGCCGCCATAGTCCGGGTGGCGCTCCAGTTCCGGCAGCAGCGCGTTCGCCCCGGCATCGCCCCGCCGCAACAGCAGCACCGCCAGCGTGAACAGCGGCCGCGCCTGGCCGGGCGCCGCCGCGCAGGCCAGGCGCGCGGCATCGAGGGCTTCTTCGTCCCGGCCGGCCGGCACCGCCGGGCGCGGTGGCCGCCTAGTGATTGGGCGGCGTCCTGACGTCGAAGGCGGCGTGCAGCGTCTGCCCGCTCTGCAGGGTGATGGTCACCGGCACCGTCTGGCCGACCTTGATCGCGTCGGTCGGCCGGCCGCAGACCAGATGATAGCCGTCGCGCACGAACACGAGCTTGCGGTGCGGCGGCAGCGTCATCGCCACCGGGGACTTGGCGTCGACCCCGCCGCTGTGCGCCTCCTCGAGCTTGAGCGATGTGCAGCCCGGCGCGGTATAGCCGCTGATCAGCTGCGGCTCGTTGCCATTGTTGGTGACGTCGAAATAGCCGTAGGTCGGCCCGTTGTTCGCCATCGTGGTGAACCAGCCATGCGTGACCGAGACCGGCGGCGTCGGCGCCGGCGACGCATGGGCGGCGCCCATGCAGGCCAGCATCGCCACGATGGCGACGCCGGGCAGGTGGCGTGGGAAGCGTGTCATGGGTCGGTCCTCTCGGTCGGTAGGCGTCTCGAACGGTGCGGCGGGGCTGCCCTTGCCAGCCCGGATCGCCTGGCGCACGTCTTTGCCGTCGTTTATTCAGGTCCGGCCGGGGGTTGTCCAATGCGTTGCCCGTTTTGCGGCCATGACGACACCCAGGTCAAAGACAGCCGTCCGAACGAGGACGGGGCGGCGATCCGCCGCCGGCGCTTCTGCCCGGGCTGCGGTCAGCGTTTCACCACCATCGAGCGGGTGCAGTTGCGCGAGCTGATGGTGATCAAGGCCGATCAGCGGCGGGTGCCGTTCGACCGCGAGAAGCTGGCGCGGTCGATCCGCATCGCCATGCGCAAGCGACCGGTGGACGAGGAGCGGATCGAGCGCATCGTCAGCGGCCTGGTGCGTCAGCTCGAGGCGTCCGGCGACACCGACATTCCCAGCGCCCAGCTCGGCGAGCGGGTGATGGACACGCTGCGCGAGGTCGATGCCGTCGCCTATGTGCGGTTCGCCAGCGTCTATCGCGATTTCCGCGAGGCCCAGGACTTCCAGGCGATTCTCGGCTCGCTGTCGCCGGATCAGGCCGCCGCGACGCGGTCGGGCTCGCCGCACGACGGCGAGGCCGCGCCGCGCGCCGATGCCGAGGCTGGACCTGGACCGGCAAAGGCGCGATGAAGCCGCGCATGAACTGCATGCATCGTATCCAAGCACGCCGTCCGGGTCGGACCTGATGGCGGACGATCAACCACGGCGCAAACCGGCGGCGCGCACCCGTACGCGCACCGCGGCGCGGGTCGGCGCGGTGCAGGCGCTGTTCCAGAGCGAGCAGAGCCTGGAGAGCGCCGAGGCTGTCATCGACCAGTTCGTGCGGCATCGGCTCGGCGAACTGCCGGGCAGCGGCGGCTACGAGGAGGGGCGGGTCCCGGACGCGGATGTCGCCCTGTTCGGCCGCATCGTGCGCACCGCGGTCGAGGCGCAGGACCGGCTTGACGCGATGATCGCCGAGGCGCTGCCGGAGGACTGGCCGCTCGGCCGGCTCGATCCGGTGCTGCGCGCGCTGCTGCGCGCCGCGGCCGGCGAGCTGACGATGCGCGACGGGCCGCCGGGCCGGGTGGTGATCAACGAGTATCTCGATGTCGCGCACGGCTTCTTCTCCGGCGACGAGCCGAGGATGGTGAACGGCCTGCTCGACACCATCGGCCGCCGTCTGCGTCCGCAGGATTTCGGCATCGACAAGGCGGCCCCCGCGGCCGAGCAGGCCGTCGTCGACTGGGCGACCCAGCACGGCCTCACCGTCGCCAAGCGCTACCCCAACCGGCTCGTGGTCGACCTGGTGGGCAGTACCGCCAGCATCCAGCGCGCGTTCGGCGTCCAGCTGCACCAGTTCGCCCTCGGTGCCGACCATTTCTTCGCCAACACCAGCACCCCTGCCCTGCCGTCGAGCCTGCGCCCGGTGGTGGACTCGATCGGCG
>CAZZZA010000038.1:0-21910 GCA_964658455.1 uncultured Lichenihabitans sp.
ACTGGCAGGCCTATTCCGGCGAGACCACGCTGTCGAACGGCGCGCAGATGTTCGGGCTGACGGTGCATAATTTCGTCTCCGCCGCGGTCGGCATCGCCGCCGCTGCCGCGGTGTCGCGCGCCTTCTCGCCGACCAGCAAGGGCCTGCTCGGCAATGCCTGGGCCGACATCGTGCGGATCGTGCTGTATGTGCTGCTGCCGCTCTCCTCGCTGATCGCCGCGGCGCTGCTGGCGCTCGGCGCGCCGCAGACCCTGCTGGGGTCGGTGACGGTGACGACGCTGGAAGGCGTGCGCCAGGTGATCGCGCTGGGACCGGTCGCGTTCCAGGAGGCGATCAAGCTGCTGGGCACCAATGGCGGCGGCTTCTTCAATGCCAACTCCGCGCACCCGTTCGAGAATCCCGGTATCCTGAGCGACCTGATCGAGAACTGGACGCTGCTGCTGATCCCGTTCTCGATGCCGGTGATGTTCGGCCTGCTGGCGGGCCGCGCCCGCGACGGGATGGCGCTGCTGGCGACCATGGCGCTGCTGCTGACCGGCTTCGCGCTGCTGCTCTACGCCGCCGAGGCCGGCGGCAACCCGCTGCTGCACGCGCTCGGCGTCTCGAATGCCGGCGGCAACATGGAAGGCAAGGAGGTGCGCTTCGGCACCGCGCTGTCCTCGCTGTTCGCCGCCTCCACCACCGCCACCTCGACCGGCGCGGTGATCGCCGCGCATGACAGCCTGATGCCGCTCGGCGGGCTGATCACCTTGTTCCTGATGCAGCTCGGCGAGGTGATACCGGGCGGCGTCGGATCGGGCCTGTACGGCATCGTGGTGTTCGCGTTGCTGGCGGTGTTCGTCGCCGGGCTGATGGTCGGGCGCACCCCGGAATATCTCGGCAAGAAGATCCAGGCCAAGGAGGTGAAGCTGGCGATGCTGGCGGTGCTGATCCTGCCGCTCTCGATCCTGGGCGGCACCGCGCTCAGCCTGAACACCGCGAGCGGGCTGGGGTCGCTGGCCGCGGCCGGTCCGCACGGTCTGAGCGAGATGCTGTATGCCTGGACCTCGGCCACCGCCAACAACGGCAGCGCCTTCGCCGGCCTGTCGGCCGACACGCCGCTGCTCGATTACGGTCTCGCGGTGGCGATGATCCTGGGCCGGTTCGCCTTCCTGGTGCCGGTGCTGGCGATCGCCGGCAGCCTGTCGCAGAAGCAGAGCCTTCGCCAGAGTGCCGGCACCTTCCCGACCGACGGCGCGCTGTTCGTCGGCCTGCTGGCCGGCGTGATCCTGATCCTGGGCGGGCTGCAGTTCCTGCCGGCGCTGTCGCTTGGGCCGCTGGCCGAGCATTTCGCGATGCTGGCCGGGTCGGTCTACTGAGATGGCCCGGCACGCAGCTTTTTTCTCGCTCCCATCTGGTCTCTTCGGAAACGTTTCATGAACGCCACTGCTGCAAACCCGGCCCTGTTCGACAGTAGGATGCTGGCGCGGGCATCGCGCGACGCGCTGGTCAAGCTGAACCCGGTGCATCTGATCGCAAGCCCGGTGATCTTCACCACCGAGATCATCGCCCTGCTGGTGACGGTGCTGGCGCTAAACGACCTGGTGACCGGCCAGCCGGCGGGGTTCGCGTTCCAGGTGGCGTTCTGGCTGTGGCTGACGGTGCTGTTCGCGACCTTCGCCGAGGCGGTCGCCGAGGGCCGCGGCCGGGCGCGCGCGGAGAGCCTGCGGCGCGGCCGCACCGACCTGCAGGCCAAGCTGCTGGTCGCGCCCGACCGTCACGCGCTGTTCCGGCCGGTCCCGGCGAGCGAACTCAGGCGCGGCAGCGTGGTGCTGGTGGAGATCGGCGACCTGGTGCCGTCGGACGGCGAGATCATCGAGGGCGTCGCCAGCGTCGACGAGAGCGCCATCACCGGCGAGAGTGCGCCGGTGATCCGCGAGGCCGGCGGCGACCGCAGCGCCGTCACCGGCGGCACCCGGGTGGTGTCGGACTGGCTGGTGGTGCGGATCACCGCCGATCCGGGCCAGACCTTCATCGACCGCATGATCGGCCTGGTCGAGGGGGCGAGCCGGCGCAAGACGCCGAACGAGATCGCGCTCGACATCCTGTTGGCCGGCCTGACCATCATCTTCCTGATCGCGGTGGTGACGCTGGTCGGCCTGGCGCACTATTCCGGCAGCGTGCTGGCGGTTCCGGTGCTCGCCGCGCTGCTGGTCACGCTGATCCCGACCACGATCGGCGGCCTGCTGTCGGCGATCGGCATCGCCGGCATGGACCGCCTGGTGCGGTTCAACGTGATGGCAACCTCGGGCCGCGCCGTTGAGGCGGCCGGCGACATCGACATGCTGCTGCTCGACAAGACCGGCACCATCACGTTCGGCAACCGCATGGCGACCGCCTTCCTGCCCGCCGCCGGCATCGGCGAGAGCCGGCTGGCGAACGCGGCGTCGATGGCTTCGCTGGGCGACGAGACCCCGGAAGGCCGCTCGATCCAGGCCTTTGCCCGCACCCGGTTCGACATCGACCCGGCCCGTCCCGACAATGCGCAAACGATCCCGTTCTCGGCCAACACGCGCATGAGCGGGCTCGATGCCGGCGGCCATTCCTGGCGCAAGGGCGCGGTCGCCAGCGTGCTCGCCGGCCTGACCAGCGGCAAGCCGGCCGGCTTCGACGAGAATGTCGACCGTATCGCGCGCGCCGGCGGCACGCCGCTGGCGGTGACGGAGGATGGCGTGCTGCTCGGCGTGATCGCGCTCTCCGACGTGGTCAAGCCCGGCATCCGCGAGCGCTTCGCGGCCCTGCGCAAGATGGGCATCCGCACCGTGATGATCACCGGCGACAACGAGGTGACGGCGGCGGCGATCGCGGCCGAGGCCGGCGTCGACGATTTCCTGGCGCAGGCGACACCGCAGGACAAGCTCGACTACATCCGCAAGGAACAGACCGAGGGCCGCCTGGTGGCGATGTGCGGCGACGGCACCAACGACGCGCCGGCGCTGGCGCAGGCCGATGTCGGGGTGGCGATGCAGACCGGCACCCAGGCGGCGCGCGAGGCCGGCAACATGGTCGATCTGGACAGCGATCCGACCAAGCTGATCGAGATCGTCGAGATCGGCAAGCAGCTGCTGATCACGCGCGGCAGCCTCACCACCTTCTCGATCGCCAACGACGTCTCGAAATACTTCGCGATCCTGCCGGCGATCTTCGTCGTCACCTATCCCGGGCTCGCCAGCCTCAACATCATGCGCCTGCACACGCCGCAGAGCGCGATCCTGTCGGCGGTGATCTTCAATGCGCTGATCATCGTGGCCCTGGTGCCGCTGGCGCTGCGCGGCGTCGCCTACCGCCCGCTGGGGGCGGCCGCGCTGCTGCGGCGCAACCTGCTGGTCTACGGGCTGGGCGGGCTGGTGGCGCCGTTCATCGGCATCAAGGCGATCGACATCGTCCTCACCTTCCTGAAAGTCGCTTAAGATGGTCAGACATCTTCGTCCCGCGATCGTACTGGTGGCGCTGTTCACGGCGCTGCTCGGCCTGGCGCTGCCGCTCGGCATCACCGGGCTGGCCGGCATGGCGCTGCCGTTCCAGGCCGGCGGCTCGCTGGTGCAGCGCGGCGGACAGGCGGTCGGCTCGTCGCTGATCGGCCAGTCCTTCGTCCGCCCGGACTATTTCCAGACCCGTCCGTCCGCGACCACCGCCCCCGACCCCAAGGATGCGTCCAAGACCGTGCCGCTGCCCTACAACGCGGCCAATTCCAGCGCCTCCAACCTGGCGCCGACCGCCAAGGCGCTGGTCGATCGCGTCCGCGGCCAGATCGGCACCGGACCGGCGCAGGCCGGCGGCTATGCGCAGGATCTGGTGACCAGTTCCGGGTCCGGCCTGGATCCAGACATCTCGCCGCAGAATGCCGACGGCCAGGTGGCCAGGGTCGCGGCGGCGCGCAGGCTCGACCCGGCGGCGCTGCGCGCGCTGGTCGAGAAACAGACCCGGCCGGCGCTGCTGGGGCTGTTCGGCGGGCCGCGCGTCAATGTGCTGGCGCTCAATCTGGCGCTCGACCAGATGAAATAGGTCGCCAGACCTGATATGCGCTTGGCATGTCGGAACAACGCCCGGACCCGGACGCATTGCTGCAAGCGGCCATGCGCGAGGGAAGCGGCCGGCTGAAGATCTTCCTCGGCGCCGCGCCCGGCGTCGGCAAGACCTGGAAGATGCTGGCGGAGGCGCAGCGTTTCCAGCGCGCCGGCATCGACGTGCTGGCCGGCGTGATCGAGACCCATGGCCGCGCCGAGACCAGGGCGCAGGCGGACGGGCTGCCGGCGCTGCCGATGCGCGTCGTGCCGTATCGCGGCCGCAGCCTCGAGGAGTTCGATCTCGACGCGGCACTCGCCCGCCGCCCCTCTTTGCTGCTGATCGACGAGCTGGCGCACGACAACGCGCCCGGCAGCCGCCACGCCAAGCGCTGGGAGGACGTGCTGGCGCTGGTGGCGGCGGGGCTGACGGTCTGGACCACGCTGAACGTGCAGCATCTGGAGAGCCTGAACGACGACATCGCCCGCATCACCGGGGTGCGGGTCAGCGAGACGGTGCCGGACCGGGTGCTGGACCAGGCGGACGAGATCGAGCTGATCGACCTGTCGCCGGCCGACCTGCGGGCGCGGCTGCAGGAAGGCAAGATCTACCGGCCGGACAATGCCGCGCGGGCGCTGGACGGGTATTTCCGCGAGGGCAACCTGGCGGCGCTGCGCGAGATCGCGCTGCGCCGCACCGCCTCGCACGTCGACGACGCGGTGCGCGGCTGGATGCGCGACCACCGGGTGACCGGCCCGTGGCCGGTGGCGGAACGGGTGCTGGCGCTGGTCGGGCCGGGTGCGACCGGGGAGGCGGTGATCCGCGAGGCGCGTCGGATCGCCGATGCGCTGCACGCACCGCTGCTGGCGCTGCATGTAGAGCGCCCGGCCAAGCCGGCCGGTGAGCGGCCGCCGCTGGCGCTGGCGACGCTGCTCGGCGCCGAGGTGGAGGTGCGCTCGGGCAACGATCTGGTCGCCCAGGTGCTGGCGTTCGCGGCGGCGCGCAACGTCACCCGGATCGTGATCGGCCGCCGGGCGCAGACCGGGCTCTGGCAGCGGCTGCGGCGGCGCAACCTGCCGCTGGCGCTGCTGCGGCGCGCCGGCCCGTATGCGCTGAGCGTGGTCGCCGACAGCCCGGCGCCGCACCCGCGCTCCATGGCGACGGCCGTCGCGGCGCCGTCGGAGCTGCGCTGGACGGTGCTGAGCTGGGCCGGGGCCACCGGGCTGGTGGCGCTGGTCACGCTCGCCGGGCTGTGGTGGTCGCTGCTGGGCGAGCAGGAGACGATCGGCATGGTGTTCCTGGCGGTGGTGGTGGCCGCCGCGACGCTGCGCGGGCTGGGGCTTGCGCTCTACACCGCGGTGGTCGGCTTCCTGGCCTGGGACTTCTTCTTCATCCCGCCGGTGCACCAGATCACCATCTCCGACGCGCACGACGCGGTGGCGCTCATGGTGTTCCTGCTGGTGGCGGGGCTGGCCGGCTGGCTCGGCGGCAAGGTCAGGGCGGAGGCGACGGCGGGCCAGGCCAGGATCGAGAGCCTGCGCCGGATCGGCACCTTCAGCCGCCGCCTCGGCCTGCCGGCGACCGAACCCGACCTGCATGCAGAGATCGTGCGGCAGGCGGCGGCGATCGCCGAGAAGGCGGTGCTGCTGGTGGTGCCGGACCAGCCCGGCGACAGCGACCCGGAGATGCGCGCCGCGGAACCGGGGGATGCCACGCTCGACCAGGCGAGCCTGGCGGCGGCGCGCTGGAGCGCGCGGCACCAGGTCGAGACCGGACGCGGCACCGTCACGCTGCCGTCGGCCGCCTGGCGCTTCCTGCCGCTGCGCACCCGTGCCGCGACGCCGCAGGGCGCGCAGGCCAGCATGGCGGTGCTCGGCGTGCAGCCGCCGCATGACGACGCCCCGGCGCTGCAGGCGCTGGAGGCGCTGGTCGACCAGGCGGCGATCGCGCTGGAACGGGTCCGGCTGACCGGGGTGGCGGCGCGCAGCGCGGCGATGGAGGACACGCAGAAGCTCCGCACCGCCCTGCTCAATTCGCTCGGCCACGATCTGCGCACGCCGCTGACCGGCATACGCGGCGCCGCCGAGACGCTGCGCGAGAGCTGGGAGAGCCTGAGCCCGACGGTGCGGGCCGACCTGCTGTCCAGCATCGAGGAGGATACCGGCCGGATGACCCGGTTCCTCGCCAACATCATGGACCTGACCCGGCTGGAGAGCGGGCAGATCGTGCCGCGGCTGGCGCCGGTCGAACTCGGCGGGGTGATCGAGGCGGCGATCGCCAGGGTGCCGGGCGCGGCCTACGCCACCGTGGCGCTGCCGCCGGAAAAGGCCGGCCAGACGGCGCTGGCCGACGCGATCCTGCTCGAACAGGTGCTGGTCAACGTGCTGGACAATGCCGCGCACTACGCGCCGGGCTGGTCGCACATCGCGCTGCGGGTCAGCCGGCTCGGCAGCGGCCCGGGCGGCAGCCCGGAGATCAGGATCGACGTCGCCGACGAGGGGGTCGGCGTTCCCGAGGCCGACCTGCCGCATCTGTTCGACAGCTTCTTTCGCGGCTCGCGTGGCGACCGCACCCGCCCCGGCACCGGGCTGGGGCTGGCGATCGCCCGCGGGCTGGTCGAGGCGATGGGCGGGCGGATCTCGGCGATCAGCCCGCGTCCCGACGTGCCGCGCGACGCCGCGCCCGGCATGATGATCAGCCTGCACCTGAAGGCGGCGCCATGAGGCGGGGGACGGCATGACGACCGGGCCGCGGGTGCTGGTGATCGACGACGAGCCGCAGATCCACCGCTTCCTGGGACCGGCGCTGGACGCGGCGGGCTATGCGGTGGAGCGCGCCGACACCGCGCGCGACGGGCTGCGGCTGGCGGCGGCGCGGGCGCCGGACGTGGTGCTGCTCGATCTCGGCCTGCCCGACCTGGACGGGCAGGAGGCGCTGCGCACCCTGCGCAGCTTTTCCAGCGTGCCGGTGATCGTGCTGTCGGCGCGCGACCGCGACGCGGAGAAGATCGCCGCCCTCGATCATGGCGCCGACGACTACGTGGAGAAACCGTTCAGCGTCGGCGAGCTGATGGCCAGGATCCGCACCGCGCTGCGCCACGCCAGGACCCGCGACCAAGTGCCGGAGGTGTTCGCCGCCGGCGGCCTGTCGGTCGATCTGGCCACCCGGCAGGTCACGCTGGGCGCGGCGCCGATCGCGCTCAGCCCGCGCGAATTCGCGCTGCTGGAAATCCTGGTGCGCAATGCCGGGCGGGTGTTGACGCACCGGCAGCTGCTGATCGCGGTGTGGGGCCCGGCGCATGCCGACGACGTGCAGTATCTGCGTGTCTATATCGGCCATCTGCGACAGAAGCTCGGGGCCGATGCCGGCATGATCGCCACCGAGCCGGGGATCGGCTACCGGCTGGCGACCGCCGACTGAGGGGGCGAACCCCGCGACGCCTCGCCATCGGTTTTTCGGCCTGACCGGCGATCCTGCCTGGTCGGAGTGAGAGGATTCGAACCTCCGGCCCCTGCGTCCCGAACACAGTGCTCTACCAGGCTGAGCTACACTCCGGTGGAGCGCGTCATACAGGCGCGCCCTGGCGAGCGCAATACCGGCGGGATCAGAGCCTTTGCGGCTGCGCGGCGTGCCGGGGCGGGCGCGCCGTAGCACCCAGCACCGCCAGCCGCGCCAGGGCGCTCTCCACGTCCGGCAGCCGCTCGAACAGGGCGAGCGCGGATGCATCGGCGAAGCCGTCGGCGATGGCGCGGTCGATGGTGGCGATCAGCGGGCCGGCCCAGCCCTCGACATCGACGATCAGGATCGGCTTGTCGTGCAGGCGGAGCTGGCGCCAGGTGACGATCTCGAAGGTCTCGTCGAACGTGCCGAGCCCGCCGGGCAGCACCAGGAACGCCTCCGCCTGGTCGAACATCAGCGCCTTGCGGCTGTGCATCGAGTCCGTGACCGTCAGCGCCTGTACCCCGTCATGCATGATCTCGCGGCTCTGCAGGAAATGCGGGATCACCCCGGACACCTGGCCGCCGGCGGCCAGCGCCGCGTCCGCGACCGCCCCCATCAGCCCGACATTGCCGCCGCCATAGATCAGCCGGATGCCGGCGGCGGCGAGGCCGCGCCCGGTGGCGGTCGCCGCCTCCCGATAGGCCGGGTTGGCGCCGAAGCGCGAGCCGCAGAACACGGCGACGGCGGAGAATTGGGTCGGCATCGGGCGGCGGTCTCGCAACGTAGGGTGGCGCCGAGCCTAGAGGCTGATCGTCCAGGCGGTAAGACCGCGGACCGCCGGTCTCAGCCGCGCGCCACGCCGCGCTGCAGCCGGACGCACAGGCCGAGCCCGGCCAGGCAGCAGAGTGCGGCGCACGGGAACAGGCTGGCGTAGCCGTGCCCCTTCGCGATCAGGCCGAGCACCGGGCCGCTGAGCCCGAGCGAGACGTCGAGGAACACGCTGTAGGCGCCGATCGCCGAACCCCGGTTGCCCGGCCCGACCCGATCCACCGCCAGCAGGCCAAGCGCCGGGAACACCAGCGCGAAGCCGGCCCCGGCCAGCGCGCATCCCAGCACCGCGAGCGCCTGCAGCGGCGCCAGCCAGACCAGCAGCAGGCCGGCGCCTTCGACGCCGAGCGACGCCATGGTGACGACGATGCCGCCGCGGCGCGCGATCTGCCCGGCGAACGCCAGGCGGGTGAGGATGAAGGCGATGCCAAACAGCGACAGGGCGATGCCGGGGCCGACCGCGCCGCCGGCGCGATGCCAGCCGCGCTCGCGGTAGAACAGGGTGATGAAGGTGGAGATCACGCCGAACCCCACCGAACTCAGCGCCAGCGTCGCGCCGAACGGCGATACCGCGCTCAGGATGCGCCAGAACGCCACCCGCGCGCCGCCGCCGGTGGCGGCCACCGCCGGCCGGCGCCGTGCCGCGAGCAGGCCCGCCAGCGCCAGCAGCATGGTCAGCCCGCCGATGAGCACCAGCCCGTGCGCCAGCCGGCCACCGGCCAGCGCTAGCCCGAGCGGGGCGCCGAGCGCGATGCCGCCATAGCAGGCGATGCCGTTGAACGAGATCACCTGCGCGGTGCGGCCGGCGCCGACCAGGCCGATCGCCCAGGTGATGCAGCCGGTGCCGATGCAGCTCTCGGCGCTGCCCAGCGTCAGGCGCGACGCCAGCAGCAGCGCCAGCGCCGCGAGCGGCAGCCGGTGCAGCGCGCCGGCCAGGGTCAGCAGCAGCCCGGAGCCGCCGCACAGGCAGAGCCCGATCAGCACCGCCCGCTTCGGTCCGATCGTATCCACGATCCGCCCGGTCGGGCCGCGGGTCAGGAAGGTGGCGAGGTATTGCAGGCTGACCGCCAGGCCGGCGATCACCACGTCGAATCCGAGCCCGTAATGGGTGAAGGATGGGATCACCGCCAGCGGCAGCCCGATCGTGACGTAGCAGAGCAGCGTGAACGACACCGTCGCCGCGATCTGCACCGCCGGGCGGTCGCGCCGTGCGGCGGCTTCGGGGACGCTTTCCGGCACCAGCCTGTCTCCTCCCAACGCGGCCGGCGCGCTTGATTGCCGGCCATGCCGGCGTGCGATACTGCAACGCGTCCCGCAAGCCCCGAGGAGCGGCCCGATGCAGACCGATGGCGGCTATGTCACCCTGTCGAGCCGGATCGCCTACGCGAACCGCTGGCTCAGGGTGCGGGAGGATGTGATCCGGCGTCCGGACGGCTCCGACGGGCTGTATGGCGTGATCGAGCGCGAGGATTTCGTGGTGGTGGCGGCACTGGGCGAGGCGGACGGCCAGCCCTGCCTGGCCCTGGTCGAGCAGTTCCGCTACCCGGTCGGGCGCCGGCTGTGGGAACTGCCGATGGGCATGTGGGAGGAGCGTCCCGATGCCACGCCGGAGCAGATCGCGGCCGGCGAGCTGGCGGAGGAGACCGGCCTGCTGGCGGCCAGCATGGTGCGTGTCGGCACGCTGTTCCAGGGGCCGGGTTTCTGCAACCAGCAGGGCCATGTGTTCCTGGCCGGCGACCTGACCAGCACCGAGGCGGCGCGCGAGACCAGCGAGCAGGACATGATCGCCAGGATGTTCCCGCTCGCCGAGATCGAGGCGATGATCGGCGACGGGCGCATCGTGTGCATGGCGACGATCGCCAGCATCGGCCTGCTGCGCCTGAAGCGGCTGATCTGACGATGCGGCGGGTGCCCACCCTGGATCTGCGCCGCTTCGAGACCGACCGCGCCGGGTTCGTCGCAGCCCTCGGCGCCGCCTACCGGACGTTCGGGTTCTGCTGCTTTTCCCATCACGGCATCGACGCGGCGCTGATCGGCGACGCCTACGCGGCGTTCGCCCGCTTTTTCGCGCAGCCGGCGGCGGTCAAGGCGCGCGCGAGCGTGCGCACGCAGGGCGGCGGCGGGCGCGGCTATGTCGGCTTCAGGATCGAGACCGCGCGCACCAGCACGATCCCGGACCTCAAGGAGTTCTACCATATCGGCCGCGACGCGCCGCCGGCCGGCGATCCGGTGCTGCGCGACAATGTCTGGCCGGACGGGATGCCGGACTTCGAAGCCGCGGCGCGCGCCCTGTTCGCGGCGATGGAACAGGCCGGCCAGCTCGTGCTGTCGGCGATCGCGCTCGATCTCGGGCTCGATCCGGGCTTCTTCGCCACCGTGGTCGATCACGGCGATTCGATCCTGCGCGCGCTGCACTACCCGCCGATCCGGCCGGAGGATCTGCCAGCGGTGCGGGCCGAGGCGCACGAGGATATCAGCCTCATCACCCTGCTGGTCGGGGCCACCGCGTCCGGCCTGGAGATCCTGACCCGCGACGGCGCCTGGCTTCCGATCGAGGCGGAGCCCGGCACGCTGGTGGTCAATGTCGGCGACATGATGCAGCGCCTGACCAACCGGCTGTATCCCTCGACCACGCACCGGGTGGTCAACCCGAGCGGCGCCGGCGCCGGCACCAGCCGCTACTCGATGCCGTTCTTTCTCGCGCCGAACATGGAGTATCTGATCGAGACGCTCCCGGGCTGCATCGGCGCCGAGGGCGACCACTACCCGGAGCCGATCACCGCGCACGAGTACCTGATGCAGCGGCTGCGCGAGATCAGGCTGCAGACCGGCTGAGGCCGCCGGCGGCATGCGATGTTTTGTATCGCCATGCTGCAAATGTCATCGAATTGTCGTTGTTCATTTCACGTCAAAAGGTTTCAAACCCACCGGTCGGCCCGATACACGATCGGGCCGGACTCTCGGTGGAGACGACATGACGTTCCGGAATTGGTGCAGATCGACCTGTGCCGCGACGATGACGGTTGCGCTGTTGCAGCCCACGGTTGTGTTCGCCCAGGAAGCGCCTGGCAGCGTCACCATCGGGCCGCGCAGCAGCAAGCTGGTGCAGGGCTACGCGACCGATCTGTCCAGGCAGCCGGCGCTCTCGACGGCGGAGAAGATCGCGCTGCTGCGCAAGAAGGTGAAGTACGTGTTCGTCCTGTTCCAGGAGAACCGGTCGTTCGACTTCTATTTCGGCACCTTCCCCGGCGCGCACGGCCTGTTCTCGCAGAGCGCCGCCAACACCCCGGGCTTCAGCCAGCCGATCGTCAACACCGACGGTACCGTCGGCACCATCAGCCCGTTCCTGATTCCGCAGACGGTCAAGGACGTGAACGGCAAGACGGTGCATATCTATCCGGCCGACACCGCGTCGGTTGATCATTCCCACACCGGAATCGTCAACAGCCAGCATTTCGTCGGCGGCGTCTCGCAGAACGATCGTTTCGCGCTCGACGAGGAAGGCCTGACCACCAACGCCCAGGGTCAGATCGTCAGCAAGACCACCGGCCTCGCCGCGACCTCGAACCCGACCCTGATCCAGAAGCAGATGGCGGAAGTGGCGATGGGCCACGTCGATTGCGACACCGCGCCGTATCTCTGGCAGTTCGCCGACCGCTTCGCGCTGTTCGACAATTTCCACATGACCGTCACCGCGCCGTCGACCCCGAACGCGCTGGCGATCATCGCCGGCCAGTCCGGCCTGACGCAGTGGGCGCTGCATCCCAACGAGGCCAGCAGCAACACCGCGAGCCCGGTGGTCGCGACCAGCGGCGGCCAGCCGATCGTCGGCGACCCCGGCCCGTTCCCCGGCTCCAACCTCGACACCTCGCCGATCAAGCCGCCCTACAACCCGGCCGACGAGAACCCGGCGACGCCTGCGCTGAACCAGACCTACGCCACGCTGCCGCTGTCGTTCATGGGCAAGGACATCCAGAAGACGGTCTCCACCGACCAGAATCCGGCGCTCGACCTCGCCGACATCCAGCAGGACATCAAGACCATCGCCGGCGACGGCAAGAAGCCGACCAACTGGGCCTGGTTCCAGGAGGGCTACGACGCCGAGCCGACCGACTCCGCCGCGGTGCCGCTGCACAGCTCGTACATCATCCATCACGATGCGCCGCAATATTTCGGCTATATCGGCGACAACCCGCAGGTGGCGCAGAACCATCTCTACGGCCTGAACGACTTCTTCCTCGCCATGCAGTACCAGCTGCTGCCGGCCGAGGGCGGCGTCGCCTACGTGCGCGGCGGCTACGACAACAATGACGGCCTGCAGCCGGTCGATCCCAACAAGGCGGTGCAGGCGGCGTTCCTGGGCGGCGACGACCATCCGGGCTATTCCGACGCCCAGATCAGCGAGCAGCAGGTCGCCGACGAGGTCAACGCGATCGCCGCCAGCCCGTACTGGAAGGACAGCGCGATCATCATCACCTACGACGAGACCGACGGTCTGTACGACCACGGCGCCGTCACCACCCGCGTCAAGGATCCGGAGGGCCAGCCGCTCGAGCCGTCCTCGCGCATCCCGACGATCGTGATCTCGCCCTACGCCAAGTCGCACGCGATCATCAGCGAGAATTCCGAGCACAGCTCGATCATCAAGCTGATCGACAAGCTGTTCGACCTCACGCCGCTGGCCGACCTGCCGGACGAGAAGAAGGGCGTCAGGCTCGGCAAGCAGCAGGAAGGCCAGGACTACATGGGCCCGGCCGACGACAACGTCCCCGGCATCGGCAATATGCTGGCCGCGTTCGACAATGCCCGCCTGATGGACCAGACCGCGCCGCTGCCGGCCTCGTATGCGGAAATCCAGCCCGGCCAGAAGCCGAGCCTGCCGCACTACGCCGCCGGCGGCTGCTACACGCTCAACATCGTGCCGACCGACTATACCGGCAACAAGCTGATCGACCCGGCGCCCAGCGACTTCAACCCGCGCCCGTCGCTGACGCCCGGCGTGCCGACCTCGGGCACCTGGACGCCCTGAGTTCCGCGGCACCCGCGAGGGGTTCGCCAACAGGGAGCCGGGTTCGCCCGGCTCCCTTCTTCACGTACGGAGCATGGCCGTCTTGAACATCTTCTTGAAGGCCGCGGCCTCGATCCTGGCGCTCGGCCTGTGGTTCTGGACCATGCCGACCGCCGCCGCGCAGCAGACCCTGGAGTCGGTGCGCAAGGCCGGCGTGGTCACCTGCGGCATCATCGCCGACGAGGACGATTATTCCGAGGCCGACACGCACGGCAACCTGTCGGCGTTCGGCGCCGATTATTGCCGGGCGCTGTCGGCGGAGATCTTCGGCGATCCCAGCCATGCCCGCTTCCTGACCCTGCCGGACGAGCCCGGCGCGCTGGCGAAACTGCGCGACCGCAAGGTCGAGGTGGTGTTCGGCGCCACCCCGAACCCGGTGATCGGCGGCCTGTCGCACATCGCCTACGGCCCGCCGCTGCTGATCGACGGGCAGGGCTTCCTGGTCTCCCACCGCAGCGGCATCCGGACGCTCGCCGAGCTGTCGGGCAAGCGTGTGTGCTTCATCAATGCGGCGCCGCCGGAACAGATCCTCTACGACGCGCTGGAGCCGAGACTCTCGACACCGGAATTGCGCTTTCCCTATTCGGAACGCGGCGAGATGGAGATCGCGCTGCTCGACGGACATTGCGACGCGATCACCGGCGACGTCTCGTGGATGGCCAATGTGCGCGCCAGCTTCAACAACCGTCGCGGCGAGTTCGAAGTGCTGGCGGACACGATCTCGACCGACCCGTTCTCGCCCGCCTATCGCGACGACGACCGGCAGTGGGCGTCATTGATCGACTGGACGGTGTGGGCCGCGTTGCAGGCCGAGACCCATGGCATCGATCATGCAAGCTTCAACGCCATGCAGCAGAGCCGCGACCCGGTGGTGCAGCGCCTGCTCGGCAGGACGCCCTGGATCGGCAAGGCGCTCGGGCTGCGTGACGAGGCGTTCGCGCGCGCGATCCGCCTGGTCGGCAACGCAGGCGAGATCTACGAGCGCGATGTCGGCGTCGCGCTGCACCTGCCGCGCGGCCGCAACCGGCCGGTCGAGCAGGGCGGCATCCTGTGGGCGCTGCCGGTCGAGCCGCTGCAGTAGGCCTATCCCGGCAGCGGGTCCTGGGCGCGGCGGCGCTGCGCGGCGCCTACCAGGGCGTCGATCTTCGCCACCAGCGCATCGAGCTTGAACGGCTTGGTCAGCACCTGCATGTCGGCGTCGAGCTGGCCCTCGCCCAAGGCGGCGTTCTCGGCATAGCCGGTGATGAACAGCACCCGCAGGCCCGGACGCAGCGCGCGCGCCGCATCGGCGAGCTGCCGCCCGTTCAGCCCGGGCATGCCGACATCGGTCACCAGCAGGTCGATCGCCGCCCCGCTCCGCGCCAGCCGCAGCGCCGTCTCCGCCTCTCCCGCCTGCAGCACGCGGTAACCCGCCTCCTGCAGCACCTCGGCGACCAGCAGCCTGACGGCGGTCTCGTCATCGACCAGCAGCACGGTGCCGGAGCGGCCGTCGATGGCGCCCGACGGCGTGGCGGCCGTCTCCGGCAGCGTCGTCGCGGCGCCCAGATGACGCGGCAGCAGCAGGCAGATGGTGGTGCCCTCGCCGGGCTCGGAGGTGATGTGCACCGCGCCGCCGGACTGGTGCACGAAACCATGCACCATCGACAGGCCGAGCCCGGTGCCCGACCCGATCGGCTTGGTGGTGAAGAACGGATCGAAGGCGCGGTCGACCACGTCGGGCGTCATGCCGACGCCGGTATCGATCACGCACAGCGACAGGTAGTCGCCGGCCTGGCGCAGGCCATGCTCGGCGGCCTGCGCCGTGTCGTAGGAGCAATGTTCCAGATGGATGGTCAGCCGGCCGCCATCGGGCATCGCATCGCGGGCATTGATGCACAGGTTGAGCAGCGCGTTCTCGAGCTGGTGCGGATCGACCAGGGCGGTCCAGGGCGTCTCCGGCGTCTCGTCGCGCAGCACCACCTCGATCGCCGGACCGGTGGTGCGCCGCACCAGCTCGACCAGCCCCGTCACCAGACGGTCGACCGCGGTCGGCGCCGGATCGAGCGTCTGCCGGCGCGAGAAGGCCAGCAGCCGGTGCGTCAGCGCCGCCGCCCTGGTGGCGGCCGACTGCGCGGCCTCGATATGCCGCTCCAGCTCGGTGAACCGGCCCTGCGCGATCCGGGTCGCCAGCAGTTCGAGCGAGCCGCCGATCCCGGTCAGCAGGTTGTTGAAATCATGGGCGATGCCGCCGGTCAGCTGGCCGACCGCCTCCATCTTCTGGCTCTGCCGCAGCGCCTCCTCGGTATGGCGCAGCATCGCGTCCGCCTCCTGTTCGGCGGTCACGTCGCGGCCGAGCGCGTAGATCAGCCCGTCCGAGGCGGTCGCGGTCCAGGACAGCGAGCGGTAGCTGCCGTCGGCATGGCGCATCCTGACGCCGAGCCGGCGCAGGCTCTCGCCGCGCAGCAGCCCCTCGACGCCCTGCTCGAGGATCTGGCGCTGCGCCGGATGCACCAGCGCCAGCGGGTCGCCGCGCCTGACCTGGGCCGCGGAATAGCCGAGCACGCCCAGCCAGGCCGGGTTCGAGGCGATCACCCGCCGGTCGGCGTCGATCACCACCATCAGGTCCTGGCTGAGCAGCCACATCTGGTCGCGCTCGCGGGTGCGGGCATCGACCTGCGCCTCCAGCGTGTCGTTGATCCGCCGCAGCGCCTGTTCGAGCTCCTGCCGTTCGGTGACGTCCTGGGTGACGCCGACGAAACGCATGCAGCGCCCGTCCTCGAACAGGGCGCGGCCGAAGCTGATCAGCCAGCGCAGCTTGCCGTCCGGCGGCCGCAGGATCCGGTAGGATTGCCTAAACGGGCCGTAATCGGGGTCGCGCAGCGCGGCGTCGATCTCGGCGGCGAGCCGGGGACGGTCCTCGGGATGCACCAGATCGAGGAAGTCGGCGGCATCGGGCGGGCCGCCCTGCCGGCGATCGACGCCGAAGATCAGGTACTGGTTGTCGTCCCAGAACCGCACGCCGCCGGCGATGTCGTGGTCCCAGCGTCCGAGCCCGGCCTGGCTGATCGCCAGCCACGAGGCGGCGTCGGTCTCGACCGGAAACGGGGCACCCCTGCCCGGGGCCGACGGGCCGCGGACCGCCGTTATGGGATCCGATCCGCCACTCATGTCCGGGCTGTCCGATCGCCGGAGCGTGGGTCTGGCTGCATGGGCGAAAAACTCAACCGGACGATGGACCCCGTCAAGCGGTTTCAGCGCGACCGGCCGCTCATGACATGATCAGGCCGCCATCGACATTGATGGTCTGGCCGGTGATGTAGGCGGCGTCCGGCCCGGCCAGGAACGAGACCAGACCGGCCACGTCCTCGCCCTGCCCGGCCCTGCCCATCGGGATGTTGCCCACCCATTCGCGCATCAGCGCGCCCGGCGCGTAGTCGCCCAGCAGCTTGCCCCAGGCCTCGTCGTTGTAGGCCCACATGTCGGTGTCGATGATGCCGGGGCAGAAGGCGTTGACGGTGATCGCCTCGCGGGCGACCTCCTTGGCCAGGCTCTGGGTCACGCCGATGACGCCGAACTTGCTGGCGGCGTAGTGCGGCGTGAAGATGAAGCCCTGGCGCGCCTGGCCGGAGGCGGTGTTGATCAGCCGCCCGCCGCCGCCATGCTTGCGTATCCTTGCGATCGCCTCCCGGCAGCACAGGAACACCCCCTTGGTGTTCACCGCCATCACCCGGTCCCAGTCCGCCTCGGGCATGTCCTCGATGCGGGCGATGGTGATCACGCCGGCATTCTGCACCGAGATGTCGACGCGCCCGAACGCCTGCTCCGCCGCGTCGTAGAGCCGGGCGACGTCGGCGGACGCGGTCACGTCGGCCTCGACCGCGATCGCCCGGCCGCCGGCCTCGGTGATCCGCGCCGCCACGGCGGCCACCGACGCCTCGTTGGCGCACAGCGCCATCGCCGCGCCGTCCCTGGCCAGGCGCATGGCGATCGCCGCACCGATGCCGCGGCTGGCCCCGGTGACGACGGCGACTTTTCCCGCGAGACTCATGGCGTTTCTCCGTTGCCGGCGGCGTCGAGCCGCGCCGCGGTGAACTGGTCGGTGATCAGCACGTCGACCAGACCACCGCGCAGCAGGCCGAGCAAGGCGTCATGCTTGCGCGCGCCGCCCGCCACCGCCACCACGCGCGGAATCGCCTTGAGCTGGTCGAGGGTGATGCCGATCACCCGGCCCTCGACCGGCGAGCGGATCGGCCGGCCGACCCGGTCGAAGAAATGCAGGCACACATCGCCGACCGCGTGCAGCGCCGTCAGCTCCTGCAATTCCTGCCTGGTGAAGATGTTGCCGCTGTCGGCCAGCAGTTTCGACGGCTCGATCCCGCCCACACCGACCAGCGCCATGGTGATGCGGCTGAACGCCGCCAGCGTCGAGGCGACATAGGGTTCGGCCACCAGCACCGCGCGGGCCTCGATCGAGCCCGCCACGCCCTGCGTCGCCAGCAGCATCGGCTCGGCGCCGGTCAGCCGCGCGAGCCGGGTGGTCAGCGCGGTGGCATGGCGCTGCACGCCGGGATTGCCCATGCCGCCCAGGATCTGCACCACCCGCGCCGCCCGCGGCCGGCGGCCAGGATCGAGATTGTCGACCATGCGCAGCAGGCTCTCGCTCCAGGAGGAGATGCCGATGATCTCGCCCGGCTGCAGCGTCGCCTCGAGATACTGCGCCGCCGCCTCGCCGATCCGCGACAGGATCTGCTCCTCGCGATCCTCGCCGCATTCGCCGATCACGATCTCGGTCAGGCCGTAGCGCCTGGCCAGCCGCTCCTCGAGTTCGAGATAGGTGCCCGACGGCGCGTCGACGGTGATCCGCACCAGCCCTTCCTCGCGCGCGCGCTTGAGCAGGCGCGAGACCCCGGCCTGCGACACGCTGACCCGGCGCGCGATCTCGGACTGCGTCATCTCGTCGAGATGATACATGCGCGCCACCCTGGCGATCAGTCTGAGTTCGTCGGAACGGGCCACCTAGCTCCCCTGGAAAGACCCCCGGGCTACCAGCAGCAGAACCCGCCATCGACCAGCAGATCGACCCCGGTGCAGAACGACGCCGCCTTCGACGACAGGAAGATCGCGGGCCCGACCAGCTCGTCGACGCCGGCCATGCGGCCCATCGGGGTCTGTTCCTCGAACGCCCTGGTCTGGTGCACCATCTCAGGCCGCGTGTTCATCGGCGTCGCGGTGTAGCCCGGGCTGATCGAGTTCACCCGCACGCCGCGCTGCGCCCATTCCATCGCCAGGCTCTTGGAGAGATGGATGACCGCCGCCTTCGCCGAGTTGTAGTGCGCCTGGTTGAGGCCGCGATTGACGATCACGCCGGACATCGAGGCGATGTTGACGATCGAGCCGCGCCCGTTCGCCAGCATCGCCCGCGCCTCGGCCTGGCAGGACAGGAACAGGCCGGTGACGTTGACGTCGTACATGCGCTGCCACTGCGCGCGCTCCATCTCTTCCGCCGGCGCGGCGTTGGCGATGCCGGCGCAGTTCACCGCCACCGAGACGGCGCCGAGCGCCGCGCCCAGGTCGGCGATCGCCGTGTCCATCGCGCCGTCGGCGGTCACGTCGCCGCGCAGCGCCACCGCGCGCCGCCCGAGCGCCTCGATCCGCGCCACCGTCTCGGCGAGCCCGGGGCTCGCCTGCATGTCGAAGCAGCCGACATCGGCGCCCGCCTCCGCCAGCCCGACCGCGATGCGCTGGCCGATCCCGCTGCCGGCGCCGGTCACGAACGCGATCTCGCCGTGCAGTGCGAACAGATCCATCATCCTCATGCCCCCATAACAATCCGCTCCCGCGCTAGGCGGTCGCCAGTTCCATCACCCGGACGCTGCTCGCCTCGCCGCGCGGCAGCACCCCCATCTGCCGTCCGCGCGCCAGCACCATCACCCGGTGCGCCAGGCCCAGCACCTCCTCGAGATCGGACGACACCACGATCACCGCCATGCCCTTCTCGGCCAGGGCGGCGATGATGTCGTAGATCGCAGCCCTGGCGCCCATGTCGATGCCGCGCGTCGGTTCGTCCAGGATGAACACGCGCGGGTCGCGCGCCACCCAGCGGGCGATCACCACCTTCTGCTGGTTGCCGCCGGACAGCGAGCGCGCGCTCTGCTGCGGCCGCCCCTTGACGCCGAGCCGGCGCGCCAGCCCGGCCGCGAACGCGCCCACCGTGTCCGGCGACAGCCAGCCGTGCCTGGCCAGACGGTCCGCGTTGCCGAGCGCCAGGTTGTCGGCGATCGAATGGTCCAGCACCACGCCCTGGCCCTTGCGGTCCTCCGGCACCAGCACGATGCCGCGTCGGATCGCCTCGTCCGGGCGCCCCGGACGCAGCGCGACGCCATCGAGGGTGACGGTGCCGGACGCCACCGGGTCGGCGCCGGCGATGGCCCGCACCAGCTCGGTGCGCCCGGCGCCGACGATGCCGGCGATGCCGAACACCTCGCCCGCCCGCACCGTGAAGCCGACGTCGCGGAACGCCCCGGCCGGTGAGGTCAGCCCGTCCACCCGCAGCACCTCGCGATCGGTCGGCGGCTGCATGTCGGGGAAGATGCGGTCGATCGGGCGGCCGACCATGTCGCGCAGCAGGGTCGCGACCGGCACCTGCGCGGTCGCGTGCGTCGCCACCAGATGGCCGTCGCGCAGCACCACCACACGATCCGCGATCTGCGCGATCTCCTCCAGGCGGTGGCTGACATAGATGAACGACACGCCCTCCGCCTTCAGCCGGTGGATCTGCGCGAACAGCTGCCGCGTCTCCGCCTGGCCGAGCGCCGCGGTCGGCTCGTCCAGGATCAGCAGGCGCGCGCCCAGCGTCAGCGCCTTGGCGATCTCGACCTGCTGCTGCGCCGCCACCGACAGGCCGCGCACCAGCCGCGACGGCGAGACATCCAGTCCCAGCGCGCGCAGATGCTCGCCGGCGCGGCGGTTCATGGCGTCGCGGTCGATCGCGCCGTGCTTCATCGGGATGCGCCCGACGAACACGTTCTCGGCGATCGACAGGTCCGGCAGCAGCCGCATCTCCTGATGGATCAGCCCCAGCCCGTGCGCGATCGCGGCCCCAGGCGAGTCGGGCGCGTACGGCGCGCCCTCCCACTGCATGGTGCCACCGTCCGGTGGCGTCAGGCCGGAGATGATCGACGACAAGGTGGATTTGCCGGCGCCGTTCTCGCCCAGCAGCGCCACCAGTTCGCCTTCCTGCACGGCAAGATCGATGCCGTGCAGGACCTTGACCGCGCCGTAGCTTTTGGTCACGCCGCGAAGCAGCAGCCGGGGCATGCGTGTCTCCACGGGTTGGGCTTGCACGCGCGCCTCGGCCATCCGTCCGGCCTTACGGGTGGTGGGCGATGAACGGGGCGACCGTGTCCTTGGTCGCCAGTTCGGCGGACTGCAGCTGCTGCGCCGGCACGCTCTTGCCGGCGATCAGGTCGAGCGCGGTATCGACCGCCAGCCGGCCCATGAACTGCGATTTCTGCGCCATGGTCGCGCCGAGCAGCCCGCGCTGCACCGCCTTCAGCCCGGCGACGTCGCCATCGAAGCCGACCACCAGCACCGGATGGTCGAGGTTGCCCACCTTCACCGCCTGCGCGGCGCCGAGCGCCAGGCCGTCGGCGCGACCGAAGAACACGGTGATGTCGGGATGACGCTGCAGCATGTCCTGGGCGATCGAGAAGCCCTCGCTCTGCGACCATTCCTGGCTCGCCTGCTTGGCGACCACGCTGAGGCCGGGGCACGCCGCCAGCGCCTCGCTGAAGCCGCGATCGCGGTCCATCTCCGGCGTGGTGCCGATCTGGCCCTGGATGATCGCCACCTTCCCCTTGCCGCCGGTCTGCTTGCAGACATAGTCGCCGAGCGTGTGCGCGGCGGCGACGCTGTCGGAGGCGATGAAGCTGTTGGCCGGCGCGTCCGGCGCGTTGCGGTCCACCGCCACGACCGGGATCTTCGCCGCCTGCGCCGCCCGCACCGGCACCCCCGCCGCGGTGGCGCCGGCCGGGATGTAGATGATCGCCTTGACGCCGCGCGTGATCAGATCCTGGATCTGGTTGACCTGGGTGGCGCTGTCGCCGTGCGCGTCGACCACGATCAGGTCCACGCCCTTGGACGCGGCCTCGACGGTGGCGGCCTGCTTGATCTGGTTGAAGAAGTCCGCCTGCAGGTTGGCGACCGCCAGACCGATCGCGGGCTTGCCCTGCGCCAGGGCGGCGCTGAGCGGCGCCTGGGCGCCGAGCAGACAGGCCAGGGCGAGGCCGGCATTGAAGCTGCGTGTCTTGGACATGAAGGTTTCCTTCTCTAGGGTGGCGGCGGCGTTGCTCGCCGCCTGCCGATGCTGCGGCTCAGGCCTTGCGCCGCAGGGTATCGAGGGTGACCGCCACCGCGATCACCAGGCCGATCACGACCTGTTGGACGAACGGCGAGATGCCGACCAGATTGAGCCCGTTATGGAGCACGCCGATCACGAACACGCCGACCACGGTGCCGGCGATCGAGCCGATGCCGCCGGACAGGCTGGCG
>CAZZZA010000039.1:0-21690 GCA_964658455.1 uncultured Lichenihabitans sp.
CCGACCTCTTCGCCGCCCTGCCAGACCTCAGATCAGAACTCGAAAAGGCGTGAGACGATGAGCACGGTCTATCTGGTGTCCGGGGTGCGCAGCGCGGTCGGCGATTTCGGCGGCGCGCTGAAGGACGTTACCACCACCACGCTCGCCGGCAGCGTCGCCACCGAGGCGCTGCGCCGATCCGGCGCCGCCGCGGATGCGATCGGCGCCGTGGTGCTGGGCCAGGTCGCGCACACCGACACCACCGACCCGTATCTGGCGCGCATCGCCGGGGTCGGGGCCGGCATCCCGTTCGAGACCCCGGCGATGTCGGTCAACAGGCTCTGCGGATCGGGTCTGCAGGCGATCCTGACCGCGTCGCAGACGATCCTTCTCGGCGACGCGGAGATGGCGCTGGCCGGCGGCGTGGAGATGATGAGCCGGATGCCCTACATCGCCAGCGGCATGCGCTTCGGCGCCCGCATGGGCGACAGCGCGATGAAGGACATGGTGGTCGGCGCGCTGACCGACCCGTTCAAGTCGATCCATATGGGCATCACCGCCGAGAACGTCGCCGCGCGCTACGGGATCAGCCGCGAGGCGCAGGACGACGCGGCGTTCGAGAGCCACCGCCGCGCGTCGGCCGCGATCAGGGAAGGGCGCTTCGCCGCGCAGATCCTGCCGATCGAGGTCAGGAAGGGTCGCAAGACGGCGATCTTCGACACCGACGAGCATGTCCGTCACGACGCCAGGCGCGAGGATTTCGCGGCCTTGCGGCCCGCCTTCAAGAAGGAGGACGGCACCGTCACCGCCGGCAACGCGTCCGGGCTGAACGACGGCGCCGCGTTCGTGATCCTGGCCAGCGAGGCGGCGATCCGGACCCACGGCCTCACGCCGCTGGCGCGTCTGGTCTCCTGGGGCAATGCCGGCGTCGAGCCCGACTATATGGGCATCGGCCCGGTGCCGGCGACCCGGCTGGCGCTGTCGCGGGCCGGACTGAAGGTCGGCGATCTCGATGTGATCGAGAGCAACGAGGCGTTCGCCGCCCAGGCCTGCGCCGTCACCCGGCAGCTCGAACTGGACCCGGCGCGAGTCAATCCGAACGGCTCGGGGATCTCGATCGGCCATCCGGTCGGCGCCACCGGCGCGATCAACACCGTCAAGCTGGTGTACGAACTCGCCCGCACCGGCGCTCGCTACGGGCTGGTGACGATGTGCATCGGCGGCGGCCAGGGCATCGCCGCCGTGTTCGAGCGGGTGTGACGGACGCCGGCCGGGCGGATTGCAAAGACGGCCTCCTGCGTTAATCTTTTCTTAAGCTGCGTGGCATAGAAGCGAGAGATCAGGATCGACCCACAGGAGTGCGTCATGGACCGAGGGATCGCCGCGACCTACTGGGCCGACACGGCGCTCGCGCATTTCGAGACGATGGCGTCGCAGACCCTGCCCGGCGAGGTTGGTCCCCTGGCCGAGAGGCGCACGACACCGGAACAGGCGCTGGCCGATCAACGCGGCGATCTGATGCGCAGCCAGGCGCCGCGCCGCTACCGGCTGCCGCCGCTCACGCCGTCGGCATCCATCGTCGAGGCGATCGCCGCCTGCGCGCCCGGCCAGTCGCCGGATCTGCCGGCCGCCGACAGCCCGGCCGCTGCCTCGGCAAGCCAGCCCCGCCAGGAAGCGGACAGGATGAGCGGGGCTGGCGAGACCGCGCGGTCGACGCGCCTTGTCCCGGCCCTGAAGGACCAGGACTAGACGACCGCGACGCGATCCCGGGCAGAAATCTGGATACGGACGCGCGCCGGGCACGGGGCTTTCGAGTGCTTCCGCGTTTGGCTAGCTCTCCGTATCGGGCGCGATGCCGGGCGGGCGTGGCGCGAGCCCCTGGCGATAGCCGTAGAGCACGTAGTGCAGGAACGGGTTGATCGCCGATCCGCCGGTTCCGGCCCCCTCCGCGCTGGCATACCAGCTGGTGTCGAAATAGCGGTTCGGCCGGCGCCCCTCGGCGGCGCCATGCAGGCGGAAATGGCTGACCGGATCGTGCCCGGTCCGCGCCACGTCCGGATATTTCCGGCGGTAGTAGTCGGGATCGAACAGCAGCGAGGCCGGCTCGCCGGCCGGTGGCCGGCCCGGGCCGGGCGAGAGCGGCGATGTCAGCCGGCAGTCGAGCTCCTTGGAGACGGCCAGCTTCGACCGCTGCAACGCTGCGGCACTCTGCGCCGCGGCACGGGACGGATCTCGTGCGGCGTAAAACTTCTCGATTCTATCGTCCAACAACGTGCGCTCGACGTTCTCCGGAGCCGATTCTTGGTCGCCGTCGGCCCTGGCGCACACTAGGACCGTCAGCTTCTCGCCGGCAATGGGCGCGCGCCGCTTTGTTGTTTTGTCCTTCGGCCTTCTTCGGCAGTCGTGGCAAACCCCACGAGGAGAGCGGCAGGAAACCCTGCCGCTCGGCAGGGCTGCGCTAGACCGACTTCGGCAGGATGCGACGCAGGTATTCGCGGTTGGTGGCGCTCACGCTCAACCCGTCGCCGCCGTAATGCTCGACCAGGAAGGCGCTGCGGAACCCGTGCGCCAGCGCCAGCTTGATTGCCACCCGGTAGTTGATGATCCCGTATTCGAGCGGCACCGGCGCGGTGACGATCAGCCCGCGCGTCTCGTCCTCGGTGCGGATGTAGTTCTTCACGTGCCAGTAGCCGGCGAAGGGCGCGGTCTTCTGCACCATGCTCAGCCAGTGCTCGACCGGCCGATGCAGCCGGATCAGGTTGCCGATATCGAGATTGAGCTTGACGTTGGGCAGGTCGACATCGGTGACGAACCGCACCGAGCTGTCGGCGGTCCCGAGATAGGTATCCTCGTACATCTCGAGAGAGACCTCGATCCCCAGCTCCGCGGCGTGCCGGCCGAGTTCGCGGATACGCGCCACGGCCTTGTCCCAGGTCGCCGGATCGTCCGGATTGACATGGCCCTGCGCGGTCCAGAACCACAGGGCCTGCTTCTGCGCCGGGGTCAGGGCCTGGAACAGGCCGAACGAGACCGCGCCGGCGCCGATCCTGGCCGCGGTGTCGATCACCCGATGCCCATAGGCGAGATAGGCGTCGCCATGCTCGGCATCGATCACGCTGCGCCGCGCGGTGGAGATCGCCGGGATCGTCAGCCCGGCCTGCCTGACCACTGCCATGAACTCGTCGAGCCGCGACGGCGACAGGTCGGCGATCCGCAGCCAGGAATCGGTGGGGTCGAGTTCGGTGAAGCCGGCGTCGCTCACATCGGCCAGCGTCGCCGCCCAGCCTTCCGCCGGCTGGTCCTGCACCGAGCTGCCGTCCGGCAGCAGGTTCTGCTGCTGTATCATCGCCGCGGCGATCGGCCAGGTCTCGCGCGTGAGCGTTTCAGACATGGTGCAGCTTTCCTCCCAGTTCGTCGTCGATATGCGCGCGGATGATGTCCTCGAAGCGGCTCTCGGCGGTGAAGCCCAGCGAGAGCGCGCGCTGCGGATCGAACGCCCGCGCCCAGCCGCTGACGATCCGCGCCACCGCCGGGTCCTCGACGCGCCGGATCAGCGTCGCCGTCTTCGGCCCCGCCACCTTCACCAGCGCCTCGATCTGCTCGGCCACCGTCACCGACAGCGCCGGCATCGACAGGTTCGGCCGGCTGCCGAGCCGCGACAGGTCGAGCGTCGCCGCATGGCGCAGGAAGCCGATCGCCGAGCGCGGGCTGGTCATCCAGTGCCGGGTCTCGTCCGGCACCGGCAGCACCGCCTCCATCCCGACCAGCGGCTCGCGGATGATGCCGGAGAAGAAGCCAGACGCCGCCGCGTTGGGCTTGCCCGGACGCACGCAGATCGTCGGCAGCCGCAGGCCGATGCCGGCCAGGATGCCGCGCCGCGCATAGTCGGCCAGCAGCAGCTCGCCCATCGCCTTCTGGGTGCCGTAGCTGGTCTGCGGCGTCAGGATGTAGTCGTCGCCGATCACGTCGGGGAAATCGCCGCCGAACACCGCGTTCGAGGAGGCGAACACCACCCGTGGCGTCCAGCCTTCCCGGTCGTGCAGATGCCGGACCGCGTCGAGCAGGGTGCGGGTGCCGTCGAGATTGACCCGGTAGCCCTTCTCCAGATCCGCCTCCGCCTCGCCGGAGACGATCGCCGCCAGGTGGAAGATCAGGTCGGGCTTGGACGACAGCAGCGCATCCGCGGCGCCCGGCGCCGCCAGGTCGACCGCGAGCGTCTCCGCCTCGCCGGTGAACCCGGCCGGCGCGACCGGCAGCACCACGTCGGCCAGCGTCATCTTGGTGACCGGCCCGCCCTCGAGCGGGCGCGACGCCAGACTCTCGGCCAGCTTGCGGCCGATCATCCCGGCAGCGCCCAGGATCAGCACATGCATCGGGGTCTTTCCTCCTCTGTTCAGCACCGCGGCCGGTCGTCCGTGCTACCGGCTTGAAGCCCTAAGCGCTGCCGCGGTTGCATCCGCGCCGTCGTCAGGACCTGGGGATGGTCTTCTGGTCGGTCGCCAGCAGGGCGAGGATGCGCGCGGTGATGGCGCGAAAACCGGGCTGGTCGATGCCGACCAGACGTCCCAGTTCCGGCCCCATCACGCTGTAGGCGAAGGCCAGCATCGACAGCACGCTGACCTGTGCCCCGGCATCGATGTTGGCGCCGGACTGGTGCCGCACCACCGCCACCAGACGGCCGATCGCCGCCGCCAGCTGCTCGTTCACCGTGCCCTCGCCGGTCAGGTGCACCCAGGCCATCAGCTTGCCGATGCCGCCCTGGTCGTAGGCGGCGAAGGTCTCCTCGATGATGGTCGCCAGGTCGATGTCCGGCCGGGCCAGGATCTCGGCGACATGATCGGTGAGGTCGGTCACCATCGCGTTCATCAGCGCCGACTGGAAGCCGTGCGCCGAGCCGAAATGGTGCAGCACGTTGACATGGGTCATGCCCAGCGCCGCGCCGACCGCCTTCAGCGTCACCCCGTCCGGCCCCTCGGCGATCAGCAGCGCCCGCCCCGCCTGCAGCGCCGCCTCGCGCATTTCCGCCGGACGGCGCCGCCGGCCGGCGGGAGCACGGATAACCTTGCTAACTGACATCGGTGTAACTAATCTCCTCGCCAGGGAAACTTCAAGCAACAGGAAGCCGGTCCGACCGCCGCGTCGGCGAGCCCGGCTCCGCAGGAGCAGATCATGCCCGGCCTGATGCGCCTACGCGACCGCCATGTCCTCATCACCGGTGCCGGCGGCGGCATCGGCGCCGCCACCGCCCGCGCCTTCGCCCGGCGCGGCTGCAATCTGGTGCTCACCGACATCGATGAGGCCGGCCTCGCCGCCACCCGCACCGCGATCGCCGATGCGCTCGGCAACCGCATGCCGCTGGTCACCACGCACCGGCTCGATGTCGGCGCACCGGACGCGATCGCCGCGTTCCCGGAGGTGGTCGCCCGCACCCACGGCAAGCTCGACATCCTGATGAACAATGCCGGCGTCACCACCGGCGGGACCTTCGAGCAGGTGTCGGAGCGGGATTTCGACTGGCTGCTCGGCATCAATTTCTGGGGCGTGGTGCGGATGACCCGCGCGTTCCTGCCAATGCTGCACGAGAGCGACGATGCGCGGCTGGTCAACATCTCCAGCCTTTACGGCCTGATCGCGCCGCCCGGCCAGACCGCCTATTCCGCCGCCAAGTTCGCGGTTCGCGGCTTCTCCAACGCGCTCGCCGCCGAACTGGCCGGCAGCCGCATCGGCGTGACCGTGGTCCATCCCGGCGGCGTCAGGACCGGCATCGCCAGCAACGCCCGTCTGCCCGCGAGCGCCTCGCCGGAGGATGTCGCGCGCGAGCAGGCCCGCTACGCCCGGCTGCTCAGCCTGCCGCCCGAGGACGCCGCCGACACCATCGTGCACGCGGTCGAGCACCGGCGCCGCCGGGTGCTGGTCGGCAGCGACGCCAAGCTGGTCTCGGTGATCGAACGCCTGTTCCCCGTCGCCTATCCCGCCATCATCGCGAGGCTCGCCCGATGAACGCCCTCAACAATCCCGCCGAATCCGCCCAGGTCGTCATCGTCGGCAGCGGGTTCTCCGGCATCATCATGGCGCTGCGGCTCAAGCGCCGCCGCATCCCGTTCCTGATCCTGGAGAAGGCCGACGGCATCGGCGGCACCTGGCGCGACAACACCTATCCGGGCTGTGCCTGCGACATCCCGTCGCATCTGTATTCGATCGCGTCGGAACCGAAGAGCGACTGGAAGCGCGCCTTCGCCTCGCAGCCCGACATCCTGGCCTATCTGCGCGGCGTCGCCAGCCGCCGCGGCCTGATGCCGCACATCCGCTTCAACGCCACCATGACCGCGTCGCGCTGGGACGAGCAGGCCGGGCGCTGGACCGTCCAGACCGCCGACGGCCGTCGCTTCACCGCGCCGGTGCTGGTGCTTGCGGTGGGCGCGCTGCATCTGCCGCTGATCCCGCGCATCCCGGGCCTGGACGATTTCGCGGGCGAGCGCTTCCACTCGGCGCGCTGGAACCACCAGTTCGACTTCAAGAACAAGCGGGTGGCGGTGATCGGCACCGGCGCCAGCGCCATCCAGTTCGTGCCGCAGATCGCCCCGCTGGTGGCGCGGCTGTCGCTCTACCAGCGCACGCCGCCCTGGGTGGTGCCGAAGGGCGACCACGAGATCTCCGACCGCACCCGCACCCTGCTGGGCCTGGTTCCCGGCCTGCGGCTGCTGCGCCGCGCCGCGATCTTCGGGGTCCAGGAGCTGCGTCACCTGGCGATGCGGCGCAACCCGCGCGTCGCCGGCCTGGCGCGCCGGATGGCCAACAAGCACCGCGCCCGCGCCATTCCCGATCTCGAGATGCAGGAGCGGCTGACCCCGTCCTACGAGATCGGCTGCAAGCGCATCCTTCGCTCCGACGACTACTACCCGGCGATCGCCCGGCCCAATGTCGAGATCGTCGATTGCGGCATCGACCGGGTGACGCCGACCGGCATCGTCGGCGCCGACGGGATCGAACGGCCCGCCGACGCGATCCTGTTCGGCACCGGCTTTCATGTCACCGACGGCTATGACGCGATGACGGTGATCGGCCGCGACGGGCTGGCGCTGCGCGACTGCTGGGCCAGCCGCGGCATGTCGGCCGCGTTCGGCACCGCCGTCGCCGGCTTTCCCAACATGTTCATGCTGCTCGGACCCAATACCGGCCTCGGCCACAACTCGGTGGTGCTGATGGTCGAGGCCCAGGTCGGCTACGTCATGAAGCGGCTGTCGCAGATGCGCTACCGCAAGCTCAGGACCATCGAGATCGCGCCGGAGGTGCAGCGCGCCTATGCCGACGAGATGCAGACCCGCCTGGCCAGCACCGTCTGGCAGGCCGGCGGCTGCATGAGCTGGTACCAGGACGAGCAGGGCCGCAACACGACGCTATGGCCCGGCACCGTGATGGAGTATCGCCGCCGTATGAAGCGCGCCAGCCTGGCCGACTTCAGAACGGAACCAGCGACGGAGACGGTGTGATCATGACGCGCAGCAAATTCCCGGTCCTGCTCGGCACCAGCCTGGCGCTCGCCGCCGCGGTCCCCGCGGCGCTGGCCGGGTTCTCCTACCGCACCGCCCGGCGCGTCACCCGCCTGGTGCCGCCGGTCGGCCGCATCATGGAGATCGGCGGCGAGCGGATCCATGTCAGCGACCAGGGCAGGAGCGCGCCCGGCAAGCCCGTCATCGTCCTGGTGCACGGGCTCGGCGGCAACATGCGCAACCTGCTGCTCGAACTCGCGCCGCGGCTGCAGGACGAATACCGCCTAGTCGCGCTCGACCGCCCGGGATCGGGCCATTCGGTCGGCGCCCCCGGCCGCCCCGGCAACATCCGCGCCCATGCCTGGGTGGTCCGCGACGTGATCGAGGCGCTCGGCCTGGAACGCCCGCTGCTGGTCGGCCACTCGCTCGGCGGCGCGATCGCGCTGGCGACGGCGCTCGACCATCCGAAGCATGTCGGCGCCATCGCCCTGATCGCGCCGCTGACCCATCTGGAGACCGAACCGCCGGCGGTGTTCCAGGGCCTCGCCGTGCCCAACCCGCTGCTGCGCCGAATCATCGCCTGGACGCTCGCGGTGCCGACCAGCGTCCGCAAGGGTGCGGAGACGATGGCGCACGTGTTCGGCCCGGAGCCGGTGCCGGACAGCTTCGCGATCGGCGGCGGCGGCCTGCTCGGCCTGCGGCCGCAGGCCTATGAGGCCGCCTCGCGCGACTTGGTCGCCAGCGGCGAGGACATTCCCGGCATGCTCGACCGCTACGCAACGCTCACGCTCCCGGTCGGCATCCTCTACGGCAGCCGGGACCAGGTGCTGCTGGCCAGGAAGCACGGCGCGGCGATGCGCGAGCGCATCGAGGGGCTGGAGTACGAGGAGATCGAGGGCGCCGGCCACATGCTGCCGATCACCCGGCCGGAGGAGACCGCCGCCTTCATCCGCAGGATGGCGGCGAAGCTGGCCTGAGCCGCCGAACCGGGCTCAGCGCGGCCGCACCATCGCGCTGAGCTGGCTGGCCAGGGTCTCCGCCTGATGGCGGATATCCGGCACCGCGGTCATCTCCCAGAACGCGCCCTTGGTGACCGGGCCGACCGCGAACAGGCGGCGCGAGATGGTGCCGTCCCGGTCCAGCAGCGCGCAGTTCCCGGTCACGTCCAGCCCCAGGCAGAGCGCGTCCGGCCGCACCAGGCCCTTGCCCAGCAGGGTGCGTACCAGCGGATCCTTGATCCGGCTGTAATCGGCGTCCGGCCCGGCGCAGTTGATCACCCGTCCCACCGTCACGCTGTCCTGCGTGGACTGGAAGCGCGGCCGGAACATCACCTCGACCGGCCCGTCCGGACGGTCCTGGCGGTAGCCGGTGATGCGGCCGGCGCGGATCCTGAGCTGCCCGCTGGCCCGCGCCGCGTCGACCCGGTCCGCCACCGGCCCGGAGACTCGGTGCCGGTGCGTGTCCCACCAGGGCCGCAGATGGCGCAGGAAGCGCTGCCGGTCGGCCGCGCGCATGCTCTGCCACAGCTCGGTGGTGATCGGCCTGATCTCGTCGATCACCGACTGCCAGCTGCCGCCGGCGGCGATCTGCCGGGCGCTGCTGCGCCGCAGCACCCTGGTGAGCGCGGTGACCCGGGTCGGGAACCGGTCGGTCTCCGGCGGCGGACAGCGTCCTGGCGCCACATGGCGATGCGGCACCAGGCCGCGACGCGACAGCGCGGTGATCGGCCCGCGATGGCCCTGATCGAGCAGCGAGATGATGCTGTCGATCGTGGTCAGGCCGGTGCCGATCAGCAGCACCGGCTGGTCGGGGTCCAGCTCGGCAAGCGCGTCCGGCCCCCAGGGGTCCGGCTTGTAGAGCGGCGTATCGTAGAACCAGGGATCGGCGACCGGCGGCGGCGCCGGCGGGAAGTTTCCCACCGCCAGCACCACCCGGTCGGCGGTGATGGTCCGGTTGCGGTCCAGCAGCAGCGTCACCGAGCCGGGCGCCTCGGTAATGTCCAGCACGTCGCCGCGCACCAGCTTGAGCTGGTCGCCGCGCTCGGGGACCTTCAGCTCCTGGTTGATCAGGTGGCGGATGTAGCGGCCGTAGATGTGCCGCGGCACGAAGGTCGCCGGCCCCGGCTGCATGCCGCCCAGCTCGGCCTCGGGCAGCGCCTGCAGCCAGTGCAGGAAATCGTGCGGGTCGCCCTGGAAGCCGCTCATCTTGCCGGCCGGCACGTTCAGCAGATGGCTGGAATTGCCGCTCGAATAGGCCGGCCCGCGCCCAAACTGCGCGTTGCGCTCGATCAGCACCACCCTGGTCTGGGTCGGGCTGCGCCGCAGCAGATGCAGCGCCAGCAGCGTGCCGCTGAACCCCGCGCCGACGATGGCGATGGTCGGCGGCGCGGGCTCAAGGTTCGCGGCGATGCTCGCGGCCTCGGTCGTGTTTGCCAATCGATTCTCCCTCAGCCGAGCGACCGTGCCGCGGTCCCGGGCCGCCTGTCCGCGAGCGGATGGCGAGGCAGGATGAACGATCGATGCCGAGCGCGCGATAGGCGGCGAACAGCCGTCAGGCTGCCCGCAGCCCGATATAGCGGCCGAGATGGTGGTCCTCGTCGCCCAGCGTATGGTCGATCATGACCAGCCGCTTGGCGTAGTGCGGCAGCGGCAGTTCCCAGGTCATGCCGATGCCGCCATGCAGATGGATCGATTCCTCCGCTACCAGCGCGCCGACCCGGCCGATCGTGACCTTGGCCGCGGAGACCGCCCGCTCGCGGGCCGGCCGTGGCGCGTCCAGCGCCGCCGCGGCGTTGATCGCCGCCGAGCGCGCCTGTTCGATCTCGATCGCCAGCGTCGCCATCCGGTGTGCCAGCGCCTGGAACTTGCCGATCGGCGTGCCGAACTGCACCCGGGTGCGGAGATAATCCAGGGTGGCGTCGCGACAATATTCCATCGCCCCGACCGCCTCGGCCACCAGCGCCACGATCCCCGCCGCCACCGCGCCTTCGATCAGCCCGTGCGCCTCGCCGCCGATCCTGGCCTCGGCGCCGAGCCTGACCTGACGCAGGCTCATGTCGCCGCCGCGGCCGCCATCGATCATCGCGTAGTCGCGGATGCCGACGCCCGGCGCATCGCGCGGCACCAGGAACAGGGCGATCCCGTCCGTGTCGGTGGTCTCGCCGGCCACCCGCGCCGAGACCAGCACCGTATCGGCCAGGCCGAGCGCCGGCACCACCGACTTGGCCCCGTTCAGCACCCAGTTCTCGCCGTCGCGGACCGCGCTGGTCGCGACGTCGGCGATGTCGTAGCGCCCCTGCGCCTCGTAGAAGGCGGCGGTCAGGATCCGCGAGCCGTCGATCATCGCCTCCAGCACCGCGCCGCCGCCGCCCGCCTCGGCCAGCGCCCGGCCGGCCAGCACCGTGCCGAGACAGGGCTCGACCACCAGGTTGCGGCCGATGGCGTGGAACACGGTATGGACGTCGAAGCCGCCGCCGGCGAAGCCGCCCGCCTGTTCGGGAAACAGCGCGCCGATGGCGCCGAGTTCGGCCAGGCCGGTCCAGAGCGCCGGATCGTGCCCGAGATCGGCGGCGGCGACCCGTTTCCAGGCCGCGAACCCCCAGCGGTCGGCAAGGTAGCGCTGCAGCTGATCGGCCAGCATCCGGCGATCGTCGGTCGGTTCGAAATCCATGCTCAGAGCCCCAGCGCGCCGGCGATGATGGTGCGCTGGATCTCGTTCGACCCGCCGAAGATCGACAGCTTGCGGTTGTTGAAATATTCCGCCGCCACCGGCGCCGCGTAGTCCGGGCCGACCGGCTCCTCGTTGTGATCGGCATCCAGCGCCTCGGAGACGAAGGGCTGGGCGTACGGCCCGAGCGCCCTGCGGGTCAGGCTGCTGATCTCCTGGCGGATCTCGGTGCCGCGCACCTTCAGCATCGAGCTTTCCGGGCCGGCCGGCGCGCCATGCGCCGCCGCCGCCAGCACCCGCAGGTTGGTGGTCTTCATGTTGTCGAGATCGATCTCGATCCTGGCCAGACGCGCCGCGAACAGCGGATCGTCCGCCAGTGGCCGTCCGGCCTTGCGCTGCGTGCCGGCGATCCGCCGCAGCCAGTCCAGCGCCGCGATCGAGCCGCCGACGCCGGCGATGTTGGTGCGCTCGTAGGTCAGCAGATACTTGGCGTAGGTCCAGCCCTTGTTCTCCTCGCCGACCAGGTTGGCGACCGGGACCCGGACGTCGGTGAAGAACACCTCGTTCACCTCATGCTCGCCGTCGAGCGTGATGATCGGCCGCACCTCGATCCCGGGGCTGTGCATGTCGATCAGCAGGAACGAGATGCCGTTCTGCTTCTTCGCAGCCGGATCGGTCCGCACCAGGCAGAAGATCATGTTGGCGTGCTGGCCGAGCGTGGTCCAGGTCTTCTGGCCGTTGACCACGTAATGCTCGCCGTCGCGCACCGCGCTGGTGCGCAGGCTGGCAAGATCGGAGCCGGCGCCCGGCTCGGAATAGCCCTGGCACCACCAGTCGCTGCCGTCGAGGATGCGCGGCAGGTAGTGGGCCTGCTGCGCCGGACTGCCATAGGCGATCAGCACCGGGCCCAGCATGCTGACGCCGAACGGCACCACCCTGGGCGCGTCGGCCAGCGCGCTCTCGTAGTCGAAGATGTAGCGCTGCACCACGCTCCAGCCCGGACCGCCATGCTCGACCGGCCAGTGCGAGGCCAGCCAGCCGCGCGCATGCAGGATGGCATGGTAGGATTCGTGGTCCTGCTTGGTCAGGCGCTTGCCGTTCCGGACCTTGTCGGCGAGCCGGCGCGGCAGATGTTCCGCCAGGAACGCCCGGACCTCGGCCCGGAAGGCTTCCTCCTCCGGCGTGAAATTCAGTTCCATGTGTCGGTTCCTACAGCACGCCGTCCGGGCGCAGCGCCCGTTCGGCAATCACGGTGCGCCACAGCGCGGGAATCGGGATCGGCCGGTCGTCGCGGCGCGAGACGCAGACCTGCACCAGGCTGCCTTCCGCGGCGGCCTGCGGCGCCCCCGGGGCGAACGCGCCCAGATGCCAGCTCAGGCTCGAGGTGCCGAACCGGTCCAGCGACAGCCCGATCTCCACCGTGCCAGGATAGCGCAGCGCGCGCGCATAGCGGCAGCTGGAGTCCACGATCAGGGCGATCTCGTCGCTGTCGTCGATCCGGTACAGCCCAGCCTCCAGCAGGAAGCAGTTCAACGCGGTATCGAACCAGGCGTAGTAGACCGTGTTGTTGACGTGACCGAACGCGTCGTTGTCGGCGAACCTGAGGTCGATCGCGTGCCAGAGCCTGTAGTAGGCGCGCGGGCGAAGCGCCGGGCGGCTCACGTTGCCGCCGCCTCCCCGGTTGCGAACAGGCCGGCATAGCGCGCCCGCAGCAGCTTCTTGTCGATCTTGCCGACGCTGGTCTTGGGCAGCTCGTCGATGATCTCGATCCGCTCCAGCTTGCCGTAGCGGCTGAGCGCGCCACGGGCGATCGCCTGTTCCAGATGCGCGTTGATCGTCTCGACGCTGACGGCGCGCCCGGCCTGCGGCACGACCACGCCGATCGGCCGCTCGCCCCATTGCGGATGCGGCACGCCGACCACCGCGATCGCCTGGATGTCGGGCAGATCGGAGATCAGGTCCTCCAGCGTCATCGAGCACAGCCACTCGCCGCCGGTCTTGATGACGTCCTTGAGCCGGTCGCGGATCTGCAGCGTGCCGTGCGCATCGATCGTCGCCACGTCCTGGGTGTGCAGCCAGCCGCCGCGCCACAGCGCCTCCGAGGCCTTGGCGTCGCCGACATAGCAGGGGGTCAGCCACGGCGTGCGCAGCACCAGCTCGCCGCGCGTCCTGCCGTCCGCCGGCACGTCGCGCATCGCCTCGTCGACCACCCTGACCGCGACCAGCGGCACCGGGATCCCGGTCGCGGTCAGCGCCCGGATCAGCGCCTCCTCGTCGCCCCCCTCCTTGTCCCCGTCCTTGCCCTGCTCGGCGGGCGTGCGGGCGATGCTGACCATCGGCGCCGTCTCCGACATGCCGTAGCCGCTCACCACATCCATGCCGCGCGCGCGGCCCTCGCGGCACAGCGCCTGGGTCAGCGCCGAGCCGCCGATGGTGATGAGCCAGCCGGACAGGTCGGCGCCGCTCTTGTCGGCGGCATCGAACACCATCTGCAGGATGGTCGGCACGCAGTGCGAGTAGGTGACGTTCTCGCTCGCACGCAGACGCAGCAGCGTCGCCGGGTCGTAGCGGCCGGGATAGACCTGCTTCACGCCCAGCATGGTGGCGATGTACGGAACGCCCCAGGCATGCACATGGAACATCGGCGTCAGCGGCATGTAGACGTCGTCGATGCCGAAGCCGCGCGACCGGGTGGTGCCGAACGGCCCGTTGGCGGCCAGCGCATGCAGCACGATCTGGCGATGGGTGAAGCAGACCTGCTTCGGGCTGCCGGTGGTGCCGCTGGTGAAGAACGTGGTCGCGATCGCGTTCTCGTCGAAATCCTCGAAGCGGAAATCGGCCGACGCCCCGGCGATCAGCGTCTCGTATTCGCCGGCACACCCCGGCGGCGGCGCGGCGGCGTCGCCATCCATCAGCACGATCACGGTGGCGACGTGCGTCAGCTGCCCGGCGATCGCCTGGTACAGCGGCAGGAAATCGCGATGCACCAGCAGGATCTCCGCCTGCGCGCGCACGATCGTCTCGGCCACCTGCGGCGGCGGCAGGCGGACATTCACCGTCTGCAGTACCGCGCCCATCATCGGCACCGCGAAATAGCATTCCAGATAGCGATGGCTGTCCCAGTCCATCACCGCGACCACGGTGCCGTGCGTGGCGCCGTGCCCGGCCAGCATCGAGGCAAGCCTGCCGAGCCGCGTGCGGAAGGTGCGGTATGTCATCCGCACCTGGTCGCGATAGACGATTTCCTGGTCCGCGGCGGTGACGAGCGCGGTGTCGAGCAGATGGCCGATGGTCAACGGATAATCGTAGGCCTCCGCGGCCTTCTCGGCGAAACGCAACGCCATGTCCTGGGCTCCCCCCGCGCGTGCCGCCGGACCGGTGTGCCGAGCGGCTCGAGCGTTGTGTCTTCACGGAAAAAACAGAACCGGACAGGATCGCGGTGTTCTTGGACGACTTTCCTGCCCGGCCTTGAGTGCTTCGGCGGTTCCGCGGTTCATCCCGCGTGTTTTCGAGACCTTAGTATGGCCGATGCGGCCCGAGATCAAGCACGATGCCGGCCACGGCGGCGAGGCCAGGGTCAGCCGGGCGCGTAGAACCCGCCCCCCTCGGCGCGCCGGCGCAGCAGCGGCGAGATCGCCGCATCCACGCCGAGCCGGTCGGCATGCGCCTCGAGCCCGGCGATCACGGTGGCGAGCCCGATCCCGTCGGCCCAGAACAGCGGCCCGCCGGTATGGGCCGGCCAGCCATAGCCGTTGATCCAGACGGTATCGATGTCGGACGGGCGTTGCGCCATGCCCTCGTCGAGGATCTTCGCCGCCTCGTTGACCATGGTGTAGAGCAGCCGCTCGCGGATCTCCGCGTCGGTGGCCGGGTGCGGCTGCACGCCCTGCTGCCCGGCCAGCGCCGCGATCCAGCCCTCGACCTCGGTGGACGGGGTGCGGCGACGGTTCTCGTCGTAATCGTAGAAGCCGCGGCCGTTCTTCTGCCCGCGCCTGCCTTTCTCGCACAGGATCTCGCGGATCGTGGATCCAGACGAGGTCGCGGCGTCCCAGCCCAGGTCGAGCCCGGCCAGGTCGATCATCTGGAACGGCCCCATCGGGAAGCCGAATTCCAGCAGCACCCGGTCGATGTCCCGCGGCCGCGTCCCCTCCAGCGCCAGCCGGTCGGCCTGGCGCTGGCGCGGTTCGAGCATGCGGTTGCCGATGAAGCCGTGGCACACGCCGGACACCACGGCGATCTTGCCGATCCTGCGCGCCAGCGCCATCGCCGTCGCCAGCACCGCCGGCGCGGTCCTGGCGCCGCGCACCACCTCGAGCAGCCGCATCACGTTGGCGGGCGAGAAGAAATGCAGGCCCAGCACATGCTCCGGCCGCGCCGTCACCGCGGCGATGGCGTCGATGTCGAGATAGGAGGTGTTGCTGGCCAGGATCGCGCCCTGGCGGACGATGCCGTCGAGCTGCCGGAACACCGCCTGCTTGATCTCGAGCGTCTCGAACACCGCCTCGATCACCAGGTCGCACGGCGCCAGCGCCTCGAAATCGAGCGTCGCGGTCAGGTGGCCCATCGCCGTCTCGACCTGGGCGGCGGTGAGCTTGCCGCGCTGCGCGGTGCGCTCGTAGTTGCGGCGCATGGTGGCGACGCCACGGTCCAGCGCCGCCTGCTCGCGCTCGACCATCGTCACCGCGATGCCGGCCGACAGAAAGTTCATGGCGATGCCGCCGCCCATGGTGCCGGCGCCGACGATGCCGACCCGCGCGATCGGCAGGGTGGCGGTGTCCTTCGGCAGGCCCTCGATCCGGCCCGCGGCGCGTTCGGCGAAGAACACGTGGCGCAGCGCCTGCGACTGGCGGCCCTGCGCCAGGGTCAGGAAGGTCTGGTTCTCCCTCGCCATGCCCTCCCGGAACGGCAGGCTCGCCGCATCGCGGATCGCCTCGATGCAGGCGCGCGGCGCGTCCAGGCCGGCCAGCCTGGCGCCGTGCTCGGCGGCGAACGCGTCGATCACGCCCGGCGCCGGCTCGACCGCGAGCGTGCCGGTGCGGCGCACCCCCTGCGGCAGCGCCACCGACCGGGCGAACGCCACCGCCTCCTCGGTCAGACGCGCCTCGTCGACGATTCGGTCCACCAGCCCGATCTGCTGCGCGCCCTCGGCGGTGACCGGGTCGCCGCTGACGATCATCGACAGCGCCTGGGCGATGCCGACCAGACGCGGCAGGCGCTGGGTGCCGCCGGCGCCGGGCAGCAGCCCGATCTTGACCTCCGGCAGGCCGAGCCGCGCCGAGGCGGCCGCGACCCGGTAGTGGCAGGCCAGCGGCAGCTCGAGCCCGCCGCCGAACGCGGTGCCGTGCAGGGCGGCGACCACCGGCTTGTCGCTCGCCTCGACCGCATCGAGCAGTTCCGGCAGCCAGGGCGCCTCCGGCGGCCGGCCGAACTCGGTGATGTCGGCGCCGCCGCTGAACAGCTTGCCGGCGCCGCGGATGACGATCGCCTCGACCTGGGCGTCGGCCTGCGCCGCCGCCAGCTCGGCGGCGATCGCGCGACGCACCGCGATCCCCAGCGCGTTGACCGGTGGGTTGTCGATCACGATGACGCGGATCGTCTCGTGCTGCTCGGTCTTGATCATCGGGTCATCCTGCTCATGCTTGGGGTCGTGCCGGAAGCCGCCGGCCGGGGCCGATCAGATGGCGTTGGCGATGGTGGCGCCGCCATCGACGACGATGACCTGGCCGTTCATGTAGGCGCCGCTGCGGCCGGCCAGGAACACCGCGGCGCCGGCGATCTCGTGCGGCTCGCCGATCCGGCGCATCGGGATGCTGCGGTTGAGCGCCGCCTCGGCCTTGGCATCCTCCCACAGGGCGCGGGCGAAGTCGGTACGGATGACGCCGGGGGCGATCGCGTTGATCCGCACATTGTGCCGCCCGTACTCGACCGCCAGGTTGCGCACCAGCTGGAAATCCGCCGCCTTGGAGATGTTGTAGGCGCCGATCACGTCGGACCCGACCAGGCCGCCGATCGACGAGATCACCACCACCGACCCGTCGCGCCGCTCGATCATCGAGGGGGCGACCATGCCGATCAGCCAGTGGTTCGACAGCACGTTGTTGTCGAGGATCTTGCGGAACTGCTCGTCGGAGATGCCAGCCAGCGGCCCGTAATGCGGGTTCGACGCGGCATTGCAGACCAGGATGTCGACCGGCCCCAGCGTCTCGACGGTGTGATCGACCAGCGCCTGCAACGCGGTCTTGGACGAGATGCTGGCCGCCCTGGCGATCGCCCGGCCCTCGCCGTATCGCGCGACGATCGCCGCCGCGACGCCGTCGCAGCTCTCCTGGTTGCGGCTGGAGATCACCACCCGCGCCCCCTGTGCCGCCAGCGCCCAGGCGATCGCCTCGCCGATGCCGCGCGACGAGCCGGTGACGATCGCCACCTTGCCGTGCAGATCGAACAGAGTGCGCGTGTCGTCCGGTGTCATGCCGCTGCTCCCGCGAGAATTGCCTGCCGCCACGCCGCCTCGGCCAGCGCCGGCACCCGTGCCGCCATCGCGCCGGCCTCGGCGCTGGACGCGTTGCCGTCCTCGAACCGTTTGCGCACCCCTTGCAGGATACCGACCAGGCGGAACAGGTTGAAGGCGAAATACCACGGCAGGTCGGGCAGCGCCGCGCGGCCGGTGCGCGCGCAATAGAGCGCCACCGCCTCGTCAAGCGTCGGGATGCCGCGCGCGCCAGGGTCGGCGCCGGCCAGGCCGGAGCGGCCATCCGCCGGCATCACCCAGTTCATCGCGAAATAGGTGAAATCGGCCAGCGGGTCGCCGATCGTCGCCAGCTCCCAGTCCAGCACCGCCAGCAGACGCGGCCGGGTCGGATCGAAGATCAGGTTGTCGAGCCGGTAGTCGCCATGGATGATCGAGGTCCGGGTCTGGGCCGGCACGCTGGCCGGCAGCCACGCGATCAGCCGCTCGACGCAGTCGATGGTGTCGGTCTGCGCGGCGCGGTACTGCCGGGTCCAGCGCTCGATCTGGCGGCTGAAATAATTGCCCGGCCGGCCGAAATCGCCGAGCCCGACCGAGCCCGGCTCGATCGCGTGCAGCGCGGCCAGCGCCTCGATCGCCGCGCGATAGAGCGCGCCGCGCTCGTCCGGCGACACATCGGGCAGGGTGCCGTCCCAGAACACCCGCCCGTCGACGAACGCCATCACGTAGAACATCGCGCCGATCACCCGCTCGTCGGTGCACAGCGCCAATGGACGCGCGACCGGGAACCCGGCCGGATGCAGGGCGGCGATCAGGCGGTATTCGCGGTCCACCGCATGCGCCGACGGCAGCAGGGTGCCGAACGGCTTGCGGCGCAGCACCAGCCGCTCGCCGCCGCGGTCGAGCCGGTAGGTCGGGTTGGACTGGCCGCCGGCGAACTTCTCGATCTGCAACGGCGCCCCGGCGGGGCCGGGCAGCGTCTCGTCCAGCCAGGCACGCAGCGCCGCCTCGTTGAGATCGTGCGTGGTCACCGGCCGGTCCCGTGTCCCGCCTGCCCCTCATGGCGCGCAAACTCGGAGCGGGCGATGGCACGGTTGTGCACCTCGTCCGGGCCGTCGGCGAGCCGGAGCGTGCGGATCCAGGCGTAGTGCGCGGCAAGCTCGAAATCGTCCGACACCCCGGCCCCGCCATGCGCCTGGATCGCGTCGTCGAGGATGCGCAGCGCCATGATCGGCGCCTGCACCTTGATCATCGCGATCTCGTCGCGCGCCGCCTTGTTGCCGGCACGGTCCATCATGTCGGCGGCCTTGAGGCACAGCAGCCGCGACATCTCGATGTCGATGCGCGCCCGCGCGACCCGCTCCTCCCAGACCGAATGGTCGGCGATGCGCTTGCCGAACGCCGCCCGCGACACCAGCCGGCGGCACATCGCGTCGATCGCCTCCTCGGCGACGCCGATGGTGCGCATGCAATGATGGATGCGGCCCGGCCCGAGACGGCCCTGCGCGATCTCGAAGCCGCGCCCCTCGCCCAGCAGCATGTTGTCGGCCGGCACCCGCACCGACTCCAGCACGATCTCGCCATGCCCGTGCGGCGCATGGTCGTAGCCGAACACCGAGAGCATGCGCTTGATGGTGATGCCGGGCGTGTCGAGATCGAGCAGGATCATGCTCTGCTGGCGGTGGCGCTCGGCGTTTGGATCGGTCTTGGCCATGACGATGGCGAGCTTGCAGCGCGGGTCGCCGGCGCCGGACGACCACCATTTGCGGCCGTCGATGACGTAGTCGCCGCCGTCGCGGACCATCGCGCTGCGGATGTTGGTCGCGTCGGACGAGGCGACGCCCGGCTCGGTCATCAGGAAGCAGGACCGGATCTCGCCGCGCATCAACGGTCCGAGCCAGCGCTGCTTCTGCGCCGCCGTTGCATAGCGATGCAGCACCTCCATGTTGCCGGTATCCGGCGCCCCGCAATTGAACACCTCCGGCGCCCAGTGGATGCGGCCCATCTCCTCGGCGCACAGCGCGTATTCGAGGTTGGTGAGCTGCTCGCCCTCGAACACGAAGCTCTCGTCGACGACCGCCTGGCCGGCGCGCGGCGGCGGCATGAACAGGTTCCAGAGCCCCTCCGACCTGGCCTGCGCCTTCAGTTCCTCGATGACCGGCAGCACCTTCCAGCGCGGGCCTTCGGCGACCTGGGCGTGGTAGTCCGCGTTGCGCGGCCTGATGCGTTGTTCCACGAAGGTGCGGACCCGATCCCTGAACAGGATCTGGCGCTCGGTCAGATTAAAATCCACGATCGCTCCCGGAACACGTCTTTAGTTCTTTGGCACGACCCTAACATACCCGAAGCTGGAATCCAGACGGTATTTCCCCGCAGGCGCGGGCTGCGAAGGACGGCGATCGACATCATGAAGGCTGCGACCACACGTTTCGCGACCCGCCGCGAGGCGATCATCGATACCGCCTCCGGGCTGATCAACGCGCATGGGGTGCAGGGGCTGTCGCTGGCCGACGTCGCCGGCGCGATCGGGCTGAGCAGCACCAGCATCACCTATTATTTCCGGCGCAAGGAGGATCTGGCCGCCGCCTGTTTCGATCGCGCGCTCGACCGGCTGGCGGCCCAGGTGCTGCAGGCCGGCGCCGAACCCGACCTGTCGCGGCGGATCAGGCGGCTGGTGTCGCTCACCTTCGACAGCGTCGGCGATCTCGGTCCGGGCGCGGCGCATCCGATGGTGCGGCTGAACGATCTCCGCGCCATGAACGACCCGCTGCGCGCCGGTCTGGTGTCGCGCTACCTGGCGATCTTTCGCGACGCCCGCACCTTCTTCGGCGAGGCCGGCGGCGAGGCGGCGCAGCTGATGCGGATCATGCGCACCCATGTGCTGCTCGATACGCTCTATGTGCTGCCGGCGCATCTCGAATGCTACGCCGCCGAGGAATACCCCAGGGTGCAGGGTCGGCTCACCGACCTGCTGGAGGGCGGCCTGGCGCCGGGCGGCGCGGCGCCTCTGGCCCTGCCGGACGACGCCGGGCGGGCGATCCGGCCCAGCGGCGATGATGCCACGGAACGCTTCATGGGCGTCGCCGCCGGCCTGATCAACGAGCGCGGCTATCGCGGCACCTCGGTCGAGCTGATCGCGGCACGGCTCAATCTCACCAAGGGCAGTTTCTATCACCACCTGGCGGCGAAGGACGATCTGGTGCTGCAGTGCTTCGAGCGCAGCCTGTCGACGCTGACGCAGGTGCTCGACGCCGCGATCGCCGCCGAGGGCACCAGGCTCGATGCGCTGCGGCTGGCGCTGTCCACCCTGCTGACGATCCAGCTCTCGCCGCACGACACGCCGCTGCTGCGCAGCACCGCGCTGCTGGCGCTGCCGATCGACCTGCGCGGCAGCGTGATCGCGCGCTCCGATCGTCTGGCGCGGCGCGTCTCCGGATTGATCATAGACGGGATCAGCGAAGGATCGCTGCCGCCGGTCGACCCGCTGGTGGCCGGCCAGCTGCTGATGTCGGTGGTGAACGCCGCCTACGAGCTGCGCGAACGCTCGGCGCGGGTGCCGCTCGCCCGCGCCGTCGCGCTCTACGGCGCCACCCTGCTCGACGGCCTGCTGGCAGGCTAGGGGCGCGCAGGCCGGGTCGGCTGCTGCCCCGTCTCGGCTATTGCTGGCCGAGCAGTCCGGCGCGCAGGCCCGGCGTCGGCGAGGACGGGCCGACGATCGAGGCCAGCATGCCGTGCTCGTATTCCGGATCATGGAACGTCAGCAGCTGCTGGCCGTCCTTGCTCATGGTGACGGTGCCGTCGTCGAGGACATAGGTGGTGGTCTGGCCGACCTTGCTGGGCGTCACCGCGGCCAGCACCTTCTCGAACGAGGCGCGGCCCGCGGCGGTGCAGGGGTTGGCGCCGCAATAGCGGTTATAGATCAGGTTGTACTCCTGCTGCGTCTGGGCGACGCTGGCATCGTGCAGGTATTTCGTGACCAGAACCTTCGGGTCCGGCTCGGCGAGAACCGCCTCCAGCGTGGTCGCCGGCCGCGCCAGATAGAGCGCGCTGGCATAGACGTCGACGATCGCGAACATCACCCGCTTGCCG
>CAZZZA010000040.1:0-21248 GCA_964658455.1 uncultured Lichenihabitans sp.
GAGCATTCGACTTTTAATCGAATGGTCGTGGGTTCGAACCCCACCCGGCCCACCAGAACGGCACGCTCCGGCGATTGGCGACGGAGCCGCGCGCCGCGACCCTAGTCGGCCGCGGCCTGCGCGACCGGGTCGTCGTCGGCCATGTAGGCCGGCAGCACCTCGGCCGGCGTGCCCTGCATGCGGATCATGCCCTGATCCAGCCACAGCACCTTGGTGCACCAGGCCGACACCACATCGAGCATGTGCGTCGAGATCACCAGGATCTCCGCCTGCTGCACGAGCTGTTCCAGCCGGCCCTGCGCCTTCAGCATGAAGCTGGTGTCGCCGGCCAGGAACCACTCGTCCATCAGCAGCACGCGCGGCCGGATCGAGGTGGCGAGCGCGAAGCCCAGCCGGATAACCATGCCGGAACTGTAGGTGCGGACCGGCATGTCGAGAAAGCTGCCCAGCTCGGCGAACGCCTGCACGTCCTTCTCGATGTCGCGGATGCGACGCGGCGACAGCCCGGCATGCAGGCCGCGCAGCGCGATGTTCTCGCGTCCGGTCAGCTCCATGTTCATGCCGAGATTGGTGTCGAGCAGGGCGTTGATCTCGCCGCGTATCGTCACCCGACCGACGACCGGTTCGTAGATGCCGGCGAGCGCCCGCAGCAAGGTCGTCTTGCCGGCGCCGTTGCCGCCGACCAGCCCGAGCCGGTCGCCGGGCTTGAGCGAGAACGACACCGCCCGCAGCGCCTGCACCACCATGCGTCGCTGCTGATCCTGCTCGAAGCGGGAGGAGCGCATGCTGGCGAGCGTCCGGCGCAAGGTGCGGGCGCTGCCATGGTAGAGCGGGAAGGTGACGTGGAGGTCGGTGACGTCGATGCCGGCCTGGTCGCGGTCCTGCATCATGGTCAGATCCAGTATGCGAGACGGGAGCGCACGCGCATGAACAGCAGCAGCGCCGCCAGCCACAGCACCGCGCTGTCGATCGCCGCCAGATGCCACAGATGCAGCCCGGCATGGCCGCCCAGCAGCGGCCGGCGCACGACCTCGATCAAGGCGTAGAACGGATTGAGCTGCAGCCATTCATGGCCGTTGGCGATCAGGTCCGGTTTCCAGATGATCGGGCTGATGAAGAAGAAGATCTGCATCAGGCTGGCGATGATCGGCGGGATGTCGCGGTAGCGCGCGCCGAGCGTGCCGAGCAGCAGGCAGGCGGCGACGGCATCGAGCAGCCACAGCACCACGCCGGGCACCGCCCAGATCAGACGGTCCGCGGGCCAGACATGGAAGATCGCGAACACCACCACCACCACGACCACGTTGTGCAGCAGCACGAGCACGTTGCGGATGATGCAGCGCGCGGCATGCAGCGCGAACGGCAGCCGGATCGAGCGGACCATGCCCTCGGCGGCGGTGAAGCAGGTCGCGCCCTCGTTGACGATGCTGGCCATGAAGTTCCACAGCACCAGCGACAGCGACAGGAACGGCATGTAGCCGGCGACGCTGGTGTGGAACAGCGCGGTGTAGAGGAAGCTCATCGCGCCCACCATCACCGCGGTGGAGGCGGTCAGCCAGAACGGTCCCAGGACCGAGCCGCGATAGCGCAGCTTCACGTCCAGCCAGCCGAGCGTCCAGCACAGCCGCCACAGCCGCGCGGTCTCGCTCAGGTCGCCGAGCGCGTGACGCAGCCTGGCCGGAATCGTCTCGGGATACAGATCGAGCAGCGGCTCGGCGGGGCGGAGATCGCGACTGGACGATGTCTGCGCACGCATCATGGTGTGCTCTCCAGTCGGGACGGGGACGTGGTGCCCGGGGGCGGATTCGAACCACCGACACTGCGATTTTCAGTCGCATGCTCTACCAACTGAGCTACCCGGGCCTCGGCCCCCGGATCGTGGCGGGGCCGCCGATCCGTTGGAGGCGCAGGCTTTAACCTACGCCGTCCTCGGGATCAACCCGTGCCGGGGCGCCCGGCCCGTCATCGTCGTCGGCCGCCGGGCCGGGCACGCGGTAGCGCCCGGTCAGCCAGTGCCCGAGATCGGCGTCGGCGCAACGAACCGAGCAGAACGGGGTATAGCGCGCCACCGGTCGGCGGCCGCAGATCGGGCAGGGCGCTACCGCCGCTTTTCCGGATCCGGCATCGTCAGCCATGGTCGAACCTCCAGCCATCGCTCGGGAGTGAAGCGTCGAGACGAATCGCTAGTTTCCGACCGGCGCGGCGGGCTAGATCTGCGCGGGCGAATGGATCCTGGTCGAGGCTGGCGGCGACGCCGAGCCCCGCCGCCAGCGCCGGCAGCCGGTGCGGCGGCGCCGCGACGATCAGCGCCGCCTCGCGCAGCGCCGCCAGCGCCGCCGCGTGCGGTCCGGCAAGCAGCTCGTGCAGCGGCGGATGGGTGCGGACGCGCACGATCTCCGCCAGCCCGAGCCGGGTGAAGCCCAGCAGTTTCGGGCGCAGCGGATCGCGCGCCAGCGCCGCCTCGATCTCCGGCGCCAGCACCGCGCGCTTCTTCGCCGCCAGCCCCGCCAGGTCGATCAGGATCGCGCCGGAGAGGTTGCGCAGCCGGAGCTGGTGCAGCAGCGGGCCGATCGCGGCGCGGTTGGCGGCGAACTGCGCGGCCGGTTTCGACAGCGTCCGGCCGCTGCCGCCGCCGCCATCGAGATCGATCGCCACCAGCGCCGGCGTCGGGGTGATGCTGGCGCGCATCCCGCCGGGCAGGGCGATGTCGTGCAGGGTCCCGAGCCCGTCCACCTGGGCGGCGATCCCCGGCGTCCAGACCGGCTCCACGCGCTCGATCCTGTCGCGCAGCGACGGCGCCAGGCCGGGCAGCGCCGCGTCGTCGCACAGGATCGGCGCGTCCGGATAGGCGCCGGCCAGCCTGACCAGAGGGTCGGGACCGGGCGACAGCAGCGCCACCGGTCCAGGCGCCGGTTCCGCGCCGGCCAGCTCCAGACGCGGCCCCTTGCCGCCCTGGGCGCTGCGCACCACCCGCACCAGCACCGCATCGCCATCGCCAGGACGCGGCCCGTGCTCGCGCAGCGGCAGGAAGCCGGTGGTCGCGCCCAGCACCACGAAGGCGCCGCCGAGCGCCGGCAGCACCGACTGCACCCGGCCGCGATAGAGGTCGCCGACGCCGTCCGGCGCACCTGGACGCCAGAGCGCGTAGTCGAGCAGCGTGTCCCCGTCCGCGACCGCGATCCGGATCTCGCCGGGAGCGCAGGCGGCGAGCAGGCGGATCAATCGAGCCAGCCTCGCCCGCGCAGCAGCTGCGCGGTCTCGAACAGCGGCAGCCCGACCACGTTCGAGTGGCTGCCGGACAGGAACCGCACGAAGGCGGCGATCCGGCCCTGGATCGCGTAGCCGCCGGCCTTGCCGTGCCAGTCGCCGGCCGCGATCAGCCCGTCGATCTGCCGGTCGGTCAGACGCGAGAGCCCGACCACGCTTTCCACCAGGCGCGCGCTGCGTGCGCCGCCGGGGCCGCGCAGCACCACCGCCGTCATCACCGTGTGGCGCCTGCCGGACAGCAGCGACAGGCAGCGCCGCGCCGTGGTCTCGTCGAGCGCCTTGGGCAGGATGCGGCGGCCGAGTGTCACCACGGTGTCGGCGGCGAGCAGCAGCGCGTCGGTATCGGTGATCGCGGCGGCGGCATCGGCCTTGGCCTGGGCGATGCGCGCGACGTAGCGCCGCGGCGGCTCGTCCCGGGCCGGGGTCTCGTCGACGTCCGGCGAAACGATGGCGTCGGCGACCAGGCCGATCTGGCCCAGCAAGTCGCGCCGGCGCGGGCTGGACGACGCCAGGATCAGCCTCGGGCGTCCGTCAGCCTGGGGCAACGGGGCGGCTATTTGAAGCGGAAGGTGATGCGACCCTTGGACAGGTCGTAGGGGGTCATTTCGACATTGACCCGGTCGCCGGCGAGCACGCGGATCCGGTTCTTGCGCATCTTGCCGCTGGTATGGGCCAGGATGCTGTGTTCGTTGTCGAGCTTGACCCGGAACATCGCGTTGGGCAGCAGCTCCTGGACGGTGCCGCTGAATTCGATCATGTCTTCCTTAGACATTGCGTCCACGGGTCTGGTTTTTCATCTTCTCTCGGCGCATCGCGCGCCTCCTTTACAGTGATCGGTCCGGAAACGGCAGCGCCGGCGCACGCCGACGGTGTCAGCGCGCGCAATTCCGGGCCGGAACATGAGGATTGCACCCGTCCGGGTCAAGTTCCGCCGGCGGCACCGAGTCGCATCGACACGCTGCGTGCATGCGCCTGCAGGCCCTCCGCCTCGGCCAGCGCCACCGCCGACGGGCCGATCGCCTGCACGGCCGCGGCCCCGGCGCCGATCCAGGTGGTCCGCTTGAGGAAGTCGTAGACCGACAGGCCGGAGGCGAAGCGCGCGGTTCGGCTGGTCGGCAGCACATGGTTGGGGCCACCGACATAGTCGCCGATCGCCTCCGGGCAGAACCGGCCGCGGAAGATCGCCCCGGCATGCCGGATCTGTGCGAACGCCTCGGCGTCGTCGGCCAGCATCAGCTGCAGATGCTCCGGCGCCAGCCGGTTCACCAGCGGCCAGGCCTGCGCCATCCGCTCGACCAGGATGATCGCGCCGTAGCGCTCCCAGCTGGCCCGGGCGATTGCCTCGCGCGGCAGCGTCGGCAGCAGCCGCTGCACCGCATCTCCGACCGCGCCGGCGAGCGCCGCATCGTCGGTGAGCAGGATCGATTGCGCGCATTCGTCATGCTCGGCCTGGGCCAGCAGGTCGATCGCCACCTGGTCCGCGTCGTTGTCGCCATCGGCGACGATCACCACCTCGGACGGGCCGGCGATGCTGTCGATGCCGACATGGCCGAACACCTGCCGCTTCGCCTCGGCGACGTAGGCGTTGCCGGGTCCTACGATCCGGTCCACCGCGGCGATGGTCGCGGTGCCGTAGGCCAGGGCGGCCACCGCCTGCGCGCCGCCGACCCGGTAGATTTCCGACACCCCGGCCAGCCTGGCCGCCGCCAGCACCAGCGGATTGAGCACGCCGCCGGGGCAGGGCACGCACATGGCGATGCGCGGCACGCCGGCGACCCTGGCCGGCAGCGCGTTCATCAGCACCGATGACGGGTAGGCGGCCTTGCCGCCCGGCACATACAGGCCGACCGCATCGAGCGGCGTCCAGCGCAGCCCCAGCGTCACCGCGTCGGCATCGGTGTAGCAGAGATCGCCCGGCATCTGCGCGCGGTGGAAGGCCTCGATCCGCCGCGCCGCGACCTCGAGCGCCGCGATCAGCGCGGGCGGCACCGAGGCGCAGGCGGTGTCGATCTCCGCCGTGCCGACCCGCATGCCGGCCGGCGACAGCGGCTGCGGATGGCGGTCGAAGCGGTCGGTATAGGCGCACACCGCGGCGTCGCCGCCGGTCCGCACCGCCTCCAGGATCGCCCGCACCGGCGCGTCCACCGGCGCGCCGCCGTCGCGGATCTCCGCCACCAGGGCTGCGAAGACCGGCTCGAAATCGGGTGCGCTGGTATCGAGCCGCTTCATGCCGCCCGCCTCACGCCAGCGCCTGGCGGAAGCGCCGGATCAGCGCCGAGACCGCCTCCGGCCGAGTCTTCAGCGCGGTGCGGTTGACGATCAGCCGGCTGGTGACGTCGGCGATCACCTCGACCTCGGCCAGCCCGTTGGCCTTCAGGGTGGAGCCGGTCTGCACCAGATCGACGATAAGCCGGGACAGGCCGAGGCCGGGCGCCAGCTCCATCGCCCCGTTCAGATGCACGATGTCGGCGTTCACGCCGCGCGCCGCGAAGTGCCGCCGGGCGATGTTGGGGTATTTGGTCGCCACCCTGACCTGCGACCAGCGCGCCGGATCGTCGCCGGCGAGCGCCTCGACCGGTTCGGCGATCGACACCCTGCAGCCGCCGATGCGCAGGTCGAGCGGGGCGTAGATCTCCGGGTAGTCGAACTCCATCAGCACGTCGGCGCCGCAGATTCCGACCTGCGCCGCGCCGAAGGCGACGAAGGTCGCGACGTCGAACGGCCGCACCCGGATCACGTCGAGCGTCGGGTCGTTGGTCTCGAAGCGCAGCCGGCGGCTGTCCTCGTCGAGGCAATCGGCCGCCGGCCTGATCCCGGCCGCCTCCAGCAGCGGCCCGCATTCGGTCAGGATCCGGCCCTTGGGCAGCGCCAGCACCAGCGGGGTGGTGATGTCGGAGGCGAGGGCGGATGCAGGCGACAGCGCGGACATGGGGGCTCCGGAGGCGGGACGCGGGTGCGGGGTAGCATCCCGGCCGCCTGCCTGATAGTCCCCGCGCGGCCCGGCTGGCGCGACCGGGTCTAGCCGGCGACGCGCTCGATCAGGGCGCCGCAGCCCGACAGCTTGCGCTCCACCGCCTCGTAGCCGCGATCGAGATGATAGACCCGGCTCAGCACCGTCTCGCCCTGCGCCGCCAGCCCGGCCAGGATCAGCGAGAACGAGGCCCGCAGGTCGGTCGCCATCACCTGGGCGCCGGACAGGAACCCGACGCCGCGAATGATCGCCGAGGCGCCGTGCACGTTGATCCTGGCGCCCATGCGGTTGAGCTCGGGCACGTGCATGAACCGGTTCTCGAAGATGGTCTCCGTCATCATCGACGCCCCTTCGGCGACCGAGAACAGCGCCATGCACTGCGCCTGCATGTCGGTCGGGAAACCCGGATAGGGCTCGGTCATGATGTCGACGCCGCGCAGCCCGCCGCTGCGTCGCACCCGCAACGCGTCCGCTTCCTGGCTCACCTCGATCCCGGCCTCCTCGAGTGCCCGCACCACCGCGCCGAGATGGTCGATCCGGCCGCCGAGCAGGCGAACGTCGCCGCCGGCGATGCCGACCGCGCAGGCATAGGTGCCGCATTCGATGCGGTCCGACACCACCGCGTGGCGGGCGCCGTGCAGCGCCTCGACGCCGTCGATCACCAGGGTCCCGGTGCCCTCGCCGCTGATTTGCGCGCCCATCGCGTTGAGGCAGGCCACCAGGTCGTCGATCTCCGGCTCGCGCGCGGCGTTGACGATCTCGGTGCGGCCGCTGGCCAGGCTGGCCGCCATCAGCAGGTTCTCGGTGGCGCCGACCGAGGCGAACGGCAGGATGATCCTGGCGCCGGTCAGGCCCTGCGGCGCGCGGGCGTCGATATAGCCGCCCTCGAGCCTGATCTCGGCGCCGAGCGCCTCCAGCCCCTTGAGGTGCAGGTCGACCGGCCTGGTGCCGATCGCGCAGCCGCCGGGCAGCGACACCCGCGCCTCGCCGCAGCGCGCCAGCAGCGGCCCGAGCACCAGGATCGAGGCCCGCATGCGCGAGACGATGTCGTAGGGCGCCTCGGTGTTGGTGATGGCGCCGCCGACCGAGAGCACGCCGCCGGTGCCGTCGACATCCTCGACCGCGATGCCGTGCTGGGCCAGCAGCAGCCGCATGGTGCCGATATCGTCGATACGCGGCACGTTGCTCACCACCAGGCGCTCGCTGGTCAGCAGACCCGCCACCAGCAGCTTCAGCGCGGAGTTCTTGGCGCCGCCGATCGGGATCTCACCATGCAGCGGGCGACCGCCGCGGATCAGGAACTTGTCCAACTCAGTGGCTCCGTCACATGCGCGGCGTGGCGACGCCGCGCTGGCCCATATACTTGCCGGCCTTGTCCGCATAGCTGATCTCGCAGGGCGCGGCACCCTGCAGGAACAGGAACTGGCAGATGCCCTCGTTGGCGTAGATCCTGGCCGGCAACGGCGTGGTGTTGCTGATCTCGATCGTGACCTGGCCTTCCCATTCCGGCTCCAGCGGGGTCACGTTGACGATGATCCCGCAGCGCGCATAGGTCGACTTGCCCAGGCAGATCACCAGCACGTCGCGCGGGATGCGGAAATACTCGATGGTATGGGCCAGCACGAAGCTGTTCGGCGGGATGATGCAGACCGGCGCGTTGCGGGTCACGAAGCTCTGCTCGTCGAAATGCTTGGGATCGACGGTCACGCTGTCGACGTCGGTGAAGATCTTGAACTCCGAGGCCACCCGGGCATCGTAGCCGTACGAGGACAGCCCGTAGCTGATGACGCCGTCACGCTTCTGGGTCTCGACGAACGGCGTGATCATGGCGTGGTCGGTCGCCATCCGCCGGATCCAGGTGTCGGGCATCACCGGCATGCTTCTCGGCCTCGTTCTGACGTCCGGCCCGATGCGGGACTCGCGGACGGCGTGTCGGAGCGCGCATCCCTAGCTCCACCCGCCGGGCGCGGCAATCGGCGTCGCCGCCGGATCAGTCCGGCTCCGGCGGTGCAGGGTCGGTGCGGCTGGCGGTGTCGTCGGCACCGTCGCCGCTGGCGGCGCGGGCCCTGGCCTGGCGCTTGCGCCTGCGCAGGTTCTCGCGCAGCGATTCGGCCTCTCGCAGCAGCCGCGCCGCCCGGTCGCGCTGGGCCTGGGTGTCGGCCTGGGTCTGGCTGTGGGGATTGGACGGGTCGGTCGATCTGGCCACCGGTGCCCCTTCGAGGGTGAGGATGGTGCTGTTGCAGGGAAGCACCCTCGAGTCAGTTTCACCCAATCTAAGTCTCTGAAACCGCATGGTTAAGTTCAAATCTCTGATAGTGGTGTAATTGGTTGTGGCGCATATTGCTACCTGTCACCAGTAGGGAGAAACAGGAGTGTCAGCGACGTCACGAGGGAACACCCCGCTGTGGATAACGTCTCTGTTCGTGGTCGCTTTCGCCCATTCTCGACCAGCGGCGGCTCAGACCTCCACAGGTCCTTCCTATCATGCTGGCTATGAGGCGGCCGCCAGCTACTCGGAATGGCTGCTGTCTCTCCAAGGTGATGCGAGGCTTGGAGCCCAGGAAGGCGGTATCAGAGCGAGCGTCTTTCCTCCAGCTTCCCGCTTGTGCACCGATCCCGCAGCACGTGGGTGCCAGGTGCAGCCATGCCTCAAAGCGGACGAGGTGCATTCAACGGCATGGACCGCAGCATGTCAGGAGGCGGAGACGCGACGTAGCTTCCTCGATCGGCATTCTTGGACAGATGCTGGGTTCAAGGCAGGTGAAGAGTCGTTCTTCGCAGAACAAAAGTCGAACTCCTCACATCCGGGTCAAATCACGAACGGAGAAGCCAACCCGCCACAGTCGGACCAAATTACGAACGGAGAAGCCCACCCATTACAGTCGGGCCAAATCACGAGAGAAGAAGCCAAGGCCCATGTCCACGACGTTTGGGCAATTGTCCTGTCCGGCGTGATGCTCATGGGGGAGGCAGAGAAGTGCGGCGTTGTTGTTGGAGGTGAGGGGAAAATGGTGGCCGAGTCTCTCAGCGGGGCGCTCTCAACCGTTGAATTGCAGAGCGGTCTTTCACCCTCCGATGGCGTCCCGGATCCGATGAAGGTCTACAAAGACGGTCTTTTGCTTGGAGAAGCAGCGGCAACCCCTCAGTTCTGCAACGAAAAGTTTGGCGACCCTGAGATCCGGTATAATATTAAGACGCTTGTCGATGGACTTATTTCAAGAGATCCGATGTCAGTATTGGCAACCTTTGCGCATTGATTTCAGAGCCGGTCATTGTGCTCTAATTTTCTCATCCAATTAGAAACGGTATATTCTGTTTCCTAACGCAAATTCGTCAGCGAATAGTTGACCGGTTTCCGCGGGGAGACGGATACCTAAATTTGGCACCGCTTCTCCGAAGCTAGTCAGAGTCCGCGAAAACGCAGTATTTGTGTCTGGTGTCATTTCACTTCCACGGCTCCTGCCGAGTAAGCCCAGGCGCCGTTTGCACGGATCGTATGTTCTCCTAAGATTTCGAGTATTCCTAAATCTGAACCTGGTAGATTATACTCAGCTGATAGAACCTTAAACCGCTTAGTGGGAGGAGCCATCACGCAGTCGCCCCCGTTTTCTAGCATTAATCCCTCCGCCTTTGTTTCTTCACCCTTGATTGCATCCAAAGTGATTTCCAATAAGTCGTTACGGTCTACGCAAACAATTGTGCCCTTGGAAAACGTTACAATCATTTCAGGCTTTATTTCGCCTGCGACGCTCGTATAACTATGGGCAAGTAGCAGAGCCGTTGCCATCAATGTCGTGCGGACCATCTTTTGGCCTTCGGTCGGAGTTCGATAATGACGGCCACGATTGCACGCTCTCGGTCAAAGCACCAGGAGCCGAGCGACTTGCTTTAGACGTGAAGCACATCCTTTTGCCTCTGCGCCGTGCCCACCCTTATTCAGCGATTTGATCAGGTGGCGGCCCCGATGGAAACTACCCATCGGATGAACCTGTGTTCTTTATTTAGACTACAGCCTACGACGGTCGCAGATTGCCGTGAGTTGAACCAGCGTTGAGCGAAATCGGTGCTGCGGCACCACTGAGGCTTGTAGGTGGCGAGTCGGGCAAACTCGCCACGCAAGCCGCGCTAGACATTCCGGCAATTCAATCAAGACCAACGCCTGCCTGCACCCAGGACGCGCTGACAACGCAATCTCAAAAATACTTTTGTAATCCATATGAGACCTGCCGACCGTCTACGATCGACGCCGTCGAGATGGCTTTCCCCGCCTGAAAAATACCCTACGCAGCTCGCGCCAGGAGGTTTTTCACGGCCGTCGCGGTCCAGGCTCCGCCTCGGGCAGTGGTGACGCCCTTCGCCGTCAGGGCAGCGGCGATCCCGTTCAAGCTAGTAACGCCTTGCGCCCGCATATCATCGATCACAGGCACCAGGTCAGCGGCGAAGGCATCAGCCTTAGCTCTCGCGCCAGCTCCACCAGCAACGGCATCTGGGATGAAGCCCCGATGACCACCAAGAACCTTGCCCCGCGCCTTCGCCGCTGCCAGAGCCGCCTTTGTCCGCTCACTGATCATCCGCCGCTCCTGCTCAGCAAGGGCCGCGTAGATATGGAGCATGAAAGGGTCGGCCTTAGCACCCAGCTCCGCCACGATGAACGGAACGCGCTCAGCCATTAGAGCCGCAATGAAGGCAACGTCGCGCGAGAGGCGGCATAGCTTTGCGACGATGACTGGCGCACCCATCCGCCGTGCTGCTGCCAGCGCGCGCTTCAGGACCGGACGGCGCTCAAGGGCGTCGCTCCCCTTGCCCGTCTCGATCTCGACCATGATCTCCGCGAGGGCGTATCCCTCGGTAGCCGCAAAGCGCTCAATCGCCTCCCGCTGAGCATCTAGACCTAGGCCGCTGGCTCCCTGCGCTGCGGTGCTGACCCTCACGTAACCGACCGCACCGCGCATTTCCAAAACCCCTCTACGTCCGTTGAGGGATTTTATAATCCGGACCGGTCAGGTTGTGACTCCTTAAAGGTTGCATGACTGCGATTCGAGCCATGCGGTTTGCGAATCCCTCGGCCAAACCAAGCTATCTCCGATCGATCCGTGCTGTTCGATCGGCTCCGAGATAGAAGCATTTGCGCTGGAGGAAATAAATTGCACTTCCAGCATCGACTCGCATTCCATGATATAATACTTGTCTTAGTAAAAATCCGCAGAGCCAAAACTATGACCGCAACCTCTTCCCGTAAATACACTGTCCTGGGCGCTGACGACTGGAAGTGTATCATCGAACTCTACCAGACAGGGGTGAACACCCTTTCGGAACTGTCTGCCCGCTTCGATGTGAGCATTCGAGCAATTCAGAACCGGGCCAGATCTGCCGGTGCCACTCGACGCGCCGCCTTCAAGCCCGCTGCGCTCTCGGCCGCGAAAGCAGGCGTGGCTGCCCTATCCCCCTTCGTGGCTGCTGCGCCGTCCGGCAAGAGGCTGACCCCAGAGCAGCGCACCGTTATCCACGAGGACAGGATTGAAGCCACCAACGAAGCGGCATACATGGGCGCGCTCAACCTCCAGCGCTTACTTAACATGGCCATGGCCGCGATGCCGACGCCGACAACCGCTGCCGAGGGTGCGGCGCTGATCCGCGCCATCGATCAGGCGGCAGTCGCTCAGGAGCGGATAAACAAGATTAGGCGGACGGTCCTGCGCCTTGATCAAGAAAATCAATTCTCTGACGTGATTCTCCCAGAGCTGCCGATTCGGGAGATGTCCGCTGCCGAATACGAGGCGCTCCGGGCAGACCAAGCTCGCGAGGATCGCGCGCACGGAATCGCCGCGCTCGACCGCGATCTGGACACATTCGTCACCGACGAGATGCTAACCCATCCTCCTGACGATCGGGTCGCGGAAGGCTGCGAGGATGACCAGGCCGGCGGAGTCAGGGCGATGTCCTAGGGCTACGCGAATACCCTGACCCCGATCCCCTCACCAACAAGACCGCATTTTTCGATTCAGCAATGACCCCGCCCAAAATCCGGGCGGGACCATTTTTTGAAACTGCAAACCCGTCAGGCCGAGAGGTTCACCCAAACCACCGCGTCGGCAGCTCCGACACAGACCCGCTCATAGGTCGTGCCAGACCGCAGGGTGACATGCTCACGCGACACCTCGCCGGTATCGATCGGCACCAACGCAACCGCGTCCACGTAGCGGTCGGCGTCGGCCCCGAGGGTTAAGACCTCGACCGGGCTGTTCAAAGCAAATGACTCAGCCGTCTGACTATAAGGGTGTGCGGAAGCATGTGCAATCATGTTGTCATAGCCCTACGCCTGCCTTGAGACGGCCCCAAGTCCTACCGATGGCGCAACGGCTTCATGGCACAAGCTCAGGGCGCTGTGAATCGTCTTTCAGCTCGTCTAAATCAATATTCTTCTTGATTAAGCGCTTACTTACTTGAGCGCAGGATGATCGTATCTGGCCCGCTCGCGTAACGCTATCCTGAGAATTTTCGTAAAACGCGTTGGTGAGTTCGGGCGACCCGCATAATTAGTCAGCATGCAGTGTAGCTCGCAGCAGAGCCGAAGGCAGGCTTAGGCCCACTCCTATGTCCGTGGGGACGTGGGGACCGGGCCTGCCTTCGCAATCACACGGCAGGCTCTATGCTCGACGACCCTTTCACAGCCTATCAGAATCACCTCCTGCTTATGCACACGGAGGCAAAGGCAGAGACGGAGCGCGCTCACCGCGCCTGCCTGCGTCCCAGACTTTCAGGAGCCGATAGGACGATCCTGCTTAGCGGCCCAAATGCCACCCAGCATGACGAAGCCGCTGCCCCTACCGAGGCGAGGCTGACTAGTGCGAACACGGCTGCACCAGCACACCCGACCCCGAGCGCCCGCACCGTGTATCCGCTCGGGGTCTCCGCTAACGACACGTCGCCGCTCGGGGTCTCGGTATCGAGTGCCGAAGGTAGCCCCGTCGCCGCTCGGGGTCACGACGCATCAGTTACGAACGCCAATGCTGGCGCGGCTTTGGAGACGGAAACCCTAGCGCTGGCGCCGGTTCCGGATGCGCAGAGCCATGCCCAAATCACCCAGGAAAGAGCCCAAATCGACGCTCCAGGCTCGCCGGCGAGTAATAGCCCAGCTACCCCAGACCCTATCTCAACACCTATCTCTGCCTCTCCAAGCCCTATCTCCATCCCAGGAGCCTCCACACGGCCGAGCGCCAGCGAGGACGCATCTGCCTACTCATCCTCCGACAGCCTCATCGAGCTATTCCGTCGCCGCGACTACGCCACCCATCTCGGCTACCCACTCAACACCCACCTAACCCTCCTGTTCGCATGGCACGATCAATACGCCACGCTCTCCACGCTCGATCTCGTGGAGGGCTTCACTGACAAGCTGAACAGCTTCTTCCGTGGTCGGGGAATCCCCTGCGCTTGGATCCTCAAGCTGTTCAACAATCGCGCTGGGGGCAGGGGCCTCCACGCGCACATGATGCTGCACCTCCCGGAGGCGGGATATGCCGGCCATGCTAAAGCGCTTGAGGCTGGCTTGGCGGTCTGCTTCCGAAAGAAGCTCGTCGCCCGCGCCCAGCGCTACAACCTCCATCGCAAGCGCATGTCAGCAATCGAGTGCTACCACGCTCTCAAGACCCGCAAGACGACGCTCAACGGTGCCGCCGTCATAGCAGCCGACCGTGCGCGCATATGGGCCAACGCCACCGCACCGGGCGTCCTGCGAGAAGGCGCCAGACAAGCCAGAGCACGCGCTAGAGCCGCCTCAGTCCCGTTCTGGCTATCATGGGGCCGGGATGTCCCTTACCAGCCTCTACGCGACGAATATGCCGATTGGGAGCTGCCCAGTTATCTCGGCCGTGATGCCGATCCGTCCATCGTCGTCAGGATCAAGGGCGAGGACGCGCAACTCGAAGACGTTCTACGCAACAGCTCGGGGTCTGGCTGGGAACCGCAGTCCACCAAGCGCCCGAAGGTAGCGCTTCGCTCATCAAACAACCTCAAGCCGAGGGCGCGGAAGCTCGATCCGAGTTGGACAGACCCCGTGATCGATCTTGCTGAGCGCTTGGTTATGCACGATCCCAGCCGTTGCTACGATCCCAGGTCGGCGCGTCGGCGCGCACGGCATGACTCGTTCTTCGCCGATCACAAGACAGCGTATCCAAATAACAACGCCGGAACTGAGTGTAGTAGCTGGGGGTGTCTGATCGGCCTCAGATTTCTCTCTGAGCAAGAAATATCAAGGCTAGATGCCGATCTCGAACTCCATGAGTCTGCTGGTCTATGCTATACTAGTCCCACGAAAGCCGCTGGGACAGACCATGACTGACCTAACAGAAACGGTTACAACGAAGATATTCACGGTTCGCCACATGGATACTCACGTGGAGATGGGCCAACGGTTTTTCCGTGACTTCATCGCCCATTCTCGGGCGACAGGCACCCTTGAGCCCCATGTGTCGGTCGGCCCTCGCATTGGACCGACCGAATACGCATGGGCGCTCATGCACGCATTCGGCACCGCACCAGACGGCTCCCGTTGGATGGCATCCTGGACGCCTCGCGACACCCGCGTCAGCATGAAGCCTGCAACCCAGGACATGCTCGACTATGCCCGCGAGCAGACGGCCGAGCGCGAAGCCGAGGAGCGCGCGTTGGCCGAGATGGCAGCATGATGGGCGCAGCAAAGGCTGACCTCGATCGGATTGCCGCCGCGCTTGTGTGCGATGTGCTTACCGCCTCCGTGCGCGACAGGCTTTGGCCGCGCCCACTCCCTTTCGCTTTTACGGTCCCGCCCTCCCAGATTGATCGCGCGGCTGCCGATCATGTCCACAGCAAGATTGTGCTGGGCGGGCTCTCGGCAACCGTCTGGCGGCAATTCGACGGTGCGCTCCGCGCTGGGATAGCGGTCGATGACCGCGCTGCCCTGACTGCCCGCCTCGATGACGAGGAAGAGGTCCACAACGCAATTCGTTGGGCTGCTTCAAAGCTACCTGCTGCGCTCCACTAATCCACCGCAGACCCCACCCACCGGCGGCAAGAAATAGCCCGCCAGATCTTCCGAGAAACTGGAACCGTCGAGATGAACACCCAACCAACTGAATCCCGAAATCTTTGCGACGAACCTTCTACCGATCGCCCCGTAATGGACCCCGAGGCTGCTAAGCTGCTGAGAGAGGTTATGAGCCTGAAGGCCAAGCTCAAAGATCGCGATGCCAGTCTCGCTCGCTTCAACGGCATTAATCCTGAGAAGGTGCAGGATTTGACCGCTCGGGCTGCCACTGCTGAGAAGGCTCGGCAAGATGCCGAGATCGAGAAGCTGAGGGCTTCCGGCGATTGGGAGGCATACAAGGCGCGTCTCGTGGCTGACCACCGTGCTACTGTCGAAGAGGCGCATATGCAGCTCGCAGCGCAGTGCGCGGAGCGCGAGACCCTAACTCGCCAGATCCAAGAGTTGACGGTCGGCAACGCTTTCACGGCGTCGGCCTTCATCAAGGAGAAGCTCGTGTTGCCGGTCGCGAAGGCCCGCAAGCTCTACGAGGCTCATTTCGATGCAGAGGGTGACCAGGTTGTGGCCTACGATGCGCCGCGCGGTCATGGCGAACGCTCGCCGCTAATCAATCAATTCGGGGAGCCCATGACGTTTGAAGCGGCGATACAGCGACTTGTCGATGCTGATCCCGATCGCGATGCCTTACTTCGTGCGAGCCGGCGAGACGACCCAGCGACCGAGCCAGCCTTATCGAATGGCAACCGGCACATAGGCGCTGGTATCGACCGCATGGAGGCGGCAATTGACGCTGGCGCGCTACCCCGCACCGCCAGCGCCGTAGCCCGTGCAAGCGCGCGCTGGCAGAGCCAGCCTAGCGCAACACCGCAAGGTGTATCGTCGCACGACCTAGGCGTCGACAGGATCGCAAAGGGCCTATCTGCCCGCGCAAATCAACGCTGATAGGGCCCGGCGCTCACGAGAATTGTTGGCACCCATACGCGTGTATGACCTACCGTCCTTTTCGTCGCATATCGGCATAGACGTCTGCGATAGCTGCTTCGATCGTTTTAGAGGGGTCGGCGTCACAGCGCCGGCGCACTTCAGCTAACACGCCTCTGGCATCAGTCTGTTGGCCGACAGCATGATTGACTGGGGCGGCGATATTGAGGGCGGACCAAAACCCAAAAATCCAACCACCAACATCAGCTTCAGTTGAAGGTGTCCAGGTCGCGCAGCTTGCAATGCCGATGCCGAACAATGTCGCTCTATCCTCAGCCTGCGCCTGCCCAAAGCACATAAATAGTAGGGCGGCGGCGAGGATAGAGCGGCGCATGGTTTCCACCTTTCGATCCCTCAATCCGGCTGGTGCTGTCGTCGAGCGCATCATAAGTCGCTTTGTGTCAAGGCTTTGGAAAGCGGGCAGGGATCGCAGCCAGCCAGGTAGGGAACGCCAGCTTTTCCAGCGCGTCCCGGAGCATCGGCAGCCCAAAGGCCCCGTAGCGCCCGCCCGTGCCGTCTGGCGTGCGGCCCGCCAGCCGATCCGTGACCGAGTCGGGGTTGCCTGCCGCCCGCGACAAATCCTGAAACCCGTGACGCCAACAATGCCATCCCTGGTTAGCAACCCGATCAGGAATCAGGTTAGGTCCGGCCTGCTCGCCCATCCACTTGATCAGCCGATGGGCTGGCAGTCCCTTCACCGGGTTGGGTGTGCCGGGCATGAGCTTATCTTCACCAGCCGCAAGCCGGTCGGCCGCCATCTTGAGCAGCCCGATCCGCACTAGCTCGGGGTGGATAGGCGTCTGCCGCCTGCTGGCGACGTTCTTGAGCCGCTTCTCGCCTTCGTCGTTTAGGTCGAAATACCAGATGCCGCCCTCCTCGCGCACGTCGCACGGCCGTAGTTGGGCTATCTCACCCACTCGCGCTCCGGACGTGAGCGCGATCAGTGGCGTCCAGAATCGCCAATCCGCCAGGAGCAGCGTCCCCTGCTCAAATACGGCGGTGCTGCTCTTGCAGCCCATGAACAAGGACGAGCCGAAGAAACGTTCGAGCTGGCCGGGTTTCCAAACCTTCTCCCGCGCCTCCGCGTAGCTCGGCCCGGGCAGACCCATCTTATCGAAAGGGTTGCTGTCGATCGCTCCAACGCGATGCGCCGTGGTGAAAACCCCCCGAATGTCGCGGATATAGGAGTTCGTCGTGCGCGGGTTCATCGGCGGCAAGCCCAATCGCTTCGCCTTCTCTGCCGCCTGAAAGAAGCCCAGCCCCTTCAAGTCCGCGTTCTCGATGTAGCGACTCGGCAGCAGTGCCAGCGCCTGGAACCATCGTCCAGCATCGCGCCGCGTGATCTCCACAAGGGGCGTATCCTTGCCGAACGCGCGCTCAAACTCGCGGCAACGCCGTTCCTTTTGGCTCAGCTCCAATTCGGTTGCCCGGGTGCGTCGTCTGATCTCGTGGATGTAGTCGTCAATGCCGTCCGCGACGGTCGGACCAGCTTTGAGCGCTGGTGCAGGCGAAACCGCAACAGCCGCAGGCGTGGCTCTGGCAGGGGCTACAGCAGCCGGGATCATAGGTAAGCCCGCTGGCACCGGGAAAGCTTTGGTATCGAGCCCAGCCTGCCAATTCGGCCTATAGGTGTATTCCCCGAAGGACCAGCGGATGCCCGCCTCGCAGATCATCGCCTGTGCCTTCATCGCCTCCGCCGCCAGGAGGGCGAATCGATGGTCCAGCTCGTCGATTGGCGCGTCCAGCTCACCCAGGATCTTGCGTGCGACGGGATAGCCATCGCCGTAGTCGCCAGCCCTGTATCGGGCCTGCAAGTCATCAAGGCGCTGTTCAGAGACCGCCCCCAGCGCTAGGCGATCGAAGTCCCGACGCTCTTCGTGGTCCAGGCCAGCGGGTGCCGCCTGATCGGTCAGGGTCCCGCTTCTGAACGATCGCCATGCCCGGTCGAGTTCCGCCCGGAACCACGCCTCTAGCAGCCTCGCGATCTCATTTTGGGCGTCCATGAGCCTGATTCGACTCCATAGCCGCTCAACTCGCAAGCTGAGTGTTGCCGCCAGTAGCCGCGCCACCTTCGGGTCACTGGTCCCCAGGCTCCTGACGATCTCCGTGCGGCCCGTCCTTCGCGCCAGCCCTGACGGCAGGCGGATACGGAAGGCAAAGCTGCCGCCCCGCCGCACGACGTATCCGCCGCCTGTGGATAACCCCATCTGTGGCACATCCTGTGTAGCAGGTGCCAAACACTCAGATTAGGCGCGGAAACATCCATAAGTCGTTGATTTGACAAGGAATTATGGTGGTGGTGCTGTTGCAGGGAATCGAACCCTGGACCTCTCCCTTACCAAGGGAGTGCTCTACCGCTGAGCTACAACAGCATGATCGCCGATCACGGCGCGCTTCGTAGCTTTCCCCGGGGGTGGATGCAAGGGCCATGCGGCCGGCCGGCCGTGGTCGCGCGACCGCGGTTCAGCCGCGCCCGGTTGCGGTCGCGTAGCTGTCCAGGAACACCCGGACCGCGCCGTCAACGATCCGCTCGATCTCGCGGTCGGAAACGGTCTCGAGAATGCGCAGGCGGCGCTTGGTGCAGGTCGGGGTCTGGCACAGCGCGAAGAACTGTTCGGCGGCAAAGCGCGGGTCGGCCTCGCGCAGCTGCCCGGCCGCCATCCGTCCGGCCAGCCACTCGGCCATGCGCGCGAGCGCGTCCTGCGGCCCGGTCTCCCAGAAGATCGAGGCCAGATGGGGAAACTTGCCGGCTTCCGCCATGACGATGCGATACAGGACCAGCGAGCCAGGCGCCAGCATCAGCCGGATCAGCCCGTCGCCGATCTGGCGCAGGATGAGGTCGATCCGCCCCTCGACGGCGATCGGCTCGAACAGCTTGGGCAGCTCCCTGGAGGTCTTGTCGGAGACGAACGCCGCGAACAGCTCGGATTTGCCGGCGAAATAATTATAGAGCGTGCCCTTGGAGACCCCGGCCTGGGCGGCGATCCGCGACATGCTGGCGCCCTCGTAGCCGTCCTCGGTGAACACGATCTCGGCGCCGGCGATGATCTGCTGCCGCTTCAGTCGTGAATGATCGTCCAACCCGGTCATAGAGCGATCCCGTCTCGTAACCCGGGCCGGACGACGATCGCCGTGATCGCCGCCGGGTGCGAGATTGACGAGACGAACAAAGCAGATACTGTTCGCTTGTCAACGCTGACCGAACCGATCGGTCAGCCAGCATGTATCTTCCGGGGGCGGATGTCGCTCGGCCGGCTTGCCGTGTGCGGTCGGCGGCCGGGACCCGGCGACAGGAGCGGCGATGGCCTCCAGCGTTCGTTTTTCCAGGCGGGTGTTCTCCCGGCGCGTGCTGCGCGGCACGGTCTGCGGGCTGGCGCTGCTGTCGGCCAGCTGCACGGTCGGCCCGGATTACCGCCGGCCCGCCTTGTGGTCGCCGTCGGGCTGGTTCGGCCACGACCACCCGGCGCCCGGCGACCGGCAGGCGGTGCTCGCCAGCGATGTGGATACCGCGTCGCCCGATCCGGACTGGTGGTCGGTGTTCAACGATCCGGAGCTGTCGGCGCTGGAGCGTCGGGCGGCCCAGTCCAACCTCGATGTTCGGATCGCCACCGCCCGTCTGGCGCAGAGCCGCGCCCAGCTCCGCGAGACCTCGGCCGATCTCTATCCCGGCCTGAGCGGCACCGGCAGCTACACGCGCGAGAAGATCAGCGACAAGCTGATCCAGCGCGGCCTGCAGAGTGCCGGCAGCGGATTGACGCCGCTGCTCGGCAGCAATGCCGGTGGTCTGCAGGCCGCCGCCGGCGACATCACCGTCCCCCCGCTCGACCTGTGGAAGGACGGCATCGATGCCTCCTGGGAGATCGATCTGTGGGGCAGGGTGCGCCGCGAGGTCGAGTCGGCGCGCGCCACCCTGGTCGCCTCGGCGGAGGACCGGCGCTCGGTGCTGATCGCCCGCCTCGCGGAGGTGGCCCGCGACTACATGATGCTGCGCGGCAGCCAGGCGCTGCTGGCGATCGCGCAGGCGAACCTGGCCTCCGCCGAGGCGTCGCTTCACCTGACCCAGGAGCGCTATGCCGGCGGGCTGACCACCGATCTCGATGTGCAGAACGCGGCGTCGCAGCGCGACAGCATCGGCGCCAACATCCCGGAGCAGCAGCAGCAGGTGGCGCGGCAGATCAATGCGTTGAGCCTGCTGCTCGGCGAGCCGCCACAGGCCCTGAGCGACGAACTCGGTGTGGCGCAGCCGGTGCCGCCGCTGCCGCCACGGGTGCCGATCGGCGTGCCGTCCGAACTGGCCCGGCGGCGCCCCGACATCAGGGAGGCGGAGGCCAAGCTGCATGCGGCGACCGCCAGCGTCGGCGTCGCGGTGGCGGATTTCTACCCCAAGATCACCCTGACCGGGGCGTTGAATTTCGAATCCCTGGAATTGCGCGACCTGTCGTTCTGGTCGGCCGCCGCCTACACGTTCGGGCCCTCGATCAGCCTGCCGATCTTCCAGGGCGGCCGGCTGCGCGGGCAGTTGCAGCTCAGCAAGGCGCGCCAGCAGGAAGCGGCGATCACCTACCAGAAGACGGTGCTGGCCGCGTGGCATGACGTCGACAACGCGCTGACCGCCTATGCCGCCGAACAGCGTCGCCACGAGCGCCTGGCGCAGGCGGTGCAGTCCGGCCAGCGGGCGCTGCAGCTTTCGCAGGAGCAATATCGCGGCGGGCTGCAGACGTTCCTGAACGTGCTTGATGCGCAGCGGTCGCTGCTCTCGGCACAGCAGCAGCTCGCCGACAGCACCGCGACCCAGTCCACCAACCTGGTGCAGCTCTACACCGCGCTGGGCGGCGGCTGGGAGACCGTCTTCCCGGCCGGCCAGGAGCGGCCCGGCTCCTCGGTGGCTCAGGCCGGGACACCGCCCGCCGTGCCTGCGGGCCGTGCTGCGACAGGCGCGCTGTAAAAAGTTTCCCATCGCCTTCGTTTTCGGAGTTGACGGTATGTGGTTGGGGGCCTAAATCCCCG
>CAZZZA010000041.1:0-16583 GCA_964658455.1 uncultured Lichenihabitans sp.
CCGATCAGCACCAGGATCACCGCGGTCGGGCCGAGGCACTCGTTGGTGAAGCGCAGGATAGTCTCGCGGGAGAATCCGCCGGCCCGGCCGAAGACGAAGAACGACAGGATCACCGCGAGCATCAGCGCCACGTCGGTATTGCCGATGAAATGCAGCGCCTGGTTGGCGATACCGCCTGCCGGCGTGAGCCGGTCCGCCCAGGAACCGAGCAGCATCAGCACGATCGGCAACAAGATGGTCGCGACGGTGATGCCGAAGCCGGGCAGCGTATCCGGCGGTTCGCTGGCCACGAACTGGCTCTCCAGCGACGCGCCGGCGAGCGGCCCGAGGCGTGGGACGATGAACCTGGCGAACACCGGGCCGGCCAGGATCGCGGTCGGCAGGCCGACGATCACGCCGTAAAGGATCGTCCTGCCGATATCGGCGTGATAGGCCTGCTGCGCCAGCAGGGCGGCGGGATGCGGCGGCAGCATGCCATGCACGACCGACAGGCTGGCCGCCATCGGCAGGGCCAGCATCAGCATCGGCTGACCGGTGCGTTTCGCCAGCGTGAACACGATCGGGATCAGCAGCACGAAGCCGACCTCGAAGAACACCGGCAGCCCGACCAGGAACCCGATCAGCATCATCGCCCAGTGTCCGCGCCCGGCGCCGAAGCGCCGGGTCATGGTCAGGGCGATCTGGTCCGCCCCGCCCGACTCGGCGAGCATCTTGCCGAGCATGGTGCCGAGCGCGATGACGATCGCGATGTGTCCCAGAACGTGCCCGGCACCGGCCTCGAACGACGCCACAATCTTGTCCGGTTGCATGCCGGCGACCAGCGCCAGCACCAGCGAGACCGCCATCAGCACCAGGAACGGGTTGAGGCGCAGCCGTGCGATCAGCACGATCACGGCAAGAATGGCGGACGCGGCGAGGAGCAGGGCGAACAAGGCGGACATGACATAACGCTGCGCGAAGCAGGAACGATGTCAAGCCGGCGCGGCCGGGCGGCACCGGCCGCATGGTGTCCTCGATCATTGCGAGAGCCGCAGGCTCGCCAGTTGCGTGCCGATGGCGCTGAACGCGGTCTGCAGGTCGGCGGCGGTCGGCGCCAGGAAATAATCCTGCGGCGCGGAGGCGCAGGTCTGGAAAAGCTGCTGCGTCGCCGCCGATATCGCGTCATGGTTATAGAGAATCGTATAGAGCGTGATGCCGGCGGCCTTGATCGTCGTGCACATGCTGGCCATGGAGGCGTTCAGCGCAACCGTGGCGTTGGCGCTGCCGAGGCCGAGCATGTTGGTCGACAGCCGCCCGTATGCCGTGGCGTCGCCGTCTCCCTGGTTGTCGGGGGCGCCGCCGGGCCAGGAGTACCACTCGTTGTTGCCGTCGGTCATGAGCACGATCGCCTTGGCCATGTTCGGCGTGTTGTAGGCCAGCGGCAGCGAGGCGTTGCCCCACAGGCCGAGCCAGCGCGGGCTGATCGTGATCCATCCGGCCTGCAGCCCGAGATTGATGAAGGTGCCGCCGCGGCTGGTCGCCTGCATGCTGTTGATGCGGTTGAGCACGGCGGTACGGCTGGCGGTCTCCGGCAGTATCGACGCCGCGGTACAGCCGAGGTTCGGGCCGACCGCCGTGTTCGCCGGCAGCGTCGCCTGGTTGTCCTCGGTGATGGTGTTCGCCGACCAGTCGTCATCACCGGCGAGGACCTTGCCGTGCTGCTGGTATTTCCCGAGCGTCGAGGCGTAGATGAACGGCTGGAAGGCCGCGACCGATGGCGGCGCGTCGTCCGCATCGTGGTTGTTCGCGTGCCGCGCCAGCACGCAGCCTTTCCAGCTGGTGTTGGCGTACTTGGTCTGGTCCAGGCTGCCGGAAACCAGCCAGCCGGAGTGGTTCGCGCCCATGTTCACGGACGCGGCGAACGGCACCACCGCGACCCACAGATTGGGCACGGTGTCCTGTGTGGCCCCATAGAGGATCGAGATGAGCTGATTGGCGCCGTCGATCTCGGCCTGCATCGGCGCGCCGCGCATCGAGCCGGTATTGTCCAGGACCAGGGCCAGTTCCATTCCGGTATTGGCACGGACCGCCTGCGCATTGTCGCTGATCGTGAAGGACGGCAGGCCGACGAGGCGCCCCAGCACCAGCGGCACCGTCGCGGTGGCCGAGATCGACACCGTGGTGTCGCTGATCCTGGTGATGGTGGGCGTCGTCGCGGCGCCGCCGAAGAAACTGGCGCCCCCGGCCAGATGGCCGACCGCGAAATTGGCCCAGAACATCGCGGTGGTATCGGCATCGCGGTTCGGCAGCGCGATTTCCCGCCCCGCGACCAGCACCGCGGAATCGAGCGCGGTCTGCAGCCGGTTCTGCACCAGATACAGACGACCCAGATCGACCGCGAGGCCGCTGATGATCACCATCGACATCATCGCCGCACCCACCAGGATGCTGACCGTGCCGCGACGGCCGCTCACGGCACGCATCCGGCCTGGCTGCCGGTCCCGAGCGTCGCGAGTTGCGTCGGGCTGCTGGAGCGCACCAGGAACAGCGATTGCGAATAGAGCTGCGGCGCGTTCGGGATCCCTTTCGCCATCATGGCGGACAGACGCCAGGGCTGCATCGCCGAAAACGCCTCGGTGCCGATCAGGATCTCGGCGCCGCTGACGGCAAAGGCGCCGGTGACCGGCGCCGTGTTCACGGCGCCGAACCGGCTGTTGAAGACCGGGTTGCCGATCCGACGCTGCCACAGGATCGTCGGGGCGCCGTTGGTGATGCCCATGGCGGTGATCAGGAACGCACCGCCGGTCCGGCTGCTGACGTCGACCGGCCCGGCAAGCTTCTGCGCGTCCGTGAACAGGCCGTTGAAATCGGCGGGGTCGTTCAGCACCGGGCACTGGGTCACGATCTCGCCGATCTGGGTGGTGAGTTCGTCGAGGCGAAACACCGCGCGCATCCACAGAGCGAGATCGGCGGTGCCAAGGAACAGCAGCAGGATGACCGGCGCGGCCAGCGCGATCTCCAGCGTCGCGACGCCGCGTCGCAGACGCCGGCGGCGCTCAGCAGCCCGGAGCCGGATAGGCTTCATTCTGCACCAGAAGCTGAACCTGATGGGTGAGGAACCGGCTTCCGAACAGCACCTGCCCGAACGGCGTCACGAAGCTCTGCTTGTATGCCAGCGTGTAGAGGACGGCACCCGATGCCGCGCCGCCAAAATTCGCCTGCCCTCCGGACTGGTTGGTCTTGCCGCCATCGGTGCTGGTCAGCACCTGGAGGTTGGCCCGCGTCAGCAGCGCCGGCGCCTCGCTCCAGATCAGCCAGACGATGGTGTCGGCACGACAGGCCGGAACGCCGAGGCGACCCGGAATGGTCGCGTTCCCGGTCATGGCGAAACGCGCCGCATCATGGGCGCCGTGCTCGAGCGCCAGCTCGGTGGCGAGCTGCCACCCGGTATCCACCGCCCCGCACAGCAGGGCCAATACCACCGGCGCGACCAGGCCGAATTCGAGCGCGGAGATGCCGCGCCGATCCGGACCGAGGCAAGGTCCGCGGCATGACCGGGTCTCAGGGTCCGGCATGGCCCAGGGCCTTGTAGGCGGCGAGCGCGGACCGCGTCTGTTCCGGGCACAGGTCGTGATTCAGCACCGCCGCGGCGGTCGCCGGATCGCCGTTCAGGGACGCCGCCACGGCGTAATCCGCGCGGATGCGCGGCGAGCCGTCCGCGCCACCGGCGATCGGACCGAGAAGCTGCACGCCCTGGTCCGGATGGCCCGACAATGCCAGGGAAAGCCCGAGATCGACCTGCGCCGACACCAGCGACGGATCGAGCACCAGGGCGCGGCGGTAGAAACCCTGGGCTTCCTGCGACCGGCCATCGAGGTCGCACGCCACGCCGAGATCGGTCAGGATCGCCGGATTCTCGGGATGCCTGGCGGACAGGCGGCGTAGCGCATCGAGCGCCGCGCCGGGGTCGGTGAGCGTATGCAGCCGCGCCAGGCCGAATTCGGCGTCGAAGGAGCCGGGATCGAGCACGAGCGCGCGCTGGAACGTGGTCTCTGCGACCTGCAGCCGGCCGCTCGCCATGTAGGCCTGTCCGAGCAGCACCAGACGGCGCGGATCGTCCGGTCGCGCGGCGGAAAGACCCTGCGCGGTCTGCAGCGCCGCCGCGGCAGCACCGGCCCCGAGTTCGGCGGCGCCGACCCGCAGCCCGAGATCGGAGCGGTCGCCGCCCGTGGCGCACGCACCGAGCTGCAGGGCGATCAGGACGGACAGCCAGGCGCGGGGAAAAAGCATGGTGCGGCCCGATGCGTGATGGGCCTTCAGGGTAGCTGCAAAAGATTACTCATTTCTTGCTGAAGGACTCGATGATCTGGATCGCAGCCGGCCCGCCGACGACGATGAAGACGCAGGGCAGCACGAAAAGGATCATCGGCAGCGTCAGCAGGACCGGCAACCGGGCGGCGCGTCCTTCGTAGCGCGTCATCGCTTCCTGGCGCATTTCGGAGGCCAGGACACGAAGCGCCTGCGTTATCGGCGTACCCAACTGGACGGTCTGTATCAAGGTCGCCCCCAGCCGTCGCAGATCCTCGACGCCGGTCCGTGTCCCCAGATTGGTCAGAACCAGGGCGCGATCGGCAATCAGCCGCATCTCCTGGGCGGTCAGAGCGAATTCGCACGCCACCGCGGGATGCGCGGGCGCCAGTTCAAGACTGACCCGTTCGATGGTCGGTTCGAGCGCCAGCCCCGCTTCGCTGCAGATCACCATCATGTCGAGGGCATCGGGCAGCCCGGTCTCGACACCGCCGATGTAAGCGAGGCGCAGGCGTCGAAGCACGAAGTCGGGTGCAAGAATACCCGCCACGCCACCAAGGACGGGGACGACGATCCGCAGATTCGCGCCAAGATCGACGATGCGCGCGATCGAGAGCGCGGCGAGGACGCCGAGCAACGCGCCGAGCACCTTCAGCCCGACAAATATCCCCACCCCGTTCGGCCCCGCCAGCGGCGTATTTCCAAGGCTGTTGCGCAACTCGCGCAGCGTCGATGCCGGCAGCAGGCCGCTGCGCGCCAGACCCAACCCGATCACCGCGGCAAGACGCAGCCAGCCCGGCGCCGGCTGTTGCGCCCTGTCACCAGGGGCGCGCTTCCTTTGCGGCTGTCGGACCTGTTCCAGGCGGCGATCGACGATCCGGCGACGTTTCTCGGTCGCATGCAGCAGGATCATGCCCATCAGGAGGATGGCCAGCGCGGCCGCGGCCCCGGCGAAGGCGAGCCAGGTCCGGCTCATCGCAGAACCCGCTTCGAGATCCAGTTCATGGCGAACAGGCCGGTGCCCAGCGAACAGGCGGCGAGCGCCAGGAGTTTGTTGCCGATGGGGGTCGTGAACATCAGCGTCATGTAGCTCGGACTGATGGCGAGCAGCCCGGCGCCCACCGCGAACGGGAGTGCGGCGATGATGTAGGTGCTGGCGCGCGCCTCCGATGCCAGGGCATGGCCACGTTGGCGCGTGGCGACGCGTTTTCTGATGGTATCCGCCAGGGTCTCCAGCGTCTCGGTGAGGCTGCCCCCGGCGCGGGCCTGCAGGGCAAGCGCGGTCGCAAAGAAGCGGTATTCCGTGAGCGTACTTCGCTCCGCCATCCTCGCCAGCGCCTCATTGAGCGGCCTGCCGATCGCCACCGACTCCGCTACATCGCGAAATTCCTCTCTGGTCGGCGTCGCGGCCTCGCGGCTGACGATGGCGATGGCGCCGCCGACCGGAACGCCGACCCGGACCGCGCGCACGATCATGCTCAGCGCGTCGGGGAACTGCACCAGCAGCTTCGCGGCATGGCGGCGGTCGGCCCGCCGGAAATAGGACCGCGCCGAGAACAGAAAGACCGGGGCGGCAGCGAGGTCGGCTACGGGTCCGAGTATTCGCGACGCGAGCAGCGCGGCAAGAACCCCCGGGAAGGCGCACAGGAGCAAGACGCGACGGATCGATAGGCGGTAACGCCAGGCGCGAGCGGGGTTGTAGCCGATCAGCCGATAGAGCAGACCCGCCGGCCGCAGCCGGAGCTGCCGTGTGCCGGGACCATTTGACGGGTCCGCCGCCCGATGAGGCCGAAGGACTGTCTCGATCCGGTCTGCCACGGTCCGCGCGGCCCGGCGCGACCGGGCGAGCAGCACCAGCAGCGCGCCGGAGCACCCGAGCGACCAGAGCCCGCCTCCGGCGACCAGCAGGAGGTTTGCTTTCATGGGCCCAGATCCTCCAGCGCCGCCGCCCAGGCGCGTTCGAGCTGGAAATAGACCAGTGCGTCGTGGAAGCTGGGGCGCGCCCGGCTGCCGCGATAGCGTCCAATCAGCTTGCCATCCAGGCTCTCGCCTTCGATCACGTAGGAGAAGACGTCGTTCAGGACCACGACATCGCCCTCCAGGCCGGAGACGTCGGTAACCTGGGTGATGCGCCGCACCCCATCGCGGTGGCGCTCGACCTGGACGATGAGATTGACGGCGCTGACGATCTGGGTCCGGATGGCGCGGGTGCTAAGCCCCATGTTGCCCATCTGGACCATGTTCTCGATCCGTGTGACGGCATCGCGCGAGGTGTTGGCGTGGACGGTCGACATGCTGCCGTCATGGCCGGTGTTCATCGCCTGCAGCATGTCGAATGCCTCCGACGAACGCACCTCGCCGATGATGATGCGATCCGGGCGCATGCGCAGCGCGTTGCGGACAAGATCGCGCTGCGTGATCTCGCCCTTTCCCTCCAGCGACGGCGGCCGCGTCTCGAGCCGGACCACATGCGGCTGCTGCAACTGCAGTTCGGCGGCGTCTTCGACGGTGATGACGCGCTCGCCATGGTCGATCAGACGCGAGATGGTGTTCATCAGGGTGGTCTTGCCGGAACCGGTTCCCCCAGAGATGATGATGTTGAGGCGGCAGCGGCCGGCGATTTCCAGGATCCGCGCAATCGCCGGCGAGCAGGAGCCGTTGGCGATCAGACGCTCGAAATCCAGCGCACGCTTCGAGAACTTGCGGATCGAGATGTAGGGCCCGTCCAGCGCCAGCGGCGGAAAGACGATGTTGACGCGAGAGCCGTCGGCCAGTCGCGCATCGACCATCGGGCTCGATTCGTCGATGCGGCGTCCGACCGCGGATGCGATGCGCTGGCAGACCGACCGGGCATGCGCCTCGTCGCGGAACCGTGTCGGAAACGGGACGGTCTTGCCGCCGCGCTCGACGAAGATACGGGCCGGTCCGTTGACCATGATGTCGGAGATCGTATCGTCGGCGAGCAGCGGCTGCAGCGGCCCGAGACCCAGCATGTCATGTACCAGTTCGCCGGCCAGCTCCGATTGTTCCCGTCCATTGAGCTGGATGCGACGCTCGTCGGCGATATCGGACACCGTGCGTTCGATCTCGATCGCCAGCCGGTCCGGCGGCATGGCGGCGATCACCGCAGGGTCCAGGCGCTCGAGACACAGACCGCGCAGCTCGCGAAGCACGGCGGAATGATCCAAGCGGGGCGCGACCGGCATGGCAGCGGCCGCGGTTTGCGGCGAGATGGTCAGCTCGACGTCGCGATGCCGCCGGCCGAAGGTGCCGCCGTAGCCGGGAGCGCTCATCGCCGGGTCTTCCCGCGGAGCCGGCCGAGCCACGAGCGGCGCGACGACTCCTTGCCGTTCTCGTGGCGGTCGAGATACCCGACGAAGGCAGCCTCGCGGCCGAGATCGATGATCGCATCGCGAAAGGCGCCGCGCTCCGTGACCGCCGGACGGCCGGCAGTGGATGCATGGCCGAGCGCGCGGGGCAGGAACGGGATGACGACGTCGGGGCGGACGCCCAGACCCTGCTGCACCTGGTCCAGCGTCATCGCGCCCGGCCGGTGCAGACCGTTGAGCACGATGACCGGGCGGCGGCTCTGGGTGGGGCCGTTTTCCAGTTGCATCAGCCTCACCGCGTCGCGGACCGAGGACAGGTTCGGGGCGACGACGAAGATGCGCTGATGTGAGAGGTCGAGCAGATCGCGATGCAGCGGGTTGGACTGGAACGGGGCATCGACCACGACGAAATTATAGCGCCGGCGGAGGGTATTGAGCAGATGCTGGGCAGCGCCGGCGGCGATCGCCGGCGTCTCGGCAAGCCGCTCTTCGCTCGACAGCACGAACAGCCGATCGGTCACCGGCTGCGCACTGCGATCGATGAACAGTTCGTCGACGCGGTCGGGCAGCTCGAGGGCGGTGCGCAAGCCGGTGTCGGCCCGGACGTCGAGCATCAGGGCCGCCGCGCCGGTGTGAAGGTTCGGATCCAGGATCAAGGTGTGGCGATGGACGTCGGCGGCGAAGTGCCAGGCAAGGTTGACGGCGATCGTGGTCGCCCCGACCCCGCCACCGACACCCGTGACACTGATCACCCGTCCACCGCCAACCGCTTCGGGGACCACGCCGCCTTCGACGACCCACGGGCCGAAATGGCGCGCGACCATCCTGCGCACGAGCGGCTTGTAGAGATATTCCAGGACGCTCAGGCCACGGGTAACCTGTCGGTAGAAATTGATGTCCTCGCGGTCGCCGATCACCAGCACGCGGACGTCGGGCTCGACGACTTCGGACAGCGCGACCAGGGTGCTGACAGGGTGCTGGTCGCCGGAGATATCGACCAAGAGGGTCCTGGGTGTCGGCGCGCGGCGGAGGTGGGCGATGGCGGCGGCGATCCCGGCGCGGCGGATCGGCAGGCCGCGCGGCAGGAATTCGGCCAGGCCCTCCCTGATCGCCTCCTCGCTCTCTGCGTCGGCAACGAAGGCCAGTATCTCAGGGCGCTCGGCGCGCGGCGCGACCGTATCGGTATCGCGGATGGCACCGATCTCACCGTCCATTTGCAGCGCCTCCCGTGGCATCGGCGTCGCCGGACCCGGCCGGCGGCGCGGTATCGCCCGACGTCGTGACCTTGATTTCGGCAAGGCCGCTGGCCGGGAGCGGCTTCGGGTTGCCCATGCGGTAGCGCAGCACCGCGAGGACCGCGTTCGGATCGCTGACCGGGTCAGAGCGGCCATGGACCAGGTCGGCAGGATTTTCCACGGCGGCCAGCAGGTTGCTCTCGTTGGCGCCGATCGGCTGCCACGACCCTGGTGCGGCCTGCCGGTCGGTCGCCTGGCAGCCGGTCAGCACCAGGCTCGCCAGGAGGGCGATCGGCGACGGTCTCGTCATGATCGGTCTGTTCATCGGTTGCATGGTTTTCACTCGACGATGAAGCCGGCGTCGCCCGGTATCCGCGGTCGGGACATCGGTGTCGTTGTGCCCATGCCCGGGCGCGACGAACCGTTCTGGCGCAGCAACAGGATGCGTTCGAGATCGTTCGGTAGCGTCCATCCATCATCGGGCAGGGACAAGACGGCCGGATTGTCGGATGGCCTGACGACGTAGGGCGTGACCACGATCACCAGTTCGGTCTGGTTGTGGGTGAAGCTCGATGAGCGGAACAGGGCGCCGAGGACCGGAATGTCGCCGAGGAACGGCAGCCCCTGGCTCGTCAGGGATGCGTCATCCTGAAGCAGGCCGGCAATGGCGAAACTCTGCCCGCTGCCAAGCTGCACCGTCGTGTCGGCCCGCCGCACCGTGAGTGCCGGGATCTGTACGGTGGAATTGTTCTGGGTGATGGTCACCGCCCCCTGGGTCGTGAGCTGACTGACTTCAGGACGGACGTGCAGGCTGATCGCCCCGTCGGTCAGAACGGTGGGCAGGAAGCTCAGCGAGATACCGTATTGCTTGAAATCGACGGTCACGGTGTTGTTGTAGCTGGCGACCGGTATCGGGAATTCCCCGCCGACCAGAAACGAAGCGGGCTCGCCGCTCATGGTGGTGAGGTTCGGCTCGGCCAGCACATGCACGAGCTGATCCTGCACCAGCGCGTCGACGAGGGTATCGAGCGTCACCGACCGGCCGGCGGCCTTGAACCGGGACAGGAACGAGAACGCGCTCTGCGCGGCGGTAAGGGTGGCGATCGGCGCATTGAAGGAGACGCCTTGCACCGCGGACGTGCCGAGCGCGTTCACCGACTGCCAGTTCACGCCCAGTTCATGGGTCAGGGACCGCGACATCTCGACGATGCGAACCCGCAGATTGACTTGCGTGGAACCGCGGACGTGGAGCTGGTCGAGCACTTTCGCCCCGCTCGCCGACGCCAGCTGCGCCGCCTCGAGGGCGTCGCTCGCTTCTGCCGGGCTGGACGCATTGCCGGACAGGATCAGCCCGTTCTGGCTCGCCCGCATCGCGACGTCCCCGCCAACCATCCTGGCGCCCATCGCATCGGCGAGGCGCTCCGCCTCGCGCGCGGGGGCGGAACTGGGCACCACGTCCACAGCGTAGCTGCCGACCGCGCGGCCGCCGCCGTCGATGGCGGCGACAGTGGTGTGTCCCACGGCGATGCCGAACACGAAGAGGCTGGTCGGGCTCGCCGGCCGCACCTCGGCGACCTTGGGGTCGGCCGCGAAGACGTTGGCGGCTCGGCCGGAAAGGGTAAGGACGCGTCCGGTTCCTGCCTCGATCGTGATGGCCCCACCAGCCCCGAACGCCCGCGCCGGCATCACGAACTGCGCAGTCGCCAGGATCATCCCCACACCGATGAAACGGCCCGCCATTTTGCGGAACAACAACCTGACCATAGGGAACGAGACCCTTCCGACTCAGCGACTCCATTCAGGGAAACTGGAAGTCCTTCTGGTCGGATGATCCGCTGAAAAGGTGAATAACCTCTTTACGGGACGCGCTGCTTCGCGCCATCGCCACCGACAGGTCGCTGCTCCAGGTGATGGCGGAGGCCGGGGGTGCCGGATCGCAACGACCGAGCGGGCAGACCGACAGGGACAGTCTGCCAAGACGCGAGGCGACGAGGATTCGCTGCGCGTCGGCGGGGCTTGCCTCCAGGGTGATCGTGCGGGCGCTGTCACCACCACTGCCGGGGTTCGCCGGTTTCTCGCCACGGACAAGATCCTGGTCGGCAGCCAGGACGCGCAGGCCGGTCAGCACCGTTTCGGCGGCCATGCGATGACCGAGCGGCACACCGGGATCATCAAGCGACAGCGACAGGATCAGATCGACCGAGTCTCCTGGCCAGACCAGACCGGATACGCCGGTCACGGCATCGACACCGACGCTGACCGCTCGCTTGCCGGGGGTCAGCACCGCCGCGAGATAGCCATGGTCGCCCGGCAGGACCAGGCCCGGCGACAGGAGCAGGCCGCCAGCAGGGACCGCGGTGCGCAGCAGAGCGCCGGTGATCGAATGCCGGGTCTCGGCGCTGTCGAGCAGCGCGCCCGGCGGCAGGCTGTCTGCCGGAAAGTCACGCACGGCCAGATCGTCCGGGCGCAATAATTGCCCGGCATGGAGCAGGCCGGACGAGACCAAGGCGGCGCGGGTGATCGGCTTTGCCACCGGTGCGGCAGCGACCGCCACAGGCGACGCTGCCGGGTGCGCCGCGATCCAGGCGAACAGGCCGAAACCGCCGACGCCGACCAGCAGCAGGAAGAGCACGCTGAGCCTGGCGAGCATCGGTCAGCCCCGGCCCAGGCAGATCAGGGTGCCGGCGGCGATCCCCACCGCATAGGGTATCGGGCCACGCCGTCGGATCCGCCAGATCTCGGCGTGCCAGGCGCGAACCGGTAGCGGACGGCTGCCGCCAGGAGCAGGGTGCGGGCTGCGTCGCCGCGCCGTCCTGCCGACCAGCCCGTGCAACAGCAGATAGGACAAGGCGACGAGGCCGCCGGCGATCGCGATCGTGCAGAGTAGCGACAAAACACCCGACGGCGGCACGAGCAGGGTTGCCGACGGGATGAGTTTGACATCGCCGCCGCCGAGTTGTCCGGCGCCCCAGGCGCTGGCGAGCAACCCGAACACGAGCATGGCCACGGCCAGCGATACGGCAAGGCCGCCACGGTAGGCTGACAAGATGCCGCCCAGGAGCGCGATGCCGAGCGTGACGCTGTCCGGAATGGTGCGGGCTGCGACGTCGTGCAGTGCCGCATAGACCAGCAGCCCGGCCGCGAGCGGCAGGATCAGGGCGGCGGGAAGCAACGCATGGATCACGGTCTTCCCGCCTTCCTGAGGTATGGCCTGGCGCCGACCGGTTCACATCGCGGTGGTGATGGTGCTGAACAGGGTGGTGAGCGAAGCGCGGAAGCTGGTGAAGATCGTGATGAGTGTCAGGCCGAGCACGCCGGCGATGATGCCATACTCGAGCGCGGTGACGCCGCGGCGGTCGTTCCTGAGCGCGACGACGAACGAGCGGTAACGATCAAGCATGATGGACTCTCCCTGAATGGAACGACTCGGACCGTGTGAACCGGAGCGGACCGAGTCCACTGATGCGGAGACTAGGCACTCGGTGTTAACGGAAGGTGAAGCGACCGGCGGTTCGTGACCGGCAGGGACGCGGCGAAGCAGAGCGCCACCGACAGCATCGACAACGGCAGATGCAGCGCACGGGCGAGCGGGTAGGCGATCAGGCCGAGCACCCAGGCAGAGGCCAGCCAGCGCGTGCGCACGGTCGCGCCACAGGCGCCGGCACGACAAAGCCAGGCGCCTGCGACCAGCAGCAGGGTCGTGTCGTAGAAAAGCACCACGGGCATCACCAGCAGCGTGCCGGTGACGAGGAGCGCGAACTGCTGCTCCACGGCCGCGGCGGACCGTTCGCGCCAGGATCGCCAGACGCAGACCGCGACCAGCAGATCGATGACGATCTCGGCTACCGTCGCCACCGTCGCACCGAAGCCGAGCAGGCGAACGGCACCGAAGCTGCTGGCCAGCACCGAGAACGGCACCACCTGCGCCGAGGCGAACTCCGCCGAAGCCCGAAAGAGCGCGGCGTCGAACGCCATCCACGGAGCGGCCCCGAAGCAGACCAGGCTCGATGCCACCAACGCCACGGTTCCAGCCGCCGCGCCGAACACCGCGCGCCAGCGGCCACCCGCGACAAGCGCGAGCGGCAGCAGCAATCCCATGTGCGGTTTGCAGAGCAGCGCAGAAAACACCAGCCCGGCGCACAGGTCGCGACGGCGCTGCAGCAGCAGGCAGCCGGCGCCGAAGAGTGCTGCGGTCATGCAGCTGTTCTGGCCGACGCCGATCGCCCAGAGCAGCGGCGAGAACGACAAGACCGGCAGCAGCCACAGCCGATCCGCGGGGCGCAGGATCGCCGCCAGCACAGCCAGCAGGCCGGCCGTCGACACGGTCTCGAACAGGACGAACGCGGTCAGATACGGCAGATGCGCCAGCAGCGCGCAGAGCAGCAGGAAGACCGGGGGGTAGAAGAAGAACACGTAGTGGATGGTGGGCGCGGTCGCGGCGCGCTCGGCGGCGAAATGCAGCGCCCGGTTGTAGACGCTTGCGGGATCGGCGCCGTTGGCGAGCGTGCCGGCGGCATAGAAGCTCACGAAGTCGGTGGTGGTGGCGTCCCGCAGCGGCACGATCAGGCCGTGCGTACCGAGCACGATGAAGACGATCGCGGCGAGCTGGGCCGCCAGGGCGAAGCCGCACCAGCGCCGTATCCGCGCGGCATCGAGACCGGTCGCCGTATCGCTCATGGCGTCACCACCGCCGCAAGGCCTGCGATGCCGCCGCTGCCGGTTCCGGGTCCGAACACCCTGATGCCGAACGCATATCGAAGCGGCGCCGGCCGGGTCGGCAGCAGCGGGTCATCGTGCCAGCGGGCCAGCACGCGCGTCGCGTAGGCAGCACCCTCGACGGCACGCGAGGAATGGTAGCGGGCGATCGCCGACTGCCAGGAGGGCGCGTCGGCGCGGAGCGTGGTCAGAAATAGTGCGGCGGCCCGGGCGTTCGGCAGCGGATCGAAGGCCTGGGCGAGGCTGGTGAACCATCCCGCATGCCAGCGCAGGTCGATCTGGAAGCATCCGACATCGATGAACCGGGCGCCGCGCGCAGAGGCCAGCCTCACGGTCTCGGCAGCGTCGGCCGGGCTGGCCGGGCTGGCCGGAAAGGACGGCGTGCCGTCGATGTCGACCGCCAGCGCCTGGTTGCCGCTCTCCACCGCGCCGATCGCCTCGAGCAGACCCGCCGGCAGACCGTGCTCGCGCTCGGCGATCGCCGCCGCGACAGCGCACCGCGCGCCCCGGCCGGTGTCGGCCAAGGACGCGACCGGCACCAGAGGGAACGACAGCGACGCCACCAGGCCCACGGCGGCCGTCAGGGTCCGAGACTGGGTCATCGCCCATGCTAGCCATGGCGACGTTAAGGCCTGGTAAAGCGCGGCGCCGATGGCGGAGGAGGTGGGATTCGAACCCACGGTGCGCTTGCACGCACGGCGGTTTTCAAGACCGCTGCCTTAAACCACTCGGCCACCCCTCCAGGCGCGCTTTTATGAGCCGAAATCGCGATCGGGCAAAGAGCGCGCGCGGCGGGCGCGGCGGGTCACCCTTGGCGGGCGGCCGTTTTCTTGCTTGTGTGCAAGGTAGCCTTAGCCGACATCAGGTGGAGCGGATGATACCCCAGCGCCTGACCCCGACCGTTCGGATCACGACCGACGGCAGAGATCTTGCCCCATGAACGATCAGCGCAAGCCGACCCCGGCGGACTTGTTTTCGGCCTATGGGACGCCGCGGTTTTTCTGCGAGATCATGAACGCGGTCGATACCGACCAGCACACCGTCTCGCTGATCCGGGACCGGCTGCGCGGGTTCGACGTCGATGAACTCAGGCGGCGGGCGACCGCGGCGGAAGCCGAGCTCTACAATCTGGGGATCACCTTCACGGTCTATTCCGACCGCGACGCCATCGACCGGATCCTGCCGTTCGACCTGATCCCGCGCATCCTGACCGCCGGCGAATGGGACGTGATCGAACGCGGGGTCGTGCAGCGTGTGACCGCGATCAACGCGTTCCTCTGGGACATCTACCACGACCAGAAGATCCTGGCCGACGGCGTCATTCCACGTGAACTGGTGTTGGGGAACAGCAACTTCCGACCGGAGATGATGGGTCTCGACGTGCCGATGGGCGTCTATGTGCACGTCAACGGCACCGACATCGTCCGCGACGACCAGGGGCGCTTCCTGGTGCTCGAGGACAATGCCCGCACACCCTCCGGCGTATCGTACGTCATCGAAAACCGCCACATGATGCTGCGTGTGCTGCCCGATCTGGTCGCCGGGATCGGGATACGGTCGGTGGACGAGTACGGCGTCCGGCTGCAGCAGGCGATGGCGGCAATGGCGCCCCCGCATGTCAGCGACCCGCAGGTCGTGTTGTTGTCGCCCGGGATCTACAACGCCGCCTATTTCGAGCATGTGTTCCTGGCGCGCGAGATGGGGGTGCCGCTGGTCGAGGGCCGCGACCTGGTCGTCGAGGATGCGCGCGTCTACATGCGCACCATTGCCGGGTTGCGTCAGGTCCATGCGATCTACCGTCGGTTGAACGACGATTTTCTCGATCCGGACGTGTTCCGGCCGGACAGCCAGCTCGGCGTGCGCGGTCTGGTCGATGCCTGGCGACGCGGCAACGTCGCGATCGCCAACGCGGTCGGCACCGGCGTTGCCGACGACAAGGCGATCTATGCCTACATGCCCAGGATCATCAAATACTACCTCGACGAGGCGCCGGTCCTCGACAATGTCGAGACCAACATCTGTCGCGAGAAGGAAGGGCTGCAATACACGCTCGACAATCTCGAGCGGCTGGTGGTCAAGCCGGTCGGCGAGTCCGGCGGCTACGGGCTGATCATCGGACCGCATGCCACCAAGGCCGAACTCGACGAATTCCGCGTCAAGCTGCTGGCCGATCCTTCGAACTATATCAGCCAGCCGGTGATCAACCTCTCCACCGCGCCGACCCTGTGCGAGAACGGCGTCGAACCGCGTCACGTCGATCTGCGTCCGTTCGCGGTCACCGGCCACTCGACCTGGGTGCTGCCCGGCGGCCTGTCGCGGGTGGCGTTGAAGAAGGGCTCGCTGGTGGTGAACTCGTCGCAGGGCGGCGGCTCCAAGGACACCTGGGTGCTGACGTCATGAGCCCGCCGGTCGAGCATATACGCCACGAACCGCTGCGGGCCGGTCAGGCGCTGCTGTCGCGCTATGCCGAGAGCATCGTCTGGCTGGCCCGCTACATGGAGCGGATCGAGAACCTCGCCAGGATCATCGACGTCACCGACACCTTCACCCGCACCAGCCAGACCGAGAACGGCTGGCGCTCGATCATCCAGATCAATGCCGACGAGGAACGTTTCTACGCCACCCGAAGCGACGCCGACGTCAACAATGTCGCCGAGTTCTATGTCCTGGACCGGGAAAACCCGAACTCGATCGCCAGCCTGATCCATGTCGCGCGCGAGAACGCGCGCGCGCTGCGACCGCTGATCTCGACCGAGATGTGGACCCACATCAACATGTTCCACAACTGGGTCCGCCAGCTCACCCGCCGCGAGATCGGCCCGTCGCAGCTTTCCGGTCTCTGTGCCAGGGTCAAGCAGGAATGCCAGACCCATAACGGGATCACCGAAGGCACGTTCTACCGAGACCAGGGCTGGTATTTCTACGCGATCGGCAAGTATCTGGAGCGCGGCGACCAGACCACACGGCTGGTCGACATCAAGTATCACACGCTGCTGCCGCGCGAGGCCGGGATCGG
>CAZZZA010000041.1:16683-20853 GCA_964658455.1 uncultured Lichenihabitans sp.
AGGGCGTCGCTCGAGGACCAGACGATCCAGCAGATCATCGTGCGCGGGCTGCACGAGTTTCTCGACTGGGTGCAGCTGCAGCTTCGTCACATCCAGGACGACATCGCCGACGCGTTCTGGACCCTGGCGACCGCGCCGATCGAACCCGCGACAGCCTCGGTGCTCGGCATCGGCGCGACCATGGGCACGATGAGCCAAACCATGGGCACCCAAACGATGGGCGGGATGACGCAGACGCTCGGCGGCAAACCCTCGTCCTGATCGGGCGAGCGCCGGGCGCGACGGACACCGTCACGCCCGGCTGGATGCTCAGCTCGGCGGGTTGGCCGCGGCGTCCGCCTTGGCCTTCTTCGCCGCCTCGTGGTGACCGACCGCGCAACCGGCAGCGGCCCCGAGCACGGCGTGATGGCCGGCGACGTGGCCGGCGACGCCGCCGACCGCGGCGCCCTTGAGGCAGCCCTTCGCGGAAGCCTGGCCGACGAGGCCGGAAGACAGAAGCAGGGTGGCGCCAAGCAGGGCGGAGGCGGTGAATGTACGGGCCATGGTCGATACTCCAGAGATACGTCGTGGCAGCAGGCACCCGGAATGTGGCCGAATGGCGGTCAAACCCAGACGGTCACGCTTTTATGTCAAACTGCGGCAGCGTGCCACCCGGGCCGGCGCTCGTGCCAGATAGCGGCGGCGCGGCGATCCGCCAGCACCGGATCGGGACTGTCCTGCAGCGCCAGCAAGGCCAACGCGATGGTGCCGATCACCGTCTGTTCGCCCACCGCCGGAAAACCCGCCTCGTCGTGCCACAGCCGCGCGACGTCGGCAGGCGTGTCTGCCGCTGCCTGCTCACCGGCCGCCCCGAGTGCCGGCAGCCGGAATTCACTGCGGCCGTTGGCGCGCCACAGATGGGCAGCGACCGGCTTTGCCGGGGGTCGTTCCGCCTCGCCGCCGCCGCCTTTCACCACCACCAGCGAACGCCGTCCGAGCCGTTCCGCCACCGCGAGATGCACCGCGATATAGGCCGGATGGAACACGCCATCGACGGAGACGCCGGCACAGCCGGGATCGATCAGACGCGCCACCGTGTTGACCGGGGAGCGCAGCCCGAACAGCCGGCGCATCGCCAGCAGCGCGTCGATCTGCGGCGCCATGCTCTCGGCCGGCCAGTAGGCGAAGTTGCACCGCTCGAGTTCGGCCGCCACCATCGCCGCGTCCCGGCAGGGCCGCAGCCCGAGCACGCTCAGCGTGGCATGCACCGGGATGCCGCCGCTGAACGCGTTGGTGCCGTGCATCAGCACCTTGACCCCGGTCTGCGCCAGCGCCAGCGCCGACAACAAGAACCAGGGCGCGCCGCGGGTCCGGCCGGCGCCGTAGCTCGGCCAGTCCAGATCGACCCGGCCGAGACGGCCCGGCTGCGCGGCGTCGCCGAGCCCCAGCGAATCGCGCGCCGCCTCGACCAGCCCGGTGATCTCCTCGGCATCCTCGCCGCGATAACGCAGCAGCATCAGGAAGGCGCCGAGCTGCGCCGGATGCACCTGCCCGGACAGCACCAGGCCGAACGCCTCCCGCGCTTCGGCGCGGCTCAGGGGGCGCGAACGTCCCGGGCCACGGCCCAGGGTGGCGATGGTGGCGGCGAAGCGCGTCACCGGGTCGTCCATGGTCGGCTCCTTGCTCGGTTCTGGCTGCGGCATATTCAGTACTTTGGTCCGCCGATGGTTTTTCCCTAGACTGATAGCGTGAACGCCCTTGCTCCCCTCGCTGGCCGGCAGACGATCGAGATCGTGCACGATTTCGTCTGCCCGTGGTGCTACCTCGGCATCGTGCGTCTGCTGCGCGCGCTGCAGAACCGGCCCGGGCATCGCTTCACCCTGGTCTGGCGGCCGTTCCTGCTCAATCCCGACATACCGCGCGAGGGGGTGTCACGCGCCGACTACGCGCTGCGCAAATACGGCGGCGAGGCGCGGGCGCGCCGGCTCTACGCGGCGGTGACCCGGCTCGGGCTCCAGGACGGGGTGCTGTTCCAGTTCGATCGCATGACGCGGATCCCGTCGAGCGTCGATGCGCACCGGCTGGTCGGCTGGGCGTCGCGCTTCGGTGACGCCACGCCGCTGGTGCAGGCGCTGTTCGCGGCCCAGTTCTGCAGCGGCGATGATCTCGGCGACCACGCGACGCTGATCGCGCGCGCCGCCGCCAGCGGGTTCGACCCGCTCGGCGCCGCGCGGTTCCTGCGCTCGCAGCAGGAGGACGACGCGGTGCAGGCTGAGAACCTGCGCGCGCACCGGGCGGGGATCAGCGGCGTGCCGTGCGTGGTGCTCGATGGCAGTTTCGCGGTCTCCGGCGCCCAGGAGACCGAAGTGTTCCAGCGCCTGCTCGATGTCGCGGCGCTGGAGATGGTCGGCGGCGGCCCGCCTGTCGCCTGACCGCTATTTCCCGACCGCGGTGACCTCGATCTCGACCAGCCAGCCCGGATTGGCGAGCGCGGCGACCTGGAACGCCGACCGGGTCGGCAGCGCCGGCTGCGCGGCGGTGCCGTAGAACTGCGTGTAGGCCTTCATCAGGCCGGCGAAATCCATCTTGCCGAGCTTCGGATCGGCGGCGAGATAGACATGCATCTGCACCACATCGGCCAGGGTCAGGCCGAGCTTGCCGAGTTCGGCCTGGATCTTGGTCAGCGCGCTCCTGGTCTGGGTCTCGGTATCGCCGTAGGCCGCCAGCGTCATCGGCGCCGCGTTCTTGTCGGCCACGTCGGCGCCCTGTCCCGACAGGTAGTAGGTCGTATAGCCGGGCGGCACCGCGATGGACGAGGCGATCGGGAACTTGCCGCCGGCGTGGCGCACCAGATCGGCGGCGTGGCCGGCGCCGGCCTGCGACACCAGCGCTAACGACGCCAGCGCGGCCAGGAGCGCGCCACGGCGCAGGAATTTCGGCATCATTTGGCTCATTTCTCCAGGGTCGGGTTCGGGCCGCGCTGCTGCGCCACGTCTTCAGGTTTCACCGTGTCGGTGTAGTGGTTGCCGAAATTGGCGCGCACGTAACTGACCACCGCGGCAATCTGCTTGTCGTCCAGCATGGCGCTGAACCACGGCATCGCGCCGCGCCCGTTCAGCACGACATAGACCGGGTAGCCGGCGCTCGAGAGCTTCGCATCGCCGGCCAGGGCCGGGATCACCCCTGCCCCGGCCCCGCCCTTGGCGTTGGCCATGTGGCAGCCCTGGCACACCTGCTGATAGACCACGGCGCCATCGGTGCTTTTGGTGGCGTGGCCGACCACGTTGGCCGCCGCGTCGGCATGCGCGAGCCTGGCCGGCGCCATTGCTGCGAGCGCCAAAAGGATCGCGGCCGAGCGGTTGGTTGGTCTGGTCGCTGTCGGCATCAGGCGGCTCCGATCGCGCGCTGGTGCAGGCGGGTGATGGCGCTGACCGAGGACAGGATCGCACCCTCCTGCCAGCAGCCGACATAGGATGCGTGCTCGCCGGCCAGCACCAGCCGGCCGTCGATCTCGGTCAACGGCTTGTAGTGCGCGCGGCGGCTCTCCTCGCTCCAGGTGGCGCAGCAGCCGAGCGACCAGGGCATCCTGCTCCAGGCGACGCCGACGCCGTTGCTGAATTCCGCCATGTACTGCTTGTGCAGGACCGAACCTTGCTGCAGCGCCTGCTGCACCCGCTGTTCGGGCGTCATGCCGGCGAACGCATAGGCGGCCGGGCCGAACATGTAGCCGCCGAGCAGCACCGCGGGGCCGTCGGTGAAGTAGCGCGTGCTGGGATAGGAGATCTGGCTGATCGGCTGATCGGTGAAGCTGATGCCGCCATAGATCTGTTCATCCTGTTCCCAGAAGCGCCGCTTGAATTCGAGGCCGACCTTGACCGAGGACGCATACGGCACCGCCTTGATCGCCGCCTTCATCGGCGCACCGGCCTGCACCTCGATCTGGCTCAGGATCGAGAGCGGAATGGTGCAGACGCACCAGTCCGCCTTCGCCTGCGCCACCGCGCCGCCCTTGTCGCCATCGACATAGGTCACCGTCACCCCGGAATCGTCCTGGGCGATCCTGGTGACCTTGACGTTGTGGGTGACCAGATCGTTGACCTGCCTGGCGAAGCCCTTGCCGATCATGTCCATCCCGCCGACCGGCTGGAACATGGTGGTCTGCATGTCGTAGGTCATGTTGAACGACAGCCA
>CAZZZA010000042.1:0-20760 GCA_964658455.1 uncultured Lichenihabitans sp.
TGCGCGCCGACAAGGTGACGTTCGACCGCAACACCAACGTCGCCGCCGCCTCCGGTCACGTCGCGATCGTCGAGCCGGACGGCCAGGTGCTGTTCTCCGACTATGCGGAGCTGACCCAGGGCATGCGCCAGGGGGTGATGTCGAACATGCGCGGCATCATGGCCGCGAACGGCAAGCTCGCCGCCAACGGCGCGCGGCGCACCGACGGCAAGGTCAACGACCTGTCGCGCGTGGTCTACACCGCCTGCAAGGTCTGCGCGCAGCATCCCGAGCGGCTGCCGTTCTGGCAGTTGCGCGCCTATGACGCGACCGACGATCTCGAGCACAAGCGCATCGAGTATCGCGACGTGTATCTCGACATGTTCGGCCTGCCGGTCGGCTACCTGCCGTTCTTCTCGACGCCGGACCCGTCGGTCAAACGCCAGAGCGGCTTCCTGCTCGGCGACATCTCGCCGCACGACAAGTATCTCGGCACCTACGTCACGCTGCCGTATTTCTGGGCGATCGACCGCGAGAGCGACCTGACCGTGGTGCCGCTGCTCTCCAGCGACAACGGGCCGCAGCTCACCGGCGAGTATCGCCGCAACTTCAACAACGGCATCCTGCGCGTCACCGGGGCGCTAGCCTACGACACCACCGACACCGCCGGCTATGTCGGCAGCAACGGCACCTACGTCGCACCGGTCAACGACCAGGGCCTGCAGGGCTACCTGTTCGCCAAGACCCAGTTCAACTACGACGAGCACTGGCGCTACGGCGCAGACGTCAACATCGCCAGTTCCGCCAACTATCTTCGCGACTACCGCATCAGCGGCTACGGCGCCGACGTGCTCGGCAGCAACGTGTATGTCGAGGGTTTCGGCGTCGGCGCCTACACCCGTCTCGACAGCACGATCTACCAGGGCCTCAATTCCGGCGTCATCAACGCGAGCGAACTGCCGTTCGTGCTGCCGCAATACCAGTACTATTTCACCGGCGCCCCGGATGCGCTGGGCGGCCGCACCTCGGTATCGACGCGCGACTTCAACATCTACCGCTCCGACGGCACATCCGACCAGCGCGCCCAGCTCTCGCTGAACTGGGACCGGCCGTTCCACGACCGGCTGGGCCAGATGTTCGTGTTCACCGCGCATCTCGACAGCGAGGCCTACAAGGCGACCAAGCTCGATCTGATCCCGAACTACAGCGCGGTGAACGCGGCGTCCGGTGCCCAGGCGCTGCCCACGGTGGCGCTGAAGATGAACTGGCCGTTCCTCAAGAGCACCAAGAACAGTTCGGTGATCGTCGAGCCGATCGTACAGCTGATCGCCGCACCCAATTCCGGCAACAGCCGCACCCGCAACCTGCCCAACGAGGACAGTCTCGACTACGAGTTCACCGACAGCACCCTGTTCTCGCTGAACCGCCACGAGGGCGTCGACCGCCTCGATGGCGGGTTGCGCGCCAATTACGGCCTGCACGTCAACTGGACCTTCGGCTCGAAGCAGATCGACGCGCTGCTGGGCGAGAGCTACCAGGAGCATATCGACCGCAACCAGTTGCCCGATACCGGCCTCGACACCCACGCCTCTGACGTGGTCGGCCGGATCCGGTTCGCGCCGGTCCGCTACCTCGACTTCACCGCCCGCGGCCGCTTCGACCACAACACCGGTCAGACCCGGTTCGCAGACGGGCTGATCTCCGCCGGCGTGCCGCTGCTGTCGGTGACCGGCGGCTACATCTACAACCAGCACAGCTTCTATTATTACTACGACAACAACTTCTATACCGGCGCGCCCTCGGCGAACTATTTCGTGCCGACCAACGAGGGCACGCTCGGGCTGTCCAGCACCTACAAGCAGTGGCATGTCGGCGCCTATGGCAGGCGCGACCTCGCCACCAACCGCCTGGTCGCGATCGGCACCGATGCGTCCTACACCAACGACTGCTTCATCTTCGACGTGTCGTTCAACCGCCGCTACACGACCATCAACGGCGACACCGGCGACACGTCGATCCTGTTCACGCTGACCTTCAAGACGCTGGGCACCTTCCCGGTGAACGGCTGATGACGAGCCCTCCGCCCCGGCGCGGGGTCATTTCCAGGAACAATCCATGAGCTCCAGGCGCTTTCCCCGTTCGGCGCACGCCGTCCTGCCCGCCCTGATGGCGGCTTCGCTGGCCCTCTCCGCCGGGCCGGCGATGGCGCAGCAGCATCACCGCCATCACGGCCAGCCCGCCGCCACCGGGCCGGACGGCGCCAAAACCGCCCAGCCCGCCGACCAGCAGGCGCTGGGTCCGGCGCAGGACCGCATCGTCGCCGTGGTCAACGGCCAGATCATCACCCGCCGCGACGTCGACGACCGCGCCCGCCTGTTCGCGCTCTCGACCGGCCTGCCGATGAACGAGGCGGTGCAGGCAAGGCTGCGGCCGCAGATCACCCGCCAGCTGATCGACGAGAAGCTGCGGATGCAGGAGATCCAGCAGCGCCACATCAACGTGCCGTTGACGCAGATCTCTAACGCGATCGAGGACATCGAGAAGCGCAACGGCATGGCCAAGAACGCGCTGCGCGACAAGCTCGCCGCCGATGGCGTGTCGATGACCACGCTGATCGACCAGATCCGGGCCCAGCTCGCCTGGACCGGGGTGCTGCGCGAACAGCTCGGCGACCGCGCCAGGGTCAGCTCCGCCGATATCCGCCAGCGCATCGCCACCCTCAAGAGCGAGAACGGTCAGCCGGAATACGCGATCAGCGAGATCTTCGTGCCGGTCGATGATCCCAACAACACCGGCGACGCGCTGAAATTCGCCGATACCGTGATCCAGCAGCTCCGCGCCGGGGCGCCGTTCCCGATCGTCGCCGCGCAGTTCAGCCAGAGCCAGACCGCGCTCGAGGGCGGCGCGCTCGGCTGGGTGCAGGCCGACAAGCTCGATCCGCAGGTGGTGGCGGTCGCCAGGGAGATGCCGATCGGCGCGGTCAGCAACCCGATCCGGGTCGCCGGCGGCTACGACATCATCACCCTGGCCGGACGGCGCGAGGTCGGCCGGCAGATGGCCACCGTGCTCGATCTGCGCCAGGCCTTCATCCCGTTCGCCACGCCGCTCAATCCGCAGGCGCCGACCCCGCAACAGCAGCAGGCGCTGCAGCAGGCGACCGCGCTCTCCAAGAGCGCCCACGATTGTGCGACGCTCGAGGCCGCCAACAAGAGTTTCGGCGAGAAGCGCCCCGGCAATCCCGGCGAGGTGCAGCTCGACCGGCTGAACCCGCAGATGGCCAACGTGCTCAAGCCGCTCGGGGTCAACGTCGCCAGCCATCCGCTGGTCTCCGTCGACGGCATCGACATCATCATGATCTGCTCCCGCACCGAGAAGAACCTCGCCGAGCGCAACACCGAGGAAGTGGCCGACCAGCTGCTGAACGACCGCGTCGAGCAGGTCTCGCGCCAGCTCAACCGCGACCTGCACCGCAAGGCGGTGATCGACATGCGCTCGACCTCGTAATGGCGCTGCCGGTCCTGCCCACGCTGCGCGCGGTGATCGCGCAGCACGGGCTGGATGCGCGCAAGTCGCTCGGGCAGCACTTCCTGCTCGATCCGGGGCTGATCGCCAGGATCGCATCGCTGGCCGGCGACCTGGCCGGGCGCCACGTGATCGAGGTCGGGCCCGGGCCCGGCGGTCTGACCCGGGCGCTGCTCGACGGCGCGGCTAAGAGCGTCACCGCGATCGAGATCGACCGCCGCGCCGTCGCCGCGATCGAGCATCTCCGCCTGCTGCTCGAGGCCGCCGGCGAGACGCGGCTGCGGCTGATCGAGGCCGACGCCACCCGGCTCGACCTGGCCGGGCTGGTGCCGGCGCCGCGCCGGATCGTCGCCAACCTGCCCTACAATGTCGGCACGCCGCTGCTGGTCGGATGGCTGCGCCAGGCGGGCTGCTGGGAGCAGCTGACCCTGATGTTCCAGCAGGAGGTGGCGGAGCGGATCGCCGCCGCCCCCGGCGAGGACGCCTACGGCAGGCTGGCGGTGCTGTCGCAATGGACCTGCCGGGCGGCGCTGCTGCTCCGCATCCCGCCCGGCGCATTCTCGCCGCCGCCGAGCGTGTACTCGGCGGTGGTCGGGCTCACCCCGCACGCGGAGCAGCCGCCGGCCGACCTGTTCGCGGCGATGGAGCGGCTGACCGCCGCCGCCTTCGGCCAGCGCCGCAAGATGCTGCGCGGCGCGCTCAAGGGGCTGGGCGGCGAGACCTTGCTGGGGCGTGCCGCGATCGATCCGCAGCGGCGCGCCGAGACGCTCTCGATCGCCGAGTTCGACCGGCTGGTGCGCGCGCTCTGAGACGGGTCCTGCCGCTCATGGCGGCGACGGGCGCTCGTTCTCGGTCATGTAGGTGCGGGTCAGCGGCACCGCGTCGATGGCGCGGGTGAGCTGGATCTGGAAGTTCATGTAGTTCTGGCTGCGGAACGCGATCTCCGAGCCGGCCAGATAGAGTTCGAACATGCGGCAGAAGCGCTCGTCATACAGCGCCCGCACCTGGGTCCGGTTGGCGGCGAAGCGCTGGCGCCAGTGCGCGATGGTGCGGGCATAGTGCAGCCGCAGCACCTCGCAATCCGTCACCCACAGGCCGGTGCGCTCGATCGCGGCGAAGGTCTCGCTCAGCGCCGGCGAGTAGCCGCCGGGGAAGATGTATTTGTCGAGCCAGGGGTTGGTGGCGCCCGGCCCCCTGGCGCGGCCGATCGAATGCACCAGCGCCACGCCGTCCGGCCGCAGGCAGTCGCGGATGGTGGCGAAATAGCGCTGGAAATGGCCGATGCCGGCATGCTCGATCATGCCGACCGAGACCACGCGGTCGAAACGCTGGCGCAGCGCGCGGTAATCCATCAGCGCGAAGCGGACCCTGTCCTGCAGGCCTTGCTGCGCCGCCCGGGCATTGGCGACCGCGAGCTGCTCGGTCGAGAGGGTGATGCCCATCACGCGCGCGCCGTAGTCGCGGGCCAGGGTCAGCGCCAGCCCGCCCCAGCCGGAACCGATATCGAGCACCTCGAGATCCGGGCGATCGAGCAGCAGCTTGGCGGCGATATGGTGCTTCTTGGCCTCCTGCGCCGCCTCCAGCGTCTCGTCGCCGCGCGGGAAATAGGCGCAGGAATATTGCCGGTCCTGGTCCAGGAACAGGTCGTACAGCGCCCCGTTCAGGTCGTAATGGTGCGCCACGTTGCGGCGCGCGCGCGGCGCCGGGTTGTACTGGGTGAGCACGCGCCTGGCCTCGCGCGCCCTGGCGGACAGGGCGACGCCGGGATGGAAGCCGTAACGGGCATTGATCAGGCAGAACTCGAGCAGCGCGTAGAGCGAGCACGCCATCGGCTCCAGCGTGCCGTCCATGTAGGCTTCGCCGAAGGCGAGGCCGGGATTGAGCAGCAGCCCCTTCTCGATCGCGCGGTCGATGATGCGGAGCCCCACCACCGGTTCGCCCTGTCCGTAGCGGCGGACGGAACCGTCCGCGAACCCGACCAGCAAGGTGCCGCGCGTCACGAAGCGCCGCAGCACCAGATCGAGCAGCACCGTCATCGCATGGGCTCCGCCATATCCAGCCGAGGTAATAATGGCCCGGCGTGGCGGCTCCGGGAAGACCGTTACCGCGCCTGAGGAGTCAGGGTTTCATGGACCTCTGGCCCGTGCCGCTGCACCAGCGCTGCGCTGGCCTCGTTCAGCCCGACCACCTCGGTCCGGATGCCGTGGCGCCGCATCCTGGTCGTCACCGCCTGCAGCGCCGCGACGGCGGTGATGTCCCAGAAATGCGCGTCGCGGACGTCGATCCGGACCCTGCCGGCGCTGTCGCGAAGATCGAACGCCTCGGCGAAGATCTCGGCGCTGGCGAAGAACACCTGGCCTGCGACCCGGTACAGACGGGTATCGGTCGCCGCGTCGTAGCTGCTGGTGATCGATATCGACCGCATCACCTTGAAGGCGAAGAAGACCCCGCTCAGCAGCACGCCGACCACCACGCCGGCGGCGAGATCGCTGGTCGCCACGGTGACGATCACCGTCGCCAGCATGACGATGCTCGACACCTTCGGATGCAGCGTCAGATCGCGGAGCGACGACCAGGAGAAGGTGCTGATCGAGACCATGATCATGATCGCAACCAGCGCGGCCACCGGCACGCGCGCCACCCACGGCCGCAGCAGCACCATCAGGATCAGCAGGAACACCCCGGCGACCAGGGTCGACAGGCGGCCGCGGCCGCCATAGCGCACGTTGCCGACGGTCTGGCCGATCATGCCGCAGCCGGCGATGCCGCCGAACAGCCCGGCGGCGATGTTGGCGAGCCCGAGCCCGCGACATTCCTGCGCCTTGGCGCTGGTGGTGTCGGTCAGCTCGTCCACCACGCTGGCGGTCATCATCGATTCCAGCAGCCCCACCACCGCCATCGCCAGCGCATACGGCGCGATGATGCGCAGCGTCGCGAGGCTCGGCGGCACGTGCGGCCACACCAGATGCGGCAGCGACGCCGGCAGCGCGCCGAGATCGGACACGACGTGCAGCTTCATCGGCACCAGGACGCTGATGGTGGTGAGCACGACGATGCAGATCAGCGGCGACGGCACCGCCTCGGTCAGGCGGGGAAGCAGATAGATGATGGTGAGACCGATGGCGATCATCAGGTAGGTCTGCCAGCCGACGCCCAGCATCTGCGGCACCTGGGCGGAGAAGATCAGGATCGCCAGCGCGTTGACGAAGCCGGTGCGGACCGAACTCGACACGAAGCGCATCAGCACGTCGAGGCGCAGCACCCCGAACAGCAGCTGCAGGAGGCCGGCCAGCAGCGTCGCGGCGAGCAGGTAGTCCAGCCCGTGCGCGCGCACCAGGGACGCGGCGACCAGCGCCACCGACCCGGCGGCGCCGGAGATCATCGCCGGCCGGCCGCCGGTAAACGCGATCACGATGCCGATGACGAAGGAGGCGAACAGCCCGACCTGGGGATCGACCCCGGCGACGAACGAGAAGGCGATCACCTCGGGTATCAGCGCGAAGGTGCCGACCATCCCGGCCAGCACGTCGCGCCGCAGCGCGACGGCCACGTCGCGCCAGCGCGCGACATCCGTATCGCGCCGCCGGGCGGCGACACCACCGAACCATTCTGCGGCGTAGCGGGAGACCGAAGCGTTCATCATCATGGGCCAGCCCTCATGACATGGAAAAGCCCGGACCTTCCGGTCCGGGCCCTGTCCAGGCGCGACATCGACGACGCGTCAGGCGGCTTCTTCGTCCGTGGGCTCGGCGCCCTCGAACATTTCGCTCTCGTCCTGCTCGTCCTCGTCGCCGTCATTGAGGCCGACGCGCTCGCCACGCGCCTGGCGCTCGGCTTCCTCGACGGAACGGGCGACGTTGGCGACCACGCGGATGGTCACTTCCGGGTGCAGCACCACACGGACGTCGGACAGGCCGAGCGTCTTGATCGGGTGGGCAAGCTGCACCTGGCTGCGGTCGATGGTCAGACCGCCCTCGGCGGCGGCGGCGGCGATGTCGCGCGGCGACACAGAGCCGTATAGGCTGCCGCTGTCGCCGGCCTGGCGGATGATCACGACCGTGAGGCCGCTCATCCGCTCGGCCAGGCGCTCGGCCTCCTCGCGGCGCTTGAGGTTGGTCGCCTCGAGCTGGATGCGCTCGCGCTCGAAACGCTCGCGGTTGTGCGCGTTGGAGCGGATCGCCTTGCCCTGGGGCAGCAGGAAGTTGCGGGCATAGCCCGGCTTCACCTTCACGATTTCGCCCATCTGGCCCAGCTTCTCGACGCGCTGGAGCAGGATCACTTCGGTTGCGGCCATGGTGTGCGCCCCCTCAGCTCAGGATGTAGGGAAGGAGCGCCAGGAAGCGGGCGCGCTTGATGGCGTTGGCCAGCTCGCGCTGCTTCTTGGCGGACACGGCGGTGATCCGGCTCGGCACGATCTTGCCGCGCTCGGACAGGAAGCGGCTCAGCAGGCGCACGTCCTTGTAGTCGATCTTCGGCGCGTTCGGGCCGGAGAACGGGCAGGACTTGCGACGGCGGTAGAACGGGCGGCGCGCGCCGACCGCGGCGCGGCGGCCGCCGGCCTCTTCACCGGCGCCCTGGGCGCCACGCTCGGACGAATTGCCGCTGGAATGGGACTGGGACATCGGTGCTTACTCCCCCTCGGCCATGTCGCGGCCGCCGCGCGGACCGCGCTCGGGACGGTCGCCATCCTCGGGACGGGCGCGGAACTCCTCGCGATCGTCATAGCCGCGCTTGCGGCCGCTATCGAACCGGCCGGCCGGCTTCGGGCCGCGGAAGCCGCGCTCGCGATCGTCGCCCTTGCGGCTCAGGATCGCGGACGGCGCCTCGTCGATCGCCTCGACCCGCAGCGTCAGGAAGCGCAGCACGTCCTCGTTGAGGCCGAGCTGGCGCTCCATCTCGGTGATGGCGGACGGCTTGGCGTCGAGGCCGAGGAGCATGTAGTGCCCCTTGCGGTTCTTCTTGATGCGATAGGCCAGGCTGCGCAGGCCCCAATATTCGCGCTTCTGGACCGAACCGCCCTCGCCTTCGACCAGGGCGGCGATCCCGTCGGCGATCAGGTCGACCTGGGCCTGGGTGATGTCGTTACGTGCGATCAGCACGCTCTCGTAGAGTGGCATGATGTCTCCCTTCGGATGGTTCAACCCGACCGCACCGAGGGGATCCCGGTCGCTGGCGTCCGCGCGGAGGCGGACATGGGTATAGCCGGGGCGATGCCACTCGCTCCGGCAGGGAAGCGCGGCATTAACCATGGAAGCCGCGCCGGAGCAAGATGTCTTGCGGGTCCCGCCGACGCTCAGGGCTGGCCGGTGCCGCCCGCCGCGCCATAGACCTGGCCGTTGGCGTAGCTGCCGTCGCTGGAGGCCAGCTGCACATAGATGCCGGCGAGTTCGGCCGGCTGCCCGGCGCGGCCCAGCGGCGTCATCGCGCCGAAATGCTCCAGCTTCTGCATCGTCGCCCCGCCGCTGACCTGCAGCGGCGTCCAGATCGGGCCCGGCGCCACGCCATTGACCCGTATGCCCTTGGGGCCGAGCTGCTTGGCGAGCGATTTCACGTAGTTCATCGTCGCCGCCTTGGTCTGCGCGTAGTCGTAGAGGTCCGCGGACGGGTCGTAGGCCTGCTCCGAGGTGGTGGCGATGATGGTGGCGCCGGGCTGCAGGTGCGGCAGGGCGGCCTTGATGATCCAGAACGGCGCGTAGATGTTGGTCTTCATCGTCCAGTCGAACTGCTCGGTGGAGATGTCCAGGATCGAGGCGTGCGCCTGCTGGCGGCCGGCATTGTTGACGATGATGTCGAGCCCGCCGAGGCCGCGCAGCGCGTCGGCGACCAGTTTCTGGCAGAACGCCTCGTCGCGCAGGTCGCCCGGGATCGCCACCGCGGTCCGGCCGGCCTGCCTGATCAGCGCCACCACCTCGTCGGCGTCCGGCTGCTCGGCCGGCAGGTAGTTGATCGCGACGTCCGCCCCCTCGCGGGCGAACGCGATCGCCGCGGCGCGGCCCATGCCGGAATCGCCGCCGGTGATGAGCGCGCGCCGCCCGGCCAGCCGGCCGGAGCCGCGATAGCTGGTCTCGCCATGGTCGGGCCTGGGCGTCATCTTGCCGGCCAGCCCCGGCCATGGCTGCGACTGCGCCTGGTAGGGCGGCCGCGGATATTTCGTCAGCGGGTTCTGCAGCGGCGCGCCGCCGGCCGGGGCGACCCCGGCCGCGGCACCGGGGCCGGAAGGCTGGGCAGCCTGCGCCAGCGTCGAGGCGGTCGCCGCCGCGATCGCCACGCCGACGCCGCCGACCATGCGCCGGCGCGACAGCGCGTTCTTCTCGCTCATATCCATCGATGTCTCTTCCGCTCAGGCGCGATCGCCGCATGTGACACGGCGTTCGCTTGGGTCCGCCCTCGAACGTGGCGCGACACGAAATCGCCAGACCGGCGCGATAACGAAAGCGCGAGAGCGGAGCGGGGCGGGACCGCCCGCGCGCCCTATTTCGCGAGATCGCGCATCGCGACGACGAGCTTCATGTTGTTGACCAGCAGCGAATGCTCGACCTGCGGCAGATAGACCCGGATCACGCCGAGCTTCCTGACGTCGGACAGGGACGCGAACGGCGTCGGCGGGTCGGCGCGGTCGTAATTCTTGGCGATCGCGGCAAGGACGTTGGCAGGCACCGAGGCCAGCAGCGCCTGATGCGCCGGGCTCAGGCGCTTCTCGTAGGGCGGCACCGGCGCGCCGGGACGCGGCTGCCGGGGCGACGCGGCATCGAACGGCTTGAGCTGGTCGAGCGGGAACTCGATCTCGACGCCGTTCGCCTGCATCAGATAGGCGGTGTCGCCGTCGATATCGATCAGCTTGCCGTCATGCGAGCCATTCAGGTGGGCGAGATGATCGCCGATCTGGAAACGGGCCATGACGGTCTCTCCTGGTTCAGGCGCGGATGTAGTGCGTCCTGGCGAAGGCGATCGCCGTGGCCAGCCGGGCCAGCCCGTCGCCCTCGCCCTGTTTCATCTCGATCACCACCCAGCCATCATAGCCGACCTCGTGCAAGGTGCGGCCGGGCGTGTCGTGATCCAGCCTGGCGGCGTCGAACGGACCGAGATCGGGTTCGGCCATGTGGTAGTGCGCCAGGCTGGCGATCGCCGCCCGGATCGCCTCGGACGGATCGTCGCCGGCCAGCGACACGCAGGCGGTGTCGAGATGGGCGCGGATGTTGGGATGGCCGGTCTGCTCGACCAGCGCCAGCATCTCGTGCGCGTGGTTCAGGAAATCGGCGCCATAGACCGGCGGCACCGGCTCGATGCCGAACCGCAGCCCGCCTCCGGCGGCGATGTCGCCGAGCGTGCGCAGCCGGTCGGCGGCGCGCGCCATCGCATCATTGGGCGACAGCGCGCCGCGCAGCCGGGCCTTCGGCGCCCCGAACACCGCGACGGTGGCGCCGAGCGCGGCGGCGATGTCGGCGAGCCGCGCGGTATGCTCGCGCATCGCCGCGAACCCGGCTTCGTCGCCGAGCAGCGTCGCCTCCGGCTTGCCGAAGAACACCGCCTGCAGCGAACAGACCCGCACCCCGGCGGCGTTGCACTCCCGCCGGAACCCGGCAAGGTGCTGCGGCGTGAGCTGCTCCCAGGGCGCGATCCTGGTGGGGGCGACCTCGACCCCCTCGACGCCGGTCTTGGCCAGCAGCGCCAGCGCGCGCGGCCCGGCCTCCGCCGGCCAGGCCAGGTTGGAGGCGCCGAGACGGATCATGCCGGCCGGTCCTGGCCGGCCGCGTCCGCGTCGAGGAAGCGGCTGAGCGCGGCCAGCACCGACTCGCGATCGAGGATATAGCCGTCGGCGCCGCCGAACTCCGCGTCGTGCAGGGTCCGCATGTCGTAGCGCGCCACCGCCGCCGCCTCGGCGCCGATGCTGCTGGCCGGGAAGAAGCGGGCGCGGATCGCCTCCATCGAGAGCGGCTCGGTGGCGAGATTGACCACGCCGAGATGCCGCTCGCGCACGAGATCGAGATCGTCGCCGAGCCGGTCGAGCGGATACCACTGGAACACGCTGTCGGGGTTGATGAGCTGGATCCGGTTGTCGTGCATCAGGTCGAAGATCGCGTTCTTCTTCAGCCCGGTCCCGAACAACGCCGGCAGGCGCACGATCTGGTGGTCGGCGAAGCGATCCGAGACCCAGCGCTCGAGCATGGCGCGGTTCCGCCCGTAGGCATGCAGCCGCTCTGGTTCCGGCTGGTCGGCCTCGGTGACCCCGACCGGCGCGGCATAGACGTCGATGGTCGAGATCAGGGTGACATTGTCGGCGGTGACGGTGTCGAGATGCGCGATCAGCGATTCGATCTTCGCCAGATCCTCCGCCGGGTTCTGGTTGGCCCACCATTTGACCGCCGACACCCCGGCGCACACCAGATCGGTGAAGTGCCTGCCGTCGATGTCGCCGATCGTGCTCGAGTTGTAGACATGCTCGAACGTCCGTTGCGCGGCGAGGTTGGAGCCGACGAAACCGGTATGGCCGATCAGCGCGCGTCCACTCATGTCAATGGGGCCTCCTGGCCGTTCTGCAGGGTTTGCCGGCCACGCTTGGCGATATCGTGACGTAGCGGGCTGGCGAGCGGCGAGAAGCTCTGTTCGCGGCTGCTCTCGACGAAGGCCAGGATCCGCTCCATCGCGAAGAAGATGGTATCGATCTTGCCCGACATCACATGGAACGTCCGGCCGCGTCGGAACACCGAGCAGCTCCTGTCGTCGAAATTGCCGACCGGCTTGGTCTTGATCGCGAGCTGCGGGCCGACGAAGCGGAAACTGTCCTTGAAGCTCGGCAGGTAACGCGACACCTGCTGTTCCATCGCCGCCAGCTTGGCCTCGACGGTCTGCGACGAGACGCTGTCGCGTATGCGGCGCGCCTCCGCCGCGTCGGTGACACGTCCCAGCGGCGTGTGCGGCACGCTCGACAGGGTGTAGATGCTGGGATCCTCGGTCGGATAGACCGAGCACAACGGACCGTCGACGAAGGTCACCGCCGGAAAGGCGTGGTCGGTCTCGTAATAGAGCAGGATGGTCGGCTCGTAGAAGAACGGCATCGGCATGCCAAGCTGCTGGCCCCAGCTCGCATCGATCAGCAGATCGTAGCGCTCGCCCTCCACCATCACATGATCGCCCAGATCCTCGATCGCGGTCACCCGGTGATCGAGCACCAGGCTGTCGCCGAGCAGTTCGGTGAAGTAGCGCCGGGCCTGCTCGATCAGCAGCACGCGTTCGCCGGTATGCAGCAGCCCGGCCACCTCCCGGATCGGGATCGAGCAGTCGCTCTGTTCGCGGAAATCGATTCCGGTCGAGGTCATGATCAGCCGGTAGGTCGCGAAATCGATCAGGCTCTCCGCGGTCGGCACCGCGTAGATGTTCTCGCTGATCTCGCGCGACAGCAGCGGGTAGCGCTCCATGAAGCGCATGAAGCCGTCGCGCGATTGCAGCCGCGTGCCGTGATGGCGCGGATAGTGAAAGCCGAGATGCAGACGGAACTGGTTGTTGCCGGACGCCTCGTGCAGCGGCCGATGGTGCTGTTCGAACACGCGCACGTCAAACCCGAGCGCCTTCAGCGAACTGCCCAGATGGCAGCCGTACCATCCGGCGCCGATGATTGCCACGCGCGAGACCATGCCGACCGCCTTCGTTACGCGCCGAGCATAGACGGAATCGACGCCCGCGGACCAGCCCGGCCCCTGCCGGCACCCGCGCCGCTAGCGATCGATGTGGTAATTGAAGACCTGCATCATCTGGGTCGGCACCGGCACGCCGTCGCGGATCGCCGGACGGAAATGCCAACGCGACACCGCCCTGGTGGCGGTGTCGTCCAGGTCGGGGTAGCCGGAACTGACCGCGACATCGATGCCCTGCACCGAACCGTCGGCGGCGATCCGCACCAGCATCTGCACCGAGCCCTCCTCGCCGCGTCGCCCGGCCGCGCGCGGATAGGGCGGCATCTTGTTGGCCCGACGATCGGGTGCCGCCGGGATCACGTGCGGATCGTCCTGGTGGCCGTAGCCAAGCCCGTCGGCGGGATCGAGTTCGACCTCCGGCTGCGCCTGCGTGGCCTGCGGCACCGGCGACGGCGCCGCCGGAGCCGGGGAGCGCGGCATGTCGGGCGGGGTCACCGTGTCCGCCTTTGCGGCGGTGGGCGGCTGCACCGGCGAGGGATCGGGCGCGCCGGCCTGTTCGGGCGGCGCCGGGGGCGCCGGGGGTGCAGGCGGCGTCGGCGCGGCCGGCGGGGTCGGCTTCGCGCCGCCGGTATAGCGGTTCTGGTCCTCGACCATCTCGATGGTGGGCGGCTCCTGCGCCAGCGGCACGGCGCCCGGCGGATTGTGCGGGCCGAGCCGCTGCGCGGCCAGGATCGCCACGACCGCGACCACATGCGCCAGGATGGCGATCGCCGCGGCGGCGAACAGGATCTCGCGACGCCGTCGCCCGCCCCAGGCCCGCGATGGCACGAACAGCCTGACTCGCGGCGCATCGAGGACCGGCGGGCTCATGGGTCAGGCCCGCAACCGGTCCGGTATCGCCAGCCCCAGCCGGTTCGGTATGTCCCAGATCTCGCGCACGGTGCGCAGCGGCCTGAAACCGGCGCGCAGGTAGGTCGGCAGCGCGCGCGGATGGTCGGCGGTGCAGGTGTTGACGCGCACGCTGCCGCTGCCGCTGCCGGCCCTGGCGATCCTTACCGCCTCGCCCAGCAGCCTGCCGCCGAGCCCGGTGCCGACCGCGTGCGGCAGCAGGCCGAAATAGCCGATATTCACGTCGTGGCCGCCGCGCGCATCGAGTTCGAAGAAACCGGCCGGCTCGCCGCCCTGCATCGCCACATGGATCGTGATCGCCGGATCGGCCAGCAGGGCGGCGATCTCGGCATCGGAGGCGATGCGCCGCAGCCACCAGCAATAGGCGCCGCCGACGGTGTCGTAGAGATAGCGGTAGAACGGCACGCTGGGTTTCGCGACCCGCAGCAGCGAGACGTCGGCCGGCAGGCCTGGCGCCGGGCCGGTGGCGGCGCCGGGATCGAGACGCAGGAACGTCACGTCGACGGCGATCCGGGTGGTGTCGGCGATGCGCATCGGCGGCGGGTCCCCGCTTGCGTCAATCGTCCAGGAAGGAGCGCAGCTTGCGGCTGCGGCTCGGGTGCTTGAGCTTGCGCAGCGCCTTGGCCTCGATCTGGCGAATACGTTCGCGGGTCACGTTGAACTGCTGGCCGACTTCCTCGAGCGTGTGGTCGGTGTTCATGCCGATGCCGAAACGCATGCGCAGCACCCGCTCCTCGCGCGGCGTCAGCGACGACAGCACCCGCGTGGTGGCCTCGCGCAGGTTGGTCTGGATCGCGGCATCGAGCGGGATCACCGCGGTCTTGTCCTCGATGAAGTCGCCGAGATGGCTGTCCTCCTCGTCGCCGATCGGCGTCTCGAGGCTGATCGGCTCCTTGGCGATCTTGAGCACCTTGCGAACCTTCTCGAGCGGCATGCCGAGTTTCTCGGCCAGCTCCTCGGGCGCCGGCTCGCGGCCGATCTCGTGCAGCATTTGGCGCGAGGTGCGCACCAGCTTGTTGATGGTCTCGATCATGTGCACCGGGATGCGGATGGTGCGCGCCTGGTCGGCGATCGAGCGCGTGATCGCCTGTCGGATCCACCAGGTCGCATAGGTCGAGAACTTGTAGCCGCGGCGATACTCGAACTTGTCGACCGCCTTCATCAGGCCGATATTGCCTTCCTGGATCAGATCCAAAAATTGCAGGCCGCGGTTGGTGTATTTCTTGGCGATCGAGATCACCAGCCGCAGGTTGGCCTCGATCATCTCCTTCTTGGCACGCGCGGAATCGCGTTCGCCACGCGAGACGGTGGCGTAGACGCGGCGGAACTCGGTGATCGGCAGCCCGGTATCGGCCGCCACCTGGCCGACCTTGGCGCGCAGCTCGATGATCTCGGCGGAATGGCGGGCGACGAAATTCTTCCAGGGCTTGCCGGGCAGCGCCGCCATCGCGTCGAGCCAGTTCGGATCCATCTCGCGGCCGCGATACTTCACCAGGAAGTCGTCGCGGCTGACCTTGGCGCTCTCGGCGAAGCGCAGCATCCGGCCTTCCAGCCCGTTCAGGAGCTGGCTGATCTGCTTGAGCTGGGTGACCAGCTCCTCGATGCGGTTGTTGTGCAGGTGGACCTGCTCGACCTTGGCGACCAGCTCGTCGCGCAGCTTCTCGTAGCTCTTCTCGGATCGGTCGGAGGCGGCCTCGCCGGCGGTCAGGTTCTCGATCCGCTTGGCCTGGATCTTGTGCAGCTTCTTGTAGAGGGTCTCGACCTCCTCGAACTGCATCAGCACGTCGGGCTTGAGCTTCTCCTCCAGCGCCGAGAGCGACAGGCCGGCGCCCTCGCCTTCCTCGCCGTCATCATCCGCCGGCGCCTCGAAGCTGGGAACCGCCGGCGTCGGCACGCCGTCGGCGATGTCCTCGCCGGCGACGGTGCCGGCCTGGGTCGCCTCGAGATCGATGATGTCGCGCAGCAGCATCTGGCCGACCTTGAGCCGGTCGTGCCAGGAGATGATGGCGCGGAAGGTGAGCGGGCTCTCGCACAGGCCGCCGATCATCTCGTCGCGGCCGGCCTCGATGCGCTTGGCGATCGCGATCTCGCCCTCGCGCGAGAGCAGCTCGACCGATCCCATCTCGCGCAGATACATCCGTACCGGATCGTCGGTGCGGCCGAGGCTCTCGGCATCAACGTTGCCGGACGGGGTCTCGCCCTCGTCGGCCTCCGGCTTTTTCTCCTCCTCCTCCTCGCGCGCGGCCTCGGTCTCCTCGTTGTCCTCGTTCTCGACCACCTGGATGCCCATCTCGGACAGCACCGCCATCACGTCCTCGATCTGCTCCGAGGACATCTGGTCGGGCGGCAGCACGGCATTGAGTTCGTCGAAGGTGATGTAGCCGCGCTCGCGCCCGCGCGCGATCAGGCGCTTGACCGAGGCGGACTGCGTATCGAGCAGGGTGGCGTCGGTGTCTTGCTCGCCTGCCGCCGCTTCCGTGGTCGCCGCCGTCTTCGTCGCCATCCGCATCCAACTCCAAACCGAACCATCCACCGCGCCGCCAGGAAGCCCGCCGGCTCCCGAGGTGGATATCCTATACGTCCTCGTCGCCCGCTTGTTCGCCACGCTCGACCGCGGCCAAGGCGGACCTCAGCAAAATCACCTGCTTCTGAGCCGCCGGGTCCCACCGCTCCGCCAGAAGCCGTTCCGCCGACACGACCTGCGCGCGCAGGCCCTGGGCATTGACGAACCCGAAGAACTGCCACCAGGCGGCCTCCGCCTCGGCCGGCATCGAATCCCTGGCTGCCACCGCTGCGACCGGCAACGGACTTGGTGCGAATATGAGGTCGAGCTGGGCCGATAAACCGGCCGTGTGGAGGTGGGCTATGAGCCCTGCCGAGTCAAGGGAGGCGGCCGGGCCGTCTTCGCCATCGGCGCCCGCACCCGCGCCCGCGCCCGCATAGTCGAGCAGCGCCGCCCGGACCCGCGCCAGATCCTCGGGCAGATCGAGCTGACAGAACGCCTGCTCGACATCGTGCAGCAGGTCGGGATGGCGCAGCAGGATCGCGACCATGATCCGCAGCCGCTCGCGGCGCACCGATTCCTGGCCCGGCAACGGCCGTGGCGCGAACGGCGCCGCCTGTAGCCCGCGCTCGGCGCCGCGCCCGACGGCCCGCGATCCGGGGCGCGAGCCGGGGCGCTCCGGGCCACGGCGCGGCGAGAAGACCTCGCGGAACCGAGCCCGCAGCGTGTTGCGATACTCCCCGGCCAGGCCCCGGTGCCCGATCGCCGCCGCCGCCGCGTCGAGCCGGGCCGCCAGCGCGGCGCGCTGCTCCGGCCCAGCGGTCGGCGGCACCCCCTCGGCCAGCAGCCCGAACAGCAATGCGGCCAGCGGCTGCGCGGCGGCGATCTCGTCCGCCATCGCCCGGGCGCCGCGCTTGCGGACCAGGCTGTCCGGATCCTCGCCCTCCGGCAGCCGCACGAAACGCAGCGTCCGCTCCGGATCGAGCAGCGGCAGCGCGGTCTCGGCCGCCTTCCTGGCGGCGTTGCGCCCGGCCTTGTCGCCGTCGAAGCACAGCACCGGCGCCGGTGCGGTGCGCCACAGCGCCTCGAGCTGTTCGGCGGTCAGCGCAGTGCCGAGCGGCGCCACCGCCCCGCCGAACCCCGCCTGGTGCAGCGCGATCACGTCCATGTAGCCCTCGACCACCAGCAGCGTCCCGGCGCCGGAGGCGCCCGCGGGATCGGCGCCGGCGGCCGGCCGGACCGCGCGCAGCGCCGCCTGCGCCCGATCGAGGCCGAACAGGGTGCGGCGCTTGACGAACAGGGCGGTCTCGGGGCCGTTCAGGTATTTCGGCTGGCCGTCGCCCAGCAGCCGGCCGCCGAAACTGATCAGCCCGCCGCGACGGTCGCGGATCGGGAAGGTAACGCGGTTGAAGAACAGCTCGCCCTTCGGCCGGCCCGCCTCGTCGAGGCGCATCAGCCCGGCCTCGGCCAGCAGCTCCGGCGCGAACCCCTGTTCCTTCAGCGCGGCGACCAGCCCGCCGCGGCCATCGCCGGACCAGCCGATCCCGTGTGCCGCGATCGTCGCGTCGGACAGGCCGCGGCCGCGCAGATAGGCCAGCGCCTCGATTCCCTCCTGGCGGTGCAGCCGGGCGGCGTAGAACGCCTGGGCGGCGTCGAGCACCTCCGACAGGGTCCTGGCCCGCTCGGCCCGCCCGCGATCGGCGGGGGCCTGCCGCGGCACCTCGAGCCCGGCCTCCGCGGCCAGCGCCTCGACCGCCTCGTGGAACGACCGCCCCTCGGCCTGCATGACGAAGGAGATCGCATCGCCATGCACGCCGCAGCCGAAGCAGTGGAAATGGTCGTCATAGACATAGAAGGACGGCGTCTTCTCGCCATGGAACGGGCAGCAGGCCTTGAACTGCCGCCCGGAGCGCACGAGCCTGGTCTTGCGGCCGACCACCGCCGCGATCGGGGTACGGGCGCGCAGCTCGTCGAGGAAGGCGGGGTCCAGGGCCATGCCGGGCGTTCTACCGCCAAACCGGGCGGGCGGCACGCCCGCAAGCGGTTGCCAGCGCCGCCCGGCTGCTTTGTAGTCGGGGCACCTCCCGGAGCCTCCCGGCAGGCTCCAGGAGTGCCGCATGCGGGACTGGCATCATGGCCATCGCGGCCTCGACCGGCTGACCCTGTTCTCGGACGGGGTGTTCGCGATCGCCATCACCCTGCTGGCGATCGAGATCCGCATCCCGCATCTGCCGCGCGACGCCGGCACCGCGGCCTGGCTGGCGGCGCTGCGCGAGCTGCTGCCGAGCTTCCTGTCGTTCGCCTTCAGCTTCCTGGTGGTCGGCATGATCTGGATGCAGCATCTCAAGCTGCTGTCGCTGATCGTGCGGGTCGACCGGGCGCTGCTGTGGTGGAACCTGCTGCTGCTGATGTCGGTGGCGTTCCTGCCGTTCGCCAGCGCGCTGCTCGGCCAGACCGCGCCCAACCCGGTGCCGTTCGTGTTCTACGGCGCCTGCCTGCTGCTGACCGCGCTGCTCAAATCGGCTTGCGCGCTGGCGGCGCTGCGGCCGCCGCTGCTCGACCCGCATGCGCCGCCGGACGCGGTGCTGGGCGAGCGGCGCGGCACGCTGATCATGCCGCTGGCGGCGCTGGCGGCACTGCTGCTCGCCTTCGCGCTGCCGGGCTGGAACAACCTCGCCATGCTGTCGATCCCGCTGCTGCGGCGGCTGCGCTTCTTCAACCCGGCGGCGTCGGTCAGGCCGATAGCCGCGCCTTGAGGAGCGCATTGGCGCGGCCGAGATCGAGGTCGGCGCCGTGCCTGGCTTTCAGCGCCGCCATCACCTTGCCCATGTCCTTCATCGAGGCGGCGCCGGTCTCGGCGACGGCATCGTCCACCGCCCGGGCCAGCGCCGCCTCGTCCATCGGCGCCGGCAGGAAGCTCTCGATCACCGCGATCTCGGCCTGCTCCTTGGCGGCGAGTTCGGCGCGGCCGCCCTGCACGTAGAGCGCGGCGGCCTCGATGCGCGATTTGACCATGTTGCGCAGCATCGAGACGATCTCGTCCTCCGGGATCTCCGTCACCCCCTTCGGCCGGGCGGCGATGTCGAGATCCTTGAGCCGGGCGGTGATCATGCGCAGCGTCGACAGGCGCGGGGCGTCCTTGGCCTTCATCGCGGTCTTCAGGCTGTCGGTGAAGCGGGCGCGCAGGGTCATGGCTGGTCTCCGGAAATAATGTGGGAATTTTCTTCCCACTCTCTGCCTGGCTTGATATGGGCTGCGCGGCGAGACTGGAAGGCTCAATCGTATGCCGCTCTCTGTCGAGATGATTCTGGAACGGCTGGGTGGGCCCGCGCGGGCGGCGCGCCTGACCAATGTCGGCACCGAGGCGATCCGCAAATGGCGCCAGGCGCGCGCGGTGCCGCCGAAGCACTGGACCGCGATCCTGGCCGCCAGCGACCTCACCCTCGCCGACCTGCAACCCGCCTCTTCCCCTGCCCCGGAGTCCAGAATGCGCGAAGCCGAGCACCCGTCCGCGGCCGCCAGGCCAGACGGCGCCACCGCCGTGCTGGTGCTGGCGGACGGCACCATGCTGTGGGGACGCGGCTTCGGCGCGCGCACCGGGCAGCACCGGGCCGCGCACCCGGTGGGCGAGATCTGCTTCTCCACCGGGATGAGCGGCTACCAGGAGACGCTGACCGACCCGTCCTTCGCCGGGCAGATCATCACCTTCACCTTCCCGCATATCGGCAATGTCGGCGCCAACGGCGAGGATGACGAGGCCGCCGCGGTCGCGGCCCTCGGGCTGGTGGTCAAGGAGGACCTGACCGAGCCGTCGAACTGGCGCGCGGCGCGCAGCCTCGATGCCTGGCTGCTCGCGCGCGGCATTCCCGGCATCTGCGGCGTCGATACCCGCGCCTTGACCCGGCGCATCCGCGATCACGGGCCGCAGAGCGCGGTGCTGTGCCATCCGGCCGAGGGCGGCTTCGATCCGGCGGCGCTGCTTCGGGCGGCGCAGGACTGGCCCGGGCTCGAGGGCATGGACCTGGCGAAGCAGGTCTCCTGCACGCAGAGCTATGTCTGGGACCAGGGCACCTGGGCGGGCGACGCGCGGTCGGCCCGCCGGCCGGACGGCGCGCCCAGGCGTGTGGTGGCGGTGGATTACGGCGCCAAGCGCAACATCCTGCGCTGCCTGGTGCAGGCGGGCTGCGCGGTGACGGTGGTGCCGGCGACGGCGAC